>CAZGSW010000032.1:0-27619 GCA_964528635.1 uncultured Rhodoplanes sp. | reverse complement strand
ATGCGCAAGGCCGGCGACTTCTTCCGCGAGAAGGGCGTGCAGTCCCGCCCGATCCATTGCCACGGCATCGACATCGTCACCGACAACCCGCATGTGGCGGCTGACCACATCGACGGCTCGGAATCCGACAGGATCATCAGGCCGGGCATGATCATCATGGCGGAACCCAATCCGATTAGCGCCGACGGCATGTTCGGCATCTTCCTCGGCCACACCTACATCATCGGCGAGACCGGGCCGGAGATCGTGGACGCCTTCCCGTTCGAGATCGCGGTGGCTGGGTGAGCTGCATGCCGATGTCGTCCCCGCGAAGGCGGGGACCCATTGCCACGGCTTATCGAGAGCCCCGGACCTGTCGAAAGGCTGCGGAGTATGGGTCCCCGCCTTCGCGGGGACGACGATTGAGAAAGCGGCAGCAGTCGTCTCCTCACTTTTCAGCCGTTGCCGCAGCCCAAAGTTAACCAATTGCTAGTAGTCCGGGGCCATGGCCGTCACCGACGTCAATCCGCCCCGGCGGTTCCCGATCCGCCTGCCCGCCCGGGTCGAGGCCTGGCTCGCCAGCGAGCACGGCGCGGCCCAGCGCTTCGCCGGCACCGCTTTCCTGATCCGGGTTGCCAGCGCCGCGGTGGTGTTCCTCTCGCAAATCCTGCTGGCGCGCTGGATGGGCGGTTTCGAGTACGGCACCTACGTCTATGTCTACACATGGCTGCTGCTGGTCGGCGACATCGCGCACCTCGGCATGGCGCAGACCGCGCAGCGCTTCATCCCGGAGTATTCGCAGCGCGGCGCGCTCGACAGCCTGCGCGGCTATCTGATCGGCTGCCGCTGGATCACCTTCGGCCTCACCACCGCCGCTGCCCTCGCCGGCGCCGCGCTGGTTCATGCGTTTGAGGACTCGCTCGACCGCAACGTGATCCTGCCGCTCTATCTCGCCTGTGCTGCCGTCCCGTTCTACGCCATGTCGTTCATGCTGGACGGCATCGCGCGCTCCTACAACTGGATTGCGCTCGGCCTGATGCCGCATTCGCTGCTGCGTCCGATCGTGCTGCTGGCGCTGATCGCGGCCATGCATTTCGCCGGCTTCCAGGTCGATGCGGTCACCACCATGATCGCGCTGGTGATTGCGGTGTGGTCGACCACGCTGGCGCAGCTCCTGGTGCTCAACCGCAAGCTCGCCGCAACGGTCGAGCCCGGCCCGAAAACCTACGATGTGAAGGCCTGGATCGCGACGGCGTTGCCCCTCATCGCCGTGTGGGGCTGCTACACCCTTTTGACCACGACCGACGTGCTGGTGCTGCAGAAGTTCCGACCCGCCGACGAGGTCGCGCATTACTTTGCGGCGTCGAAGACCCTGACGCTGGTGACGTTCGTCTACTTCGCGGTGGCGGCCTCCGCGGCGCACCGCTTCGCCGCCTATCACGTGACCGGAGACCGCGAGAAGCTCGCGGTGCTGGTGGCCAGCACGATCCGCTGGATCTTCTGGCCGTCGCTTGCCGCGACGCTTCTCATTCTGGCGTTCGGCAGGCCGCTGCTGTGGCTGTTCGGACCGGGGTTCAGCGACGCCTATCCCGTGATGTTCGTGCTGGCGATCGGTCTGATGGCGCGCGCCGCGGTCGGGCCCGCCGAGCGGCTCGTCACCATGGCGGGCCAGCAGCGCATCTGCGCGCTCGCCTATGCGGTGGCGTTTGCCGTCAATTTCGCCGGCTGCCTGATGCTCGCCGGTCCGTACGGCGGCATGGGCGTGGCGGCGGCGACGTCCGCGGCGTTCGTGGTGGAATCGATCCTGCTCTACACGATCGCGCGGCGCAGGCTCGGCCTGCATCTTTTCGTCTGGGCGCGCCGGGCCTGAGCGCGAAGAGGAGAACGTCGCTATTCGGCGTTCTTGGCGTCAGGCTTGCCGCGCAGCGATCCGGCGAAAGCGCGCAGCCGGGTCACCGTGTTCCATGCCGCCGGCGTCTGCTTGATCCAGCGCTTGGCGGCGCGGGCGGCCAGCAGCGGACCCGCAACAGCGGCACCGCGAACCGTGGCAAACGAGATGTGGTCGTACAGCTTGCGCTCGGACTCGCACCAGTCGCGCTTGTACCGCTCGTCGCCGATGGTGAAGTCGAACGTGTCGCAGCCGTTCCTGATGGCATACGCCATCAGCTCTTGCAGATGCGCCGCACCGGGGCCGTACTTCGACATCTCGTGGTCGGTGTAGCTCGTCAGCACATGATAGTAGCAGCCGCGGAACCGCAGTCCGAGGTTCACCGCGGCCGGAAAATCGCCGACGTCGAGCCGGCTGATGTGAACGAGGTTGCCTGCGTCGACCGCGATCGCGCGGTAGAATTCCGGATAGCCCGGGCGGGCGAAGATGTTCGGCACGCCCATGCCGGCGAATTGCAGCGTCTTCTGCTTGATCAGGATATCGAGCGAGGTGCCGGCTTCGGCGGCCGTCGCGGGTTCGGCAAAGTGAACCGCGCCGAACTCGCCGAGCTTCTTGCGCTTGGTGCGGTCGCGCCGGCGCGTCGATGACGAACGCTTGGCGGAATAGAACGTCTCCCACTCGCTGCCGAGCTGGGTCAGGTAGGCGTTGCTGGCGTTTCGCATCACCGGCAGGCCGAGCATCGGATTGGCCTGTGCGCCGACCGTCTCCGGCATCTTCTCGAGGTGGACGAAGTCGTGCCGGAAATCCGGATGGCCTTGCAGACGGCCGCGGATGTCGCTCCAGATCGCGGTGAACCGATCCGTTCCGATGCGCCGGGAGAAATCAGGCGCCAGGAGCGGCGTGTTGTAGTCGCAAAGATCGGAGGCCAGCCACGTCAGCCGCCGCGCCGCGCCGAACGGCTCGACCGCAAGCGGAAGGATGAAGAGAAGGCGGCCCGTCTCGTCGCGTCCGCTCACGATCGCCGGCGAGACTGTGCGGTGCCGGCCGACGGTGCGGAGCCAGGTGGAGATCCAGTCGTAGGTCTGAAACGCGGTGCAGTCGGCGTGCTGCTCGAAGGCCCGCCATTCCTGCTCCAGATCGTCGGGTCGCGCCCCGAGCGACAGCCGTACATCCGCAGGCGCCGTGACGGCGCGGCGATCCGTGGCCGCGCCAAACTCCGCATCCGGTTGTGCCTCGAAGGCTGTCTGGGTGGCCGGTGTCATTGCTGCCCGTGTGCTGGGGTTCGTTGCTTTGCGCGGACCATATCCGGCACGCGGCGACGGAAGCGTGAATTCCATGGACCAAACGGAAAATCGTGAGAGTTGCGTCGACAAAACGTTAACCGCGGCGTTTGCGTCGGTACGGTGCTTGTTCAGGTCCGACGCTGCTGCCGTACACCGGCGATTAACCGTACCGGTCCCGACTTTCCGCGATCGGCGTAACCGGATGTGAAAGCTTGCGGGCCTATGAGCGATCGCTACCAATCGTCGCGGCGGGTTCGGGGACTCATTTCGCATGAGCAATATCCAGGCGCTTTCGACCGTCGGCGTGACGGTCTCGCCGTACGCAATCTCCGCCACGACGCGCGCGTCCTCCAGTCTGACGGTCGAGGTCGTCGATGCCGGGCGGCTGGCGTCGCTCCGTCCCGAGTGGATCGATCTGCTGGCGCGCGCCGACGTGCCCAACGTGCTGATGGATCCGGCGATGGTGCAGGCCGCCGCCGAGGTGTTCCCGGAATCGCAAAGCCAGGCCCTGCTGGTCTGGAGGCCAGGCGCGGGCGGACGGCAGCTTGCCGGTCTGTGGGCGTTCTCGATCGGGCGTCCGAACCAGTCGGTCATTCCGGTGCGCACGCTGACCATCCCGCCGGGGCCGCATCGTTATCTCGCCACGCCGGTGATCGACCGGAACTGCCTCGACGAGACGCTGCATGCAATGCTCGACGCGCTCGCCGCGGATCCGCGGCTGCCGAAGATCGCCGCGCTCGATGCCATGAGTGCCGATTGTCCGACCATGGAAGCGCTGGTGCGTGTGCTGGCCGCCCGCGGTAGCGCGCCGTGCTGGCTCGAGCGGCTGCGCCAGCGGCCAAAGCTTGCGTCCAGCCTCGACGGCAAGACCTATCTGGAGAAAGCGCTGTCGAGTTCCAGCCGCAAGAAGCTGCGCCAGCACCGGCGGCGGCTGGCGGAACGCGGCAAGCTGTCCCATGTCGTCGCCCGCGACCGCGACGCGGTTCGTCCGGCGCTGGAGGATTTCCTGCGCATGGAGGCGTCGGGATGGAAGGGCCGTCAGGGGACTGCGCTGCTCAGCGATTCAGAGAATGCGGCGTATATCCGCCGTTCGATCCTCGGCATGGCGGAGCAGGGCTGCGCTGCGATCCACGCGCTCTATCTTGATGACCATCCGATCAGCATGCAGATCGTCATTCGTGCGGGCGCGGTGGCCTACACCTGGAAAACCGCATACGACGAGGAGTTCCGCGATTACTCGCCGGGCATGCTGCTGCTCGAGGATTACACGGCCGCATTCCTGGCCGACAAGTCGATCGCCTACGTCGATTCCTGCTCCTATGACGCCAGCAGCTTCATGGCGACCTGGACCGAGCGGCATGCGGTTGCCGACGTCTGGATCGACACGCGGCGCGGGGGCTCGTTCGCGTTCGCCGTTCTTGCTCTGCTGCAGAAGCGCTACCGGAATCTGCGCGGGCTGAGCAAACAGGTCTACGTTGCGGTCCGGCGCTACCGCAAAAGACACCAGCACGCAGCAGCGCGTTAACGACTTTAGGATTAACGGTGAAATCGAATTCTGCCCGGCGAGAACCGTGTAGTTTTGCCGCAGATAGCCTTTGATGGAGAGCGGTCCGATGCGGCACACGGACATTGCGATCGTCGGCGGAGGCCTCGCCGGTTCGGTCGTTGCTGCGATACTCGGGCGATCCGGCATCGATGTCGTCCTGATCGATCCACGGCAGGTCTATCCGGCAGATTTCCGTTGCGAGAAGCTCGATGGACCGCAGATGGCGATCCTCGAGAAGTGCGGCCTTGCCGACGCGGTGCGGCGCGCATCGACCCATGACCGCGAGTCGTGGGTCTCGCGGTTCGGCCGTGTGGTGGAGAGACGGCCGGGCGACCAGCAGGGCATCCGCTACGACACGCTCGTCAACACGGTGCGCGGCGAAATTCCCGGTCGGGTCGCGTTCGTTCACGCCAAGGTGCAGGACATCCAGACCGGCGCGGACCGGCAGGTGGTCACGCTGTCCAACGGCTGGCAGGTTTCCGCGCGGCTTCTGGTGGTGGCGTCCGGCCTGAATGTTGGCGTCGTTCACAAGCTCGGCATGAAGCGCAAGGTGCTGAGCGAGGGCCATTCGACCTCGATCGGCTTCGATGCCGCTCCGGTGGGCCGCTCCCGCTTCGGCTTTCCGGCGCTGACGCATTATTCGGAATCGCCGGCTTCCCGCGCGGCGTACATGACGCTGTTCCCGATCGGCGGCAGCATGCGCGCCAACCTGTTCGTCTATCGCACCATGGACGATCCCTGGCTCGGCGCGTTCCGCCGCGCACCGCAGGACCTGCTGTTTGGCGCGATGCCCGGCCTGCGCAATCTGATGGGGCCATTCGAGGTGACCGACCGCGTCCAGATCAGGCCGGTCGACCTCTACACCACGGAACAGCCCGTCCGTCCTGGCATCGTCCTGGTCGGCGATGCGTTTGCGACCTCATGTCCCGCGGCGGGCACGGGTGCGCGCAAGGCGCTCAACGACGTGGAGCGGCTGTGCAACGTCCACATTCCGCGCTGGCTGGCCACGCCCGGAATGGATCAAGGCAAGATTGCCGCCTTTTACGGCGATCCGGTCAAGCAGGCCTGCGATGCGCTCTCGCTCGCCAAGGCATTCGAGTTGCGCTCCATGGCGATCGATCCGGGTCTGGGTTGGGCGGCGCGCCGCTGGATCAAGTTCGGCGGTCAGCTCGCACGCGGCTCGATCCGGCAGACCCGGGAGCGCATGGCGAACCGTTCGCCGCAACGGCCGGCTGCGGCCTAGCCGGAACCATCGCGGCTTCGCGCGCCGCCGGTCAGGTCTTCGGCCCTGCACTTCCCTTGGCCGCGCTCCCGGCCGATACTGCAGCCATGGGTGCAAAGCATTTCGGTGCGCGTGTTACGCGTTTTGAAGACCCGGCATTGCTGTCAGGCCGCGGGCGGTTCGTCGACGACATCAAGCTGCCGGGTGCGTTGAACGCCTGCTTTGTGCGCAGCCCTTATGGCCACGCCAGGGTGCGGGGCATCGACGCCGGCGCGGCGCTGGCGATGCCCGGCGTCCATGCGGTTCTGACCGCGAAGGACCTGCCCGGACCGATGGCGACGCAGCGCATCCCGATGATGCTGCCCGTCACCGACAACCGCACCATGCGCACGCAGCATTGCCTCGCCATCGACGAGGTCAACTACACGGGCCAGGCGGTTGCGGTCGTGATCGCGGATTCGCGCCCGATTGCCGAGGACGCGGCCGCCCTGGTCATGGTCGACTACGAGGTGCTGCCGTCGGCGAGCGACGCGCGCGCGGCGATCGCTCCGGGTGCGCCGCTGGTCCATTCCGACATCCCAAGCAACGTCGCTCTCGTGGTGCCGACCGCATATGGCGACGTGGACGGCGCGTTCGCCGGGGCGGCGCACGTGTTCGAGGAGGAGATCTGGACTCATCGCGGCGGCGGCATGGCGATGGAGCCGCGTGCCGTGCTGGCAAGCCACGATCCGGCGACCGACATGCTGACCGTCTGGTCGGGCACGCAGACGCCGCATCTGGGCAGGCGCACGCTGGCCGACCTGTTCGAGCGCGATCTGGAGTCGATCCGCATGATCGCGCCCGACGTCGGCGGCGGGTTCGGGCCCAAGGCTCCGTTCTACGCCGAGGAGGCGGTGATCCCGGCCGCTGCCATGAAGCTGGGCCGCCCGGTGAAATGGTTCGAGGACCGCCGCGAGCATTTCCTTTGCGCCATCCAGGAGCGGGACCAGTACTGGACCGTCGCCGTCGCGACCGACGCCGACGGCAGGCTGCGCGCATTCCGCGGCCGCATGCTGCACGACACCGGCGCGTTCACGCCGTGGGGCATCGTCATGCCCTACATCGCGGCCGTCACCGTGCCGGGCCCTTATGTGATGCCGGCCTACAGCCTCGAGGTCACCGTCGCGCTGACCAACAAGGTGCCGACCGCGCCGGTGCGCGGCGCCGGCCGGCCGCAGGCGGTGTTCATCATGGAGCGCCTGATGGACCGCATTGCGCGCGAGCTGAAGCTCGACCGCATCGAGGTCCGCCGCCGCAACATGATCAGGCCTGAGCAGATGCCGTACGAGATTCCACTGATCTTCCGCGACGGCAAGCCGATCGTCTATCACGGCGGCGACTTCCCGAAGAGCCAGGAAAAGGCCATCGAGGTTTCGCGATACGAAAGCTTTCCTGCCCGGCAGGCCGAGGCGCTGAAGCAGGGTCGCTACATCGGCATCGGCATCGGCAACTACGTCGAGGGCACCGGCCTGGGCCCGTTCGAGGGCGTCACGGTGCGCGTGCTGACCAACGGCAAGGTGGCGGTCGCGACCGGCGCGACCAACCAGGGGCAGGGCACCCGCACGACGCTGTCGCAGATCGTCGCAGACCAGCTCGGTTGCCGGATCGAGGACATCGTCATGACGATTGCCGATACCGCCGCAATCTCCCAGGGCATCGGCGGATTCGCCAGCCGTCAGGCGGTCAATGCCGGATCGTCCGCGCTGATCGCCGGCCAGTCGGTGCGCAAGCAGATCCTGTCGCTCGCCGCCCGTGCCATGAACGTGCCCGAGGACGACATCGACCTGGAAGACAGCGAAGCCATCGCGCGCACCGGCAACCGGCAGAAGCTGGCGTTTGCCGATCTGGCGCGGATGGCGCAGGGCGTTCCCGGCTCGGCGTTCCCACCAGGCCAGGCGGCCGGGCTCGAACACAGCGCGTTCTTTGCGCCGGCGCAGGCCTCCTATTGCAATGGCACCCACGTCGTCGAGGTCGAGGTCGATCCGATGACGGGCGGTGTGACGTTCCTCAACTACACGGTGGCGCACGACAGCGGCGTCGTCATCAATCCGATGATCGTCGACGGTCAGGTGCAGGGCGGCGTGGCTCACGGCATCGGCAACGCCCTGCTGGAGCACATGAAGTACGACGCCGACGCCAATCCCCTGACCACCACGTTCCAGGACTATCTGATGCCGTCTGCGCCCGACGTTCCGGGCTGCGAGATCGTCCACGTCGAGACCCCGAACCCGCTCAATCCGATCGGCGTCAAGGGCGCGGGCGAAGGCGGCACCATCCCGGCGCCGGCGGCCATCGTCGCGGCGATTGAGAACGCGCTGTCGCCGTTCGGCGTGCATTTCGTCGAGATGCCGCTGACGCCCGAGCGGATCGTCAACGCGCTGCGCGAGGCAGGCGCTTACGACAAGCTGTCCGCCGCATGAGCGGATCGCCGGCGATCGCGGACAAATCGCCGTTCTGGCGGTTCTCCGTGAAGTTCTACGCCGAGCCCGGCGTCGCGCCGTCCTGCATCGAACTGCAGGACCGGGCCGGTGTCGACGTCAACCTGCTGTTCTTCCTGCTCTGGAACGCGACGCGCGGACGGGCCTTCGACGCCGCGCAGGTCGCCGAACTGGACCGGGGCTTCGGTGCGTGGCGCGACCTCGCCGTGATCCCGCTGCGAAACTTGCGGCGCGGCCTCAGGGAGCCGCCGCAGGTGATGGCGCCGGAGCTGGCGGAAGGTTTCCGCACCCGCATCAAGGCGGTCGAGCTGGAAGCCGAGCGGCTGCAGCAGGAGGCCATGTACAGCCTCTCGCAGGCCGGACCGCTGGGCATGCCCGAGAGCTCGAAAGATGCAGCGGCCGCCGCCAGCGTGGCGGCCTACCAGACCCATCTCGGCAGGTTCCCGGCGCAGCCGCTCGAGACCGTTCTGGCCGCCTTTGCAAAGTTTCAAGCTCCCGTTTAGGGATATGAGAGCCAGTCCAAGAGCATGTCCATGAGCAGCAAGAATCCACGGCGCCTGGTGGTCGGTATCTCGGGCGCCTCCGGTGCCGTTTATGGCATCCGGATTCTGGAGCTTCTGCAGAAGACCGATATCGAAACCCATCTGGTGATGAGCAAGTCGGCGGAAATGACGCTGGCCTACGAGACCAGCTACAAGCCGAAGGACGTTCGCGCGCTCGCCAGGGTGAACCATCCTGCCGCCGACATTGGCGCGTCGATCTCGTCGGGTTCGTTCCCGACCATGGGCATGGTGATCGCGCCGTGCTCGATCAAGACCATGAGCGAGATCGCGACCGGTGTGACGAGCTCCCTGATGTCGCGCGCCGCCGACGTGGTGCTGAAGGAGAAGCGGCGTCTGGTGCTTGCGGTGCGTGAGACACCGCTGCACGGCGGGCATCTGCGCACCCTGACCACGCTTGCCGACATTGGTGCGGTGATCGCGCCGATCGTGCCTGCGTTCTACAACAAGCCGAGGACGGTGGACGACATCATCAACCACACGGTCGGCCGGTTGCTCGATCTGTTCGGCATCGAGACCAGCGCGGTCAAGCGCTGGACCGGCGGACCTGAAGAAGACTGAAAAGGAGAAAAACCCATGGACCAGAAGACCTACGACGTCGGCATGAAGATGCGCCGCCAGGTGGCCGGCGACGAGTATGTCGACAAGGCGATGGCGAACCTCGACGACTTCAACCGCGACTTCCAGCGCATCGTCACGCAATACTGCTGGGGCGAGGCGTGGGGCGACGATACGCTGCCGCCGCGCGAGCGCTCCATCCTCAATCTCGGCATGATCGCCTGCCTCGGCCGCATGGAGGAGTTCCAGACCCACGTGCGCGGCGCGCTCAACAACGGCATGACGCCGAACGAGATCCGCGCGGTGCTGATCCAGATCGCGGTCTATTGCGGCATTCCCGCGGGCGTCGACTGCTTCCGCCACGCGCGCCCCGTCATCGAAGCGTACATGAAGAACAAGAAGTAGGATTCCCGTGTCCCGGGCGCGCTGCAGCACGACGTGATGCAGTGCAGACCCGGGACCCCGGTTCTGTTATGAATAAACCGGGGTCCCGGATCGGCAGCGCACCACTCGCTATCGCTCGCGCTGCGCTGCATCCGGGACACGAGAGCTGTGCAATGCTCGACCAGACGCAAAAACAAGGCACTTCACCGAAATCCGCCGGGCCGGCACTCGATTTCCAGGAGCACCTTGCGCAGCTTGAGGCGCAGGGGCTGGTGGTCCGGGTCGACCGGCCGATCGACAAGGACACCGAGCTTCATCCGCTGGTGCGCTGGCAGTTCCAGGGCAACCTGCCGGACGACCAGCGGCGCGCGTTCGTGTTCACCAATGTGGTGGACGGCAGCGGCCGGAAATACGACATGCCGGTGGTGGTGGGTGCGCTGTCGGCCTCGCCGCAGATCTATGCCATCGGCATGGGGCGGCCGATCGAGGAGATCGGTGCGGCCTGGCTGCAGGCGGTCAACCATCCGATCCCGCCGGTGCGGGCGAATTCCGCGCCGTGCCAGGAGGTTGTCATCAAGGGCAGCGACCTGAAAAAGCCGGATGGTGGGCTCAAGGCGTTGCCGGTGCCGGTCTCGACGCCCGGGTTTGACGCCGCGCCGTATCTCACCGCGACCCTGTGCGTCACCAAGGATCCGGAGAGCGGAATCCAGAACATGGGCACCTACCGCGGCCAGTTGAAGGCGACCGACCGGCTCGGCGTTCGCATGGCGTCGCGCACCGGCGGCGCCGGCGGCTACGCGCACTGGCTCAAGTATCGTGAGCTGAAAAAGCCGATGCCCTGTGCCATCGTGGTCGGCGCGGCGCCGGTGGTGGTGTTCACCGGGCCGCAGAAGCTGCCGATCGACCAGGACGAAATGGCGGTGGCCGGCGGGCTCGCCGGCGAGCCGATCCGCACCGTGAAGTGCGTCACCATCGACCTGGACGTCCCGGCCGATTCCGAGATCGTCATCGAGGGGCTGGTCGATCCGGAGCTGCTGGAGCCGGAGGGTCCGTTCGGCGAGAGCCACGGCTACGTCGCGCTCGAAGACTTCAACATGTCGATGCAGGTGACGGCGATCACCCGCAAGAAGAAGCCGATGTTCGTCTCGATCGTAAGCCAGGTCACGCCGAGCGAAAGCAGCGTCATCAAGAAAGTCGCCTACGAGCCGATGTTCATGGCGCACCTGAAGGATCAGCTCGGCATCAAGGGCATCCGCGCCGTTTCGCTGCTCGAACCGCTGGCCAACGTCCGTCCGGTGATCTTCCTGAAGTTCGCGCCGGGATCGGCCCGCACCGAAGTCTGGCGCGCGTTGCACGGCGCGTCCAACTTCCGCGCCGATTGCGGCAAGATCGTCGTCGCCGTCAGCGAGGACATCGATCCGACCAACACCAACGCGGTGTTCTGGTCGATGGCCTACCGTGCCAATCCGATCCGCGACGTGCAGATCGTACCGCATCGCTCCACAGGCCACGGGCCGAAGTCCGGCCGCCAGCCGGACGACTCGTCGCTGCTGATCGACGCGACGCTGAAGGCCGCGTTCCCACCGCTGGCGCTGCCGACCCGCGAGTACATGGAGCGCGGCCTCGCCATATGGCACGAGATTGGCATGCCGCCGGTGGCGCCGCAGCCGCCGTGGCATGGCTACACGCTCGGCGACTGGGACGATGCGTGGGACACCTACGCGCAACGTGCCGTCAAAGGCGATTGGGAAAAGAGCGGCGCCGAGACGTTCGGCCGGCGCCGTGGCGGGCTGAAGCCGGAAACGCCCGTCCGGGAAGCCGAAAAGAAAGACAGGCGCGATTGAGCCTGTCACCACAAGTGCGAGAACCGAAAATATGTCTGGTCTGCGTTCCTACGTTTCGCTGTCCCGTGACCTGAGGTCCGGCAAGGTCACGCCCCGCAGCTTCCTCGACGAATGTCTCGACGCGATCGCAAAGGACGAGCCGAAGATCGGCGCATTCGTCAGCCTCAACGCCGAAGGAGCGAAGAAGGCCGCCGACGAATCCACCGCGCGGTGGCGTGACGGCAAGCCGCTCTCGGCCGTCGACGGCATGCCGGTGGTCGTGAAGGACGTGATCGAGACGGCGGACATGCCGACCGGGCAGGGTTCGCCGATGTGGGAGGGCACGCAGACACGGCGAGATTCCGCCGCGGTCCGGGCGCTTCGCGAAATGGGTGCGGTGATCCTCGGCAAGACCACGACGACCGAGTTCGCCGCCTCCCATCCGTGGCACAAGACCACCAATCCGCATGACGCATCGCGCACGCCGGGCGGTTCATCGAGCGGCACGGCGGCTGCGGTCGGCGCCGGCATGGTGCCGGTCGGGCTCGGCACCCAGGTGGTCGGTTCGATCCTGCGGCCCGCCAGCTTCTGCGGCGCGGTCGGCTACAAGCCGAGCCTCGGCGGCGTGAACCGCAGCGGCTCGTACGATCATTTCAGCCAGAGCTGCCAGGGCGGCATCGGCGCGTCGCTCGCCGACGTCTGGGCGATGATCACCACCGTCACCTCCCGGGCCGGTGGAGACCCGGGCAAGGTCGGCGTGTCGGGGACCGTCAATTTCGCGGCTCCGGCGAAGCCCGCCCGTCTCGCGGTGCTGGAGACCGGCGGCTGGAGCCAGACCAGCGAGGGCGCCCGCAAGGCGTTTGCAGAGGCGGTCGGAACGCTGAAGGCGGCCGGCGTCGAGTTGAAGACCCGGGCGGACGATCCTGATCTCGAAGCCGTGGAAAAGCAGCTCGCCGATGCGCTGCCGCTGACCCACAGCATCAACGCCTTCGAGGGCCGCTGGCCGCTCAACACCTACGCAGCGCTGGACAGCGGCAAGCTCAGCGCGCCGGCGCTGGAGCGGCTAAAGACGGCAAACTCCATGACCCAGCGCGACTATGCCGATCTGCTCAGGCGCCGCGACAATTCGCGGGCCGCCTACAACAGGGCTGCGGCGAAGTACGACGGGTTCGTCACGCTGGGCGCATGCGGCGCCGCGCCGAAGGGGCTCGGCGCGACCGGAAACACCATCATGAACGTGGCCGCCTCGCTGCTCGGATGCCCGGCCATCACGCTGCCGCTCCTGTCCGACGAGAGCATGCCGCTCGGCCTGCAACTGATGGGCGTGGTCGATCAGGATGCCAGGCTGTTCGACGTGGCGGCCTGGACGGCGGTCGCCTTCGGCCGGACCGATCTGGCCGGTTCGATGGAGGCCTGAGCGGCGGATGGTTGCGAAAACGCCGGACGCCATCCTCGCCCGCTACCGCGATCCCGAGCGCCTGTCGCGTGCCTATCCGGACCTGCACGATCACGTGCTGGCGCTCGCCGAAGCCGGCAGGCTCGTCGTCATCGACGAGCCGGTGAACAAGGACACCGAGATGCATCCGCTGGTGCGCTGGCAGTACCGCGGCGGCATCGAGGAGCCGGACCGCAAGGCGTTCCTGTTCACCCGGCCCACCGATTCCACCGGCCGCACCTACGAGCATCCGGTTTTGATCGCGGGCCTCGCCGGCAGCCGGGAGATCTATCGGATCGGTTTCGGCCAGCCGCTGGATCGGGTCGGGGCGGCGTGGGTGAAGGCCCTTGCCGCGCCGATTGCGCCGCATGAGGTCGGGCAGAGCGAGGCGCCATGCCAGGAGGTCGTGGTGCTGGGCGACGCGCTGGACGAGCCGGGCCTTGCGCTCGACGGCCTGCCGGTGCCGATCTCCACGCCGGGATTCGACAACGCGCCGTATCTAGCATCGGCTCACTACATCACGAAGGATCCCGACACCGGCGTGCAGAACGTCGGCAACTATCGTGGCCAGCTCAAGACCCGGCGCCGGCTGGGCATGAACCCGTCGGTCGAGTTGCGCGCCGGCATCTATGCGCACTGGGAAAAGTGCCGCGCGCGCAAACAGCCGCTGCCCTGTGCCGTGGTGCTGGGCTGCCCGCCGGCGATCTCCTACGCCGCCGTGCAAAAGATGCCCGAGAATCTCGACGAGGTCGCGGTGGCCGGCGCGCTCGCGGGCGGCCCGATCAACGTGGTCAAGGCGCGCACGGTGGACCTGATGGTGCCGGCCGAGGCCGAGATCGTGATCGAGGGACTGATCGATACCGAGTGGCTCGAGCCGGAGGCGCCGTTCGGCGAGTCCCACGGCTACGTCAACCTGCAGGAATACAACGCCTTCATGGACATCACCGCCATCACGCGGCGGCACAACCCGATCCTGACCTCGTTCATCAGCCAGGTGACGCCGAGCGAATCCAGCGTGATCCGCAAGGTGGCGATGGAGCCGGTGTTCCTCCATCACCTCAAGTCGGTGCTGTCGATCCGCGGCGTCAAGCGCGTCGCCATGCACGAGCCGCTGACCAGTCTGTACGCGGTCATTGCGATCCAGTTCGAGCGCGGCGCCGCCCGCACCGAGATCTGGCGCGCGCTCAACGGCGCCGCCGTGCTGCATCGCTTTGCCGGCAAGTGGATCGTGGCGGTCGACGAGGACATCGATCCGGAGAACGCGGACTCGCTGTTCTGGGCCATGTCATACCGCTGCCAGCCGCAGTACGACCTTCAGGTCGTGCCGGGCAAGGATCCGGGCCACGGCCCGCGCGGGCCGCGCGATGGCGGCGAGACCGCGTCGGTTCTGATCGATGCGACGCTGAAGGGAACGTATGCCCCGGTCGCGCTGCCGAAGCGCGAGTTCATGGAAAATGCCCGCAAGCTCTGGGACCGGCTCGGCCTTCCTGCGCTCAAGCCGCAGCCGCCGTGGCACGGCTACGATCTTGGCCACTGGCCGGTTACGCTCGCCGAGCAGGCCGAGCGCGCGGTGCGCGGCGAATACTTCAGGACGGGTGAGGAGGCGGCCGCGCGCCGCCGCAGCGACGTCGCCATGAACGAGCCGGTGCCGCAGCATGGCGACAACAAGCCGCCGCACGCTGGCGATGCGGATTAGAGAAAGAGCGGAGCGCTCTCTCCGTTGTCGTCCCGCGAAGGCGGGGACCTATCCCGCAACAACAACGACTGGTGGCTATGGATCCCCGCCTTCGCGGGGACGACAGACATTCTAATGCTGTCACTCGCCGGCTGATATGTTGTCAGTCAGCATAGCCAAGGCCGAGGGAGGACCCATGCCGACGTTCCGACGTCTGGTGCCGATGCTGCAGACACTCGACCTGGAGCGAACGGTCGCCTGGTATGAATCCGTACTGGGCTTCAGGCGTTCCGGGCCGCATGCGGAGGGATGGTGCAGCCTGGAACGCGACGGCGTATCGATCATGTTCATGACCAATGCGCACCTTGGGACGCCGCACGCCACGGCGACACAGTATTTCACCGTCGATGACGCAGATGCGCTGTGGCGGTCCATTAAGGACCGTTGCGCGGCCGAGTGGGGCCCGGAGGATATGTCCTACGGACTCCGCGAGTTCGCCATCAGGGATCCCAACGGCTATCTCCTGAGCTTCGGCAGCGCCATCGCAGCGCGGACGGCCTGACGCGCGGACGGCGCCCGCGCCTCGCCGCTCACGCCTTCCACAAATTCGAGAACTGCGTCGCCACCACGTCCTCGTACTTGCCGACGCCCTTGGTCAGGCCGACCGTCTGCGCGAACTTGCACATGCTGTCGAACGAACCCTTGGAAATCGCGGGATCGTAGTAGGGCAGGTCGCGCTCCACCAGCGTGGCGATCAGGCTGGCCTCGAACTCGGGGAACCATTTCTCGCCGACCTTGGTGGCGCGCTTGGGGTCTTCCTTCAATGCCTGCTGCGTCTTGACCAGCGCGCGCACCGCGGCGGCCGCCTTCTCCGGCTCCTTCTCGACCAGGTCGGCGCGCGTCGCCAGCACGCCGAACGTATAGCCGCGCACGCTCGGAGGGCCGTCGCCGCGCCGCGCATCGAACACCAGCGTGCCGAGCCCGCGCTGCACCGCGACCTCCGCGCCCATGCCGTTGGCCCAGAAGCCGTCGATCTTGCCTTCCTCCATCGCCCGCGCGGCGTTGACGCCGAACGACACGCCGGCCGGATTGGCCGGCATCGGCGGCGGCGCGATCTGCACGCCGTCGCGCTCCGGATCGATGCCGTATTCCTTGAGCAGTTCGATCAGACCGATTTCGATCAGCGGGGCGGCGCCGATGCGCTTGCCCTTCACGGCCTCGATGTCGCCGCGCTTGACGTTGAGATCCTTGCGCATGATCAGGAACCAGTAGGTGTGCTGCGCCAGCGCACCGAGGAACTTCACGCCCTGCCACTCCGGGAACGCGGTGGGAGCCGAGTGGGATGATCCGCCGACGAAGTCGGCCTTGCCGTCGCGCAGCGCCTCGTAGCATTTGCCGACCGGATAGATCAGCTCCAGCTCGGCATCGAGCCCTTCCTGCTTGAAGAAGCCCATCTCCACCGCGGCGATGGCGGGGAAGTACGAGTTGGAGACGAGATCGGGAATGACGACTTTCATGGGTTCTCCTGACGAAGCAGCTTGCTCAGACCTCATCCTTCGAGACGCGGTCCTTCGGACCGCTCCTCAGGATGAGGAGGCCGTGGTGTGTTGCAGGCGTAAACAACGACCTACCCCTCATCCGGCAGCGACACGATTCTATAGCCGTGCGTCAGCTTGCGCCCCAGCACCGGGTCCTCAAGCTCCATGTCGAACGTGCCGGAGTACGAAATGCCGCCGTGCACCGCGAACGTGCCGCAGAACATCGCGGTGCCGGGCGCGAGACTGTCGCCGCCGGTGTAGAGCTTGATCAGCTCTTCGGGGGACCGCATGTTGGTGACCGGGCCCTCCTGATAAAGCCGCTTCTTGCCGCCGTCGCCGGGCACGAACGAGCGCAACGTCAGCTTGTCCCAGTGCGGCTTGACCTCGTCGTAGCGCCACAGCGTCGGTCCCACGGGCTTTCCGCACATCTGCTTCGAGAGCGTCACGTTGATGGTCTCGGCGGCGCGGTCGGTGTGGTCGGAGCCGAGCCCGAGCCAGAGCCCGTCGTCCAGCGAGAACAGCACGAATTCGACCTCGCCGCTCGACTTGTCGCCGGCCACCTGGATGTCCGGCGCGGTGGTCAGCAGGGAGACGGCGTTGCGGTAGAAAATCGGCACGCTCTTGGGCCGCTTCACGCCGATCGCCTCGAGCTCCTTGATGTGGGCCTCCAGCGCCGCAAGGTTGCGGCCGGTCCAGCCGGCCACCACAAGGTTCTTGATGGCTGAAAGATCGAGATTCCGCTCTGCTGGCACGCGATTGTCTCCGCTAGTCAATTCCTGGATTTCACTCTACAGACTGTGACGACGCTGAAAAGGCCAGTGGCGTCATTCCGGGACCGCGTACGGCGCGGGGCCGGGATGACCAAGCCGATAACACATATCCGGGAGCGACGATCGATGAGCAGCCGCAGCTATGCCGCCAGCAACATCAAGGGCCAGGAGCACTGGACCAGGAAGGGCGGCGACGTAAACCTGTTCCTCTGGGAGAAGCGGGCGCCGGGCGGACCGAAGAACGGCACCGTCCTGTTCGTGCACGGCTCCTCCATGGCCTCGCAGCCGGTGTTCGACCTTGCGGTCGAGGGCCGGCCGAATTCATCCGCCATGGAATACTTCTGCGAACGCGGCTTCGACACCTGGTGCATCGACGTCGAAGGCTACGGCCGCTCGACCAAGGACCGCGGCACCGAGGCCTTCATTCAGGAGGGTGCCGACGATCTCGCAGCCGGCTCGGAGTACATCATGAAGACCCGCAACTCGGGTCCGCTGATGGTGTACGGCATCTCGTCCGGCGCGCTGCGCGCTGCCGCCTTCGCCCAGCGCCATCCGGAGCGGGTGAAGCGGCTGGCGCTCGATGCCCATGTGTGGACCGGCGAGGGCTCGCCGACGCTGGAGCAGCGCCGCAAGAAGCTGCCGGATTATCTGAAGACCAAGCGGAGGCCGATCGACCGCGCCTTCGTGCGCTCCATTTTCGAGCGCGATCATCCCGGCACGGCCGACGACAAGACCATCGACGCGTTCGCTGACTACATTCTGGAACTCGACGATTCGATCCCGAACGGCACCTACATCGACATGTGCAACAACCTGCCGGTGGTCGATCCGGCGAAGATCGTGGTGCCGACCATCATCATGCGCGGCGAGTATGACGGCATCGCGAGCCTGTCCGACCTGATCAAGTTCTTCGAGCTGCTTCCCAATCCGGACAAGCAGTTCGCCATCATGCCCGGCATCGCGCATGCCTCGCTGCAGCAGAAGAACTACATGATCGCGCTGCACATCATGCACGCGTTCTTCACCCAGCCGGAGCCGATCTACCGGACCTACGTTCCCGGCCAGGCGTCGCACTGAGCCGTCCGTGCGTGAACCAACCATCCGGCGGCGCGTTAACCAGCGCGCGCCGGGTGGCAACCGGCCATAACGGGGACGATGGACGCAGTTGGTTTTGCCGGTTTCTGACTGCGGCAACAACGCATCGGTACGCGTGGCATCTAACCCGTTCCCGGCGCGCACCTCGCGATCAAGGTTATTTAATAAGGTTGTTTCCCGAGCATCGTTGCCAGAGTCCGGCAAGCTGGAAAAAGTGGCGCATTGCAACCTGGGAGGTTGATCATGCGTTACAGTCTTCTCGCCGGTCTCGCTGCGGGTTCGGTGCTGATGTTCATGCCGTCCGCCGGCGCGGTGACCGTCAACACCGCCGCAGGCATTCAGCAGAGCCTCGCCGATACCAATATGGTCGAGCAGGTCCGCCGCGTTTGCCAGCGCAACATCTTCACCGGAAAGGTCCGCTGCTGGGTCGACCGCAGCCGCCGTCCGACGGTCTGTCATCGCATCCGCGGTACCAACCGGGTCGACTGCTACTGACCGCGGCCGTTATCCCCGGCTGCCGAGCCGCGCTGTGAAAGGCGCGGCTTTCGCTTGACCATTATATGTTATGTTATAACATCTCATATCTTTGGTGGCGGACGGGTGAGGTTTCCATGAAGGTTGGAGTTTGGGGGGCCGCGCTGTCCGCGGCCGCAGTTGGCGCCGTTCCGGCGTACGCGCAGCAGACCATCGCGCTGCCGCAGATCACGGTGAATGCGCCGAGCCCGATCGCGCGGCCTGCAGCGCCGGGCGGCACGCCCGGTGCACCGGCCGATACCGCCGCATCCCTGCAGGGCACCCTTCCGGTCGTCACCGATCAGTTCGCCACCGTGACCGTACTCACGGCGGAGGAGTTGCAGCGCAGCTCGGGCGCGACGCTCGGCGACATCCTGTTCAGCAAGCCCGGCATCACCTCGTCGGGCTTCGCACCGGGCGCCGCCAGCCGCCCGGTGGTGCGCGGCCTCGACAACTACCGCGTCCGGATCCAGGAGAACGGGCTTGGCGTCAACGACGTCTCGGACCTCAGCGACGATCACGCCGTACCCATCGATCCGCTTGCGGCCCGCCAGGTTGAGGTGGTGCGCGGACCGGCGACGTTGCGCTTTGGCTCGCAGGCGATCGGCGGCGTTGTCAACGTAGACAACAACCGCATCCCGACATTCATCCCGCCACGCGGTCTCGCGGTCGAACTTCGCGGCGGCGCCAACAGCGTCGACAGCGGATTCGACGGCGCGGCACTGATCGACGCCGGGCACGGCAACTTCGCTTTCCATGCCGATGCGTTTGGCCGCCGCAGCGAGGACTACGGAATTCCGGGCTATCCCTACCTGTTTCCGCCCGACCCCGCTCCACAGACGGGCGGCCGGCAGCCGAACAGCTTTGCGCGCGCGAACGGACAGTCGGTCGGCGCGTCCTATCTGTTCAGCGGCGGCTATGTCGGCGTGGCCGTGTCGCGTTTTGCCAGCCTCTACGGCATCCCCGGCGTCGAATCCACGGAGCACAATGCCCGCATCGATCTGGAGCAGACGAAGATCGCCAGCAAGGGCGAGTTCCGTCCGCAGTCCGCCGCCATCGATACGGTCCGGTTCTGGCTCGGCGCCAGCGACTACAAGCACAGCGAAATCGCCACCGAGGACGGTGCCGACCTCGTGGAGCAGACCTTCAAAAACCGGGGGCAGGAGGCCCGCGTCGAGGTGCAGTCGATGCCGTTCGACTTGCGGTTTGCCGCGCTCACCACCGCGATCGGCGTGCAGGGTTCGAACCAGCACCTGACGGCGGACGGAGAAACGGGCGGTCTGCTGGATCCGAGCCGGTCGCGAGCGGTCGCAGGCTACATCTTCAACGAGCTTCGCTTCACCGACACGCTGCGGGCCCAGCTTGCCGGCCGCATCGAGCATTCGAAAATCACCGGGACCGCGACCGCGTTCCCGGGCGATTTCCTGCCGGAGCTCGACCCGGCCGGAGACCCGATCGCTCCGGGTTCAAGTCCTTTCCGCTCCGGGTTCACGCCGGCGAGCGCGTCAGGCGGAGTGCTCAAGGACCTGCCCTGGGGGCTCACGGCCAGCGTGACTGGACAATATGTCGAGCGCGCGCCCCGCGCGCCGGAGCTGCTGTCGCGCGGACCGCATGAAGCATCCGGTACGTTCGAGATCGGCAATCCCAATCTGCGGATCGAGGCCGCCACCTCCTTCGAGGCCGGATTGCGGCGCGCAAAAGGACCGCTGCGCTTCGAGGCGACCGCGTTCCACACCCGCTACAGCGGCTTCATCTTCCGCCGCTTTACCGGCGTCGAGTGCGGCGATTCGTTCGACACCTGCGGCATCGAGGACGAACTGCAGCAGGTGGTCTACGACCAGCGCGATGCCACGTTCCGCGGTGCGGAGGTGCAGGCCCAGTTTGATGTCGCTCCGGTGGCGGGCGGCATGTTCGGCGTGGACGGCCAGTACGACATCGTGCGCGCCACCTTCAGCGACGGCACCAACGTGCCGCGGCTGCCGCCGCAGCGCTACGGCGGCGGCGCGTTCTGGCGCGACGCCAAATGGTTCGTGCGTCTCGGTCTTCTCCATGCGGACGCGCAGACGCGTGTCGCGGCCAACGAAACGCCGACCGACGGCTACAACCTGCTCAAGGCCGTGGTCAGCTACACCACCATGGTCAAGAACGGTCCTGCGGGCCCGGCCGAGCTTTCGTTCGGCGTGATCGGCGACAACCTGCTGAACGACGACGTCCGCAACCACGTCTCGTTCCGCAAGGACGAGGTGCTGATGCCGGGACGGACGGTGCGCGTGTTTGCGGCAGCGCGATTCTAGAGCATGACCCCCCGAGAAGCGGGAACCGGTTTTCGGGAAAGGTCATGCTCGAACAAAGAGCCAAAGCGGGATGACGATGCAGGGACAAGTCATCCCGCTTTAGAAGCGGATCTTCTCGTCCGCCTCGAAGCCGTACAGGCTCGCCGGATTGTCGACGAGGATGCGGGTGCGGGTGCCGGAATCGGGCACCCAGCGCTCCAGCAGGTCGGCCATGTCGCCGTCGTTCGCCATCGGTTTCTTCTTCATGACGTGCGGCCAGTCGGTGCCCCAGATCATGCGGTCGGGCCGCGCGGCGATGAGCTTGCGCGCGGGTTCGTCGACGTCCGGATAGGGCAGGTCCGGCGCGGTGGTGATGCGATACGGCCCGGTGAGCTTGATCCAGCACTGTCCGCCTTCGAGCAGCCGCAGCAGATCGCCAAACGCGCGGCTTGAACTCCAGGCCGCAGCGCCGCCCTTGGGATAGCCGAGGTGGCCGAGCACCACCGGAACGCCCAGCGACGCAAGAAGGGGAGCGAAGTCGCCCGCTTCGTCCAGGTTGACCAGCATTTCGATATGCCAGCCTCGCGATGCGATACGCCGGGCGACGCTCTGCAACATCCCGGTCGGCACCTGGTTCTTGTCGGCACGGACGTCCACCACGTTGAACCGCAGCCCGCGAACGCCTGCGCGGTGCAGTTTGTCCAACTCGGTGTCGGCGACATCCGGATGCGTCACGGCTACGGCCCGGAAGCCGGGGCCGGCCTCGGCCAGTGCGTTGAGCATCGCGGCATTGTCGGAGCCGTAGACGCTCGGCTGCACCAGCACGGCCCGCTCGCAACCGAGCGTTCCCAGCAGATGCCTGTAGTCATCCAGGTTTGAATCCGGCGGGGTGTAGATGCGCTCGCCCGAATACGGAAAGCGCGCCTCGAAAATGTGCGCATGAGTGTCGCACGCGAGAGGAGGAAACGCCGTGCGCGGCGGTCTCGGCTTTCGGTCGGGCGGTGCGCAGTACGGCGCCGCTTCGGAGGCGTCGCTCATGTCAGTGGGTGTAGGCGATGGACTTGAGGACGGCGGCCCACTTCGGAACCTGACCCGCAATGTAGCTTTCGAATGCCTTCGGCGACGTACCGACCGCGTCGACACCGAACCCCTGCAGGATCCTGCGGGCCCCCGGATCTTCCAGCACGGTTGCGGTGGAGTGGTAGAGAACGTCGATCACGCGTGCCGGAGTGCCCGCCGGCGCGACGATCCCATACCAGGTGGTGGCGTCGAAACCTTGCAGCCCTTCTTCCTCGAGGGTGGGCGTGTCGGGCAACAGATCGCTTCGCTTCGGCGTCGCCATCCCGATTGCCCGCAGCCGGCCGTGACGGACATGGCTGGCGACCAGCGATGCGGGGGCGAACATCATTTTCACGTGCCCGCCGATCACGTCCTGCAAGGCCAGGGCCGGCTTCTGGTAGGGAACGTGGACCATGTTGGCCTTCGCCTTGGTCCGGAACAACTCGCCGGCCAGATGGGACGCGCTGCCGTGTCCCGACGAGGCGTAGGTCACTGCGCCCGGCTGCGCCTGCGCCAGGTCGATCAGTTGCATCACATCGTGAGCGGGAAGCGAGGGATTGACCACCAGCGCATGCGCCTGCGTGCCGATCAGTGTGATCGGCGCAAAATCGGGCCTCGGGTTGAAGCCGTCCTTATGCTGCGCCGCAGGCGCAGCCAGGATACCGGTGTTGCCCATCAGCAGGGTGTAGCCGTCCGGATCGGCCTGGGCCGCATACTCGGAGGCAATCGTGCCTGATGCACCGGGGCGGTTTTCGATCACGATGGGCCGGCGCAGCACCGGCATCAGCAGCTTGCCGAGCACCCGCGCCACGATATCGCTGGGGCCGCCGGGCTTGTGCGCCACGATCAGGGTTATGGGGCGGTTCGGGTAGCCTGAGGCCGCTGCCGGTCCGGCTATCGTTATCAGTGTTGCCAGGGTGGTGGCGAAGGTCGATGCGATCGATATCATACCCAGCGTGCGCCAAATCATTGGTTCAGTATAGCCGCGTCCGAACGCAGGGACGCATGCAAATGCGGCATGCCCGTGCTGGCGGGCTCGCCGTCTCTCCCATGGTTTCGCGGCTTTCCGATGGCCGGCCGTCCGGTGTTTACAGCCGCGCCGACACGCCGCCGTCCACGGCCCAGGCGCTGCCGGTCACGAAGCTGGCACGCCCGGACGACAGAAATGCGACCACGGCCGCCACCTCCTCGGGCGCGGCCATGCGCCCGAGTGGAACCTTGGCGACGCGGGGCTTGAGCACCTCGGCCTCGGACTGGCCGGTCTTCGCCATGGCGTCCCTGATGCTCCTGTCGTGCCGGTCGGTGCGGATCGCGGTGGGCACAACCGCATTGACCAGTATGCCGTCCTTGCCCAGCTCATTCGCCAGCGCGACGGTGAGGTTCTGCAGCGCGGCGTTGTTGATCCCGGTGGTGATGGCGCCGAGCTGCGGCGTCCATGCGGCGCCGCCGGAGATGTTGACGATCCGGCCCCATTTGCGCTCGCGCATCGGCGGAACGGCGTGACGGATGCAGCGCACCGCGCCGCGCATCTTGTTGTCCAGCACGCGCTCCCAGGCCGCCTCGTCCATCTCGAAGAAGCTGCCTTGCGAGATGTTGGTGGCGTTGTTGACCAGGATGTCGAGCCGGCCGAATTCGGCGAGGGTCTTCTTGAAAAGCGCTTCGACCGCCGCCGTGTCATTGAGGTCGGTCGGAATGCCGAGCACGCGGGCGTTCGAGGCCGACTTCAGCTTGCCGACGGCATCCGCGTTGCGGGCCGGGTCGAGACTCGCCACCACGACATGCGCGCCCTCGCGCATCAGCTCTGCGGAGATGGCGTAGCCGATTCCGCGGTTGCCGCCGGTCACGATGGCGACGCGATCCTTGAGGTCGAGGTCCATTTCTTTTCCTGCTGTTGTTGCCACTTGCTCGTTGCCCACCCTCCCCTGGAGGGGGAGGGTCGACTGCCGAGCGCAGCGAGGCAGTCGGGGTGGGGTGACTCTACGAAAAGAATCTCACCCCACCCGACTCGCGACTTCGTCGCTCGCCGACCCTCCCCCTCATAAGGGAGTACACGCTCGTCTTCGACGGGCTATGGGGAGGGTGACGGAGCAAGCGGAGAAAGATCAGCCCGTGTACTCCAGGATGTGCATGCCGGCGCCGGCGCGGTCGATCAGGTAGAGCAGGCCGCGGTCATCGGTGCCGATGTCGTTCGACTGCACCGCCGGCCGGTCGTTCTCCAGCGCCGGGACGTAGCAGCCGACCTCCTTCGGGTGGAGCGGGTCGCCGACGTTCACCGCACGCAGCCCCGCGTTGAAGTAAGTCAGGAACACGATGTCCTTCCACGGACCGTCCGAGGCGATCTCGCGCTCCAGGATGTTGTGCGCGCCGTAGCGGCCGGGCCGGTCGAAGTACTTGTCGCGGTCCGGCATGAAGGTCGCGACCGGCGTCAGCCGGTCCTCCTTGCGCGCGTCGATGATCCACATGAACTGCGCATCCCAGTATTTCTGCCGGGCTCGCGCCTCGTCGGTGACGACCAGATAGGGCTTGTCGCCGATCGGCCAGCAGGTGTGGTTGGAGCCGGGGAACGGCGGCGCCCAGGCGAGGTGGCCGACCAGCTTCATGTCGGCGAGATCGCTGCAATCGATGACGGAAATGCCGCCGCCCCACCAGGCGCAGTACATGCGGTTGCCGCGGATCACCGGCGGACCATGCAGCGTGGTGGTGTCGTCGGCCGGGTGTCCGGCCTCTTCGGCGCCGGTGCTTGCGTCTTCCCTCATCCATGGCAGCCCCCAGATGCCGACGACCTCCGGCTTCTCGGGGTTCTTGATGTCGAGCGTCCAGATCACGCGCTTCTTCCAGCCCGGCGCGTTGTTGGGCAGGAACGCGAGCTTGCGCTTGTTGTCGACGCCGAACCGGTGCGGACCGTTGCCGGGCGTGTCGTAGAAGCCGATCTGCTTCGGCTCGCCGCCGTTGGAAATGTCGAAGATGAACAGTCCGGTGCGCGCGTTGCGGCCGTCCTCGCCGCTGAGCCGCTCGGAGTTCACGTAGAGGATGTCGCCGTCGACCACCCGCAGCTTGTGACAGTGCACGCCGGGCGGCGCCTTCACCTCGGCGACCTTCTTCGGGTTCTTCGGGTCGCGCACGTCGTGGACGGTGAAGCCTTCGGGGCCGTTGTAGCTCGATTTGCCGACCGCGCCGACGTACACGAAACCCTTGTTGTACTCGACGATCGATCCGCCGCCCCACGCGGCCGACGAGTCGTGGCCGACCAGTTTGAAGTTCTTTGCCTCTTCCGGAATGTGCTCGGCCATTGACGTTCAACTCCCCAAGTTTCGTGTCCCGGCCAAGCGAGCGTTAGCGAGCGCGAGCCGGGACTCCGGTTGCTTTCTTTAGCGCAACCGGGGTCCTGGGTCTGCAGCACGTCATTGCATGCCGCGCTGCACCCGGGACACGAGGCTGCGTTTTGCGGTCATGCTAGTGAAAAATCACGACGGCTCAAACCGTCCGCCGATTGCCGGCTTGGAAATGCCGGAGCCGGGCAGCTCCCACACCCCGGCGCCGCCGGGGTTGAGGTCGCCGCCGATGTTGGCGTCGATCAGGTACGGCCGGTTGGCGGCGACCGCCATCTTCACCGCGTCGTGCAGGTCGGCCGGGCGGTCGACGCTGACGCCGTCCATGCCGGCGGCGCGGGCCATGGCGGCGAAGTCCGGGTTGTACGGCTTGTTGGTCTCCGGATGCCTGAAGTCGGTGGCCAGCTCGCGGCCGCCGAGGTAGCCGCGCTGCAGGCCGCGGATCGAGCCGTAGGCGTAATTGTTCCAGACCACCCAGACCACCGGCAGATTGTATTCCATCGCGGTGCCGAGCACGTTGGCGTGCATGAAGAACGCTCCGTCACCCGACACCGAGACGCACGGCCGGTCCGGCGCCGCCATCTTGGCGCCGAGCACGCCGGCGACGCCGAAGCCCATGGCGCCGAAGCCCATGCAGCCGACCTGCGAGTCGGGGCGGCGCGGCTTGCAGTATTGCAGCAGCCAGTTGTGGTGCACGCCAATGTCGGAAACCATGATGGCGTCGGCCGGCAGCGCCCGGTCGATCTCGTAGGCGGCGCGCTGCGGATTGATCGGCGTCGACTCGTCCTTGAAGCCCGGTGCGATGTAGGCCTCCCACTCCTTGCGCCAGCCATCGATCCTGGCGAGCCACGCCTTGCGTGCGGCGCCCCTGGCATCGAGCGACTTGCGGCTGTCAAGCTCGGCCAGCACCTGACGCAGGAAGGTGCGCACGTCCGCCATCAGGCCGAGCGCGACCGGATAATTGCGGCCGATCTCCTCCGGATCGATGTCGACGTGGATGAGCCTGGTTGGCGGGATGGTGAAGGAGTAGCCGGGAATCCACGACGACGAGGTTCGGTCGTCGAACCGCACGCCGAGCGCCAGCAGCACGTCGGCCTGCCGGGTCGCGCTGTTGGCCTGCAGCGCGCCCGCCCGCGACACGAGACCGAGCGACAGCGGATGCAGCGTATCGATGCCGCCGATGCCGCTCATGGAGTGTGCAACGGGGATCTGCAGCTTCTCGGCCAGCGCCTTCAGCTCCTCGGTGGCGCGCGAATACTTCACGCCCTGGCCGATCAGGATGACGGGTCGCTCGGCCGACAGCAGCATGTCGACCGCCTTCACCACGCCGTCCGGATCGGCGCCGCAGCGCGAGGAGATGTTCATGCTCCACTCGCCGGGCTTGATCCGCTCCTCGGCGGCGGCCTCCTCGAACACGTCGAACGGCACGTCGAGCACAACCGGGCCGGGACGTCCGGTCACCATGGTCTTCCAGGCCTGACGCACCATCAGCGGCACCTGCTCGCCGCGGGTCGGCTGGAACACCTTCTTGCACATGGTGCGCACGGTGGAGGGGAAGTCGGCCTGGTACTGCCGGTACAACTCCTGGAATGCACCGCGGTTGAACTGACTGGTCGGCACGTTGCCGGTGATCGCCATGAACGGCACCGAGTCGAGATAGGCGGTGGCGAGCGAGATCGGCAGGTTGGTCGAGCCGGGGCCGCACGAGGTGAAGGTCGCGACCGGCTGGCCGGAGACGCGGTAGTAGACGTCCGCCATGAAGCCGCAGACGCTCTCGTGATGTGTCGAGATGGTCTTGATCTCGCTCTGCCGCTCGAACAGCGCGTCGATGAACTGGATGTTGCCGTGGCCGCACAGGCCGAACGCGTAGGGAACCTTCTGGTCGATCAGGTAGTCGACGATGACTTGCGCGCCATCGAGAGTGTTGCTGGACATTTGAAAAATTCCTTGCGGGGATTTCTGGCGGACGCGGTTCCCAGAACGTCATGCCCGGCCTCGTGCCGGGCATCCACGTCTTCGTTCCGCAGACACTAAAGGCGTGGATGGCCGGGACAAGCCCGGCCACGACGATTCGGCAGGATGTCGCTCCGGCCAAGAGAATTGCTGCGGACCGGGCCCGGCTCGGCTAGGGTGGGACGGTCACTTGGGAGATCAGGAATGCGACTGGGCTATTTCACGATGCCGGTGCACCCGATGCACAAGGACTGGGCGC
>CAZGSW010000031.1:0-27649 GCA_964528635.1 uncultured Rhodoplanes sp. | reverse complement strand
CCCCGGTAATCGGGATGGCAGGGGCCACGAACAGGAACTCATAGACCTTGTCGGCAGCACAGTCGTCGCCCAGCTCCTTCAGCTCGAAAATCTCGCCCATGGTCATCCCCATGATCGGGATGGTGATCCAGTGCCAGGGCTGGTTGATGCCCGGTTCCGACTCGTTCGGCCGCACCTCGCAGCCCCAGGTGTCGGATGCGAGCGCGGCAAGCTCGGTGCGCTTGATCCACTCCAGCGTTTCGAACGCGAAGCCCGGCGCGTCGCCGCCCGGATAGCCGTCCCAGCTACCGGCCTCCTGGCAGCGCTGCATCATGCCGGTGCGGACGATGACATAGTCGCCGCGCCGCACTTCGACCTTCTGCGCTTTGGCGCAGTCGTCGAGGTCCTTGCAGGTGATGCCGTAGCCGTCGTCGAGCGATTTCACGCCCTTGAAGCGCGCCACGTCGAGGAGCACGCCACGGCCGACCATCTTGTTCTTGGTCTTCTCGATGCCGCACTTCTGCGCTCCTGCGGTGGTGACCTCGCGGCAGTCGTAGCCGTTCCACATATAGTTCTCATAGAACACGTGGCCGAGACCGTCCCATTGCGTGCCGCACTGCAGCGGCATGGTCACCATGTCGTCGGCGGCGCGGATGCCGCGCTTGTCGAGCACGCCCGAGTAGGCGTCGGTGCCGGTGCGCAGCATGGTGTGGATCGGGTTGGTGCGGCCCATCGAGGGATACTTGCTCTTGGCCCCCTGCGGACCGGTGTGGTCGAAGTTCAGTGCAAGCGAAATGACCTTGCCCTTCTTCACCAGCCGCGCGGCGTTGACGATATCCTCCGCGGTCGTGAAATTCAGCGTGCCGACCTCGTCATCCGGACCCCATTTGCCCCAGTTCTTGTATTTTTCAGCAGCGTCGCTGAGATCCTGGCGCGTATAGGTCTTGTTCGGCATGGGGCTTCCTCGGTTGGACGGGCACAAGGTGCGACCGCAGTGCCCAGTTTTTCGAGTTTACTGCGGCGCAGGCAGGGGCGATGATAGCAGCAACAAATCGACGGCGTCGCAAGTGCGTCACCAAGGGAGGAACGTGCCTATGAAGTTTGTCAATCGATTGCTGGCGGTGCTTGCCGCCATGACGGTTTCCGGCTCCGCATTCGCGCAGCAATATCCGACCAAGCCGGTCAAGATCATCATCCCGTTCGCTGCCGGCGGCGTCACCGACATCGCCGGGCGCGTCATCGCGGCGGAGCTGTCCAAGCGGATGGGCCAGCAGTTCTACATCGAAAACGTCGCCGGTGCCGGCGGCAACATCGGCATGGGACAGGCGGCCCGCGCGGCGGGTGACGGCTACACGGTCCTGCTGGCGTCGTCGAGCTACGTCGTCAATCCGAACCTCTATGCCAGTCCGCCCTACGACGCGAACAAGGATTTCATCCCCGTCACCAAGGCAGGCTTCACGCCGAACGCCTGGATCGTGAACCCGAACTTCCCGGCCAAGACGATGAAGGACCTGGTCGCGCTGCTGCAGAAGGAGCCCGGCAAGCACAGCATCGGCTCGCCCGGCACCGGCACGACCCCGTCGCTCTCGATCGAGATGCTCAAGCACGAACTCAAGCTCGACTTCGTCACGGTGCCGTTCAAGGGCGGCGGGCCGTCGACCCAGGCGGCGCTGGCCGGTCACGTGCCGATCACCTGCGGCGCGCTCGGCAACTCCGTCACCATCCTCAAGGACGGCAAGCTGCGCGCCCTTGCAGTGGCAGCCAAGAAGCGCTCGGCGGCGATGCCGGACGTGCCGACGCTCGACGAACTCGGCATCAAGAACCAGGAGGCCGAGACGATGTCCGGCGTGTTCGTCCCGGCCGGCACGCCGAAGGCGATCGTCGACCGGCTGCAGAAGGAGATCTCGGAGGTCGTGAATACGCCTGACATCAAGGCGCGCCTGCTGTCGCTCGGCATCGAGGCCGACGGCGGCTCCCAGGCGGAATTCGAGAAGTACGTCAGGGACGAGATCGCCAAGTGGAAGCGGGTCATGGAGACCGCCGGAATCAAGAAAATCTGAGCTTTCGGTCTCACGTTCGCTTTGCATAAACTCGCGGGCCGCCAGTCGCGGCCCGCGAAGGTTTTTCAGCCCATGCGCATCGTCGACATCCGCGAGACAGCGATCCCGCTGAAATCGCAGCTCAGCAACTCGGTCTTCGATTTCTCCGAAATGACGACGTCGGTGGTGGCGGTCGTTACCGACGTGGTCCGCGGCGGCAAGCCGGTTGCGGGCTTTGCGTTCAACTCCACCGGCCGCTACGCCTGCGGCGCGCAGATGCGCGACCGGTTCATTCCGCGGTTGCTCAGAACGCCACCCGACGAACTGCTCGACGCCAACGGCCACATCGACCCGACAAAGGCGCTCGCGCGCATGATGCGCGGCGAGAAGCCGGGCGGCCATTCCGAGCGCTCGATCGCCATCGGCACCATCGAGACCGCGATCTGGGATGCGGTGGCGAAGATCGAGGACAAACCGCTGCATCGCGTGCTGGCCGACCGCTACGGCGGCGGCAAGATCGCCGACACGGTGTTCTGCTACGTCGGCGGCGGCTGGTACACGCCGGGTGAGACGCACAGGACCGTGCAGGACGAGATGCGCCGGCACATGGATGCCGGCTACACCATGCTGAAGATGAAGGTCGGAGGCCTGCCGCTCGCGGAGGACATGAAACGCGTCGAGGCGGTGAAATCGATCCTGCCGTCCGGCATTCAGCTTGCGGTCGACGCCAACTGCAAGTTCACCCGCGACGAGGCCATCGCTTACGCAAAGGCGCTGGCGCCGTTCGGGCTGCGCTGGTTCGAGGAACCGTGCGATCCGCTCGACTACCGCACACTGGCGGAGGTCGGCGCGGTCTATGGCCGCGCCATCTCGACGGGCGAGAACCTGTACTCGACCCAGGACGTGGAGAACCTGGTGCTGTTCGGCGGCATGAAGGCGGAACGCAACGACGTGATCCAGGTCGATCCGCCGCAGGCCTACGGCATCGCCGAATACGCCCGCACCCTCGACATGCTGGCGCGCCACGGCTGGCCGCGCAGCGGCCTGTTCCCGCACGGCGGCAACCTGATGTCGCTCGCCATTGCCGCGGGCTTCGGACTCGGCGGCGCGGAATCCTACCCCGGCGTGTTCGGCCCGTTCGCCGGATACGCCGACGACCACCGGGTCGAGAACGGCTATCTCAAGCTGTCCGACCGGCCGGGCATCGGCTTCGAGGGCCAGGCCGCGCTCTATACGATCATGCGGGAGCTTGTTGCGTAACCCATCGCATAGACGGGCCTCGGGCAGGCCCGGTATGCTTGGCCCATGAGCGGGGGAAGGCCGGCCTGGAAGGCGCTGCTGGAGCGCGGGAAGCCGCTGCTGCTGCCCGGCGCCTATGACGCGCTGTCGGCGAGGCTGATCGAGCGCGCGGGTTTCGATGCCTACTGCGTCGGCGGCTATGCGCTGGTCGGCTCGCGCTACGCCCTCCCCGACATCGGACTTGCCGCGTTCGGCGAAATCAGCGCCGGCATCCGCGACATCATGGGCGGGACGGACCTGCCGGTGCTGGTCGATTGCGACACCGGCTACGGCGACGTGAAGAACGTGACGCGCACCATCCAGGGCTACGAGCGGATGGGCGTGTCGGCGATCTTCATCGAGGACCAGGTCGCGCCGAAACGCTGCGGACACATGGCCGGCAAGGCTGTGATTCCGGCCGACGAGATGGTGCGCAAGATCCGCGCCGCCGCCGGCGCGCGCTCCAGCCGCGATTTCTATATCGTCGCGCGCACCGACGCGCGCGCCGTGAACGGGCTCGACGACGCGTTGCGGCGCGGCGAGATGTATCTGGAGGCCGGCGCCGACGGACTGTTCATCGAGGCGCCGCGCACCGTCGAGGAGATGGAAAAGGTCGGCCGATCGTTCCAGGGGGTCGGCCAGATGGCCAACATGGTCGAAGGCGGCGGCCAGACGCCGGTGCTGCCGCCCGACGAGCTTTACCGGCTCGGCTTCAACATGGTCGCCTATCCCACCACGCTGATCTTCCGCGTGGCGCGCACGGTGGAGCGGGCGCTGGCCGACATGAAGGCCGGCAAACCTGCGTCCGACAGCGAAGGCGTCACTTTCGAGGGCTTCAAGGACATCACCGGACTGGCCGAGTGGGCGAAGGTCGACGAAATGTTCGGCACCAGCCGGAACAAGCCGTCATGATGACCACCCGGCTCCGGATGTGGCTCGTCACGCTGGCCTGCGCACTGGCAATCGCTCCCGCGCACGCCCAGACTACGGTGCGGCTGGCGGTCGGCGGCAAGGCCGCGCTTTACTATCTCCCCCTGACCGTTTCGGAACGTCTCGATTACTTCAAGGCCGAAGGGCTGGACATCCGGGTCTCGGACTTCTCCGGCGGCGGACGCGCCTTGCAGGCGCTGATCGGCGGCAGCGCCGACGTGGTCGCCGGCGCGTTCGACCACACCATCCAGATGCACGCCAAAGGCCAGCGCATCGTGGCGGTGACCGAGCTCGGCCACTATCCCGGATTCGTGCTGGCGCTGCTGCCTGTGAAGGCGGCCGCCTACCGCACACCGGCCGATCTGAAGGGCATGAAGATCGGCATCACCGCGCCCGGCTCGAGCACGCATTTCATGGCGCTGTACCTGATGGCGCAGCACGGCCTGAAGGAAACCGACGCATCGTTCATCGGCGTCGGCACCGGACAGACCACGGTCGCCGCGGTCAGGCGCGGCGAGATCGACGGAGTGATCAATGTCGATCCCGTCATCAGCCTGCTGGAGAGCGAAGGCGCCGTGAAGGTCATCGTCGATACCCGCACGCCGGAAGGGACGCGCCAGGTGTTCGGCGGCGCCTACCCTGCCGCGGTGCTCTACACCACGCCGGCCTATATCCAGAAAAACCCGAAGGCGGTGCAGTCGCTCGCCAATGCGATGGTGCGGGGGCTGCGCTGGATCGCGGCAAACCCGGCGGAGCGCATCGCCGACCTGATGCCGCCGGAGTATGCGCTGGGCAACCGCGAGAACTACGTTCGCTCGGTCCGCAGCAGCCTGCCGATGTACTCGCGCGACGGCGTCATCGAGCGCGAGGCTGCCGAGACCGCTCACAAGGTGCTGAGCCGCTTCAACCCCGAGGTCGAGCGCGCCCGCATCGATCTTGCCGCCACCTACACCAACGCATTCGTATCGAAAGTCCCGGAATAGCCCTCATGTCCCGCCTGCTCATTCTCCTGACGCTGCCGCCCGACGTCACCGAACAGTACCGCGCCCGGCTGTCGAAACTGTTTCCCGAACTCACGATCGACGTGGTGTCGCAACGCGACAAGGCCGGACCAGCGCTCGCGCAGGCCGACATCCTGCTCACGTTCGGGCAGATGATGAAGAACCTCGATCTCAACCTGGAAGGCGCCGGCAACCTGAAATGGGTGCAGGCATTGGGCACCGGCCTCGACGGCATCACCGACCAGCCGGCGCTGAAACCGTCGGTCGTGGTCACCAGCCTGCACGGCGTGCACGGCGCACCGGTATCGGAGGCCGCGCTGGCCGGAATGCTGGCGCTGTCCCGCGACATTCCACGCTTTGTCCGCAACCAGGACACCCGGACCTGGGGCCGCTGGCCCGCCAGGCTGCTGCACGAGAAGACCGTCGGCATTCTCGGCATCGGCGTGATCGCGGAGGCGCTGGCGCCGAAGTGCAAGGCGTTCGACATGACGGTGATCGGCCTCACCTCGGCCAAGCGCGATGTGCCGGGCTTCGACAGCGTGCACGACATGGACGAGATGCACGACGTGCTGCCCCATCTCGACTATCTGGTGCTGCTGACGCCCTACTCGGCGCTGACCCATCACATGATCGATGCGCGCGTGTTCGCGGCAATGAAGCCGACCTCGTTCCTGATCAATGTGGCCCGCGGCGGCGTGGTCGATGAGGCCGCGCTGGTGGAGGCGCTGCAGAAAGGCCAGATCGCGGGCGCCGCGCTCGACGTGTTCGAGCACGAGCCGCTCGCGGCCGACCACCCGTTCTGGTCGATGCAGAACGTCATCATAACAACCCACCAGGGCGGCTTCTGCGACACCTACGTCGACCTCGCCATGCCGATCCTCGAGCACAACATGCGGTGCTTCCTCGCCGGCGATCACGGCAGGATGCAGAATGTGGCGCGGGCCGCTCAGTAGCGCATCGCTGTCGTCCCCGCGAAGGCGGGAACCTGTAACCACGACCCGTTGTTTTTGAACGATGGGCCCGCCTTCGCGGGGACGACAGCCAAAAGGGCCGCTCCCTACAGCGCCAACGGCCCCGGCGCGCGCGTTTCCATCTTAATGCGATCTAGAAATGATAATTCACACCGAGCCGCGTGACCGTGCTGCGCACGCGCGCGTTGATCGTTCCCACGAAGGGCACCGTGAGACCGGTGCCGATGTTGCCGGTGTCGAAATAGATCGCCTCTAGCCTGGTGCTCCAGCGGTCCGCCACCATCCATTCGACTCCTGCACCGGCCGCCAGCGCCGCGTTGGTGTAGGTCCGGCTCACCGAAAGTCCGAACGCCGAGGCGTACGGCTCATAGGCGCCGTAGGCAATTCCCGCGGTGGCGTAGGCCATCACGCAGCCGCACGTGAAGGCATAGCCGATGCGGCCGCGTAGCGTGCCGAAGTAAGGAATGCGATGGCCGACCTGGAAATTGCCGACCAGCGGCAGGCTGCGGCTGTAGCTGTTCTCCATGCCCGAAGCCTGGATATCGGCCTCGATGCCGAACACCGCGCTGTACCAGCGGTGATTGAAGCCGAGTTGCACGCCGCCGATCGCCCCGGTCATCAGCGTCGTGCCGGCGAGCGGAAGGTTGTCGCTCAATCCCGCGGCGCCGTAGCCGAGATTGATGCCGCCGTAGAAACCGTTCCAGTTGGTAACGGGCACCGCCGCGGTGCGCTTGACTGCCCTGCTCCGGGTCTGCTGCGCCTCCGCCGTCTGTGCAGATAGCGTCAGCGCCAGCGCCGCGACGCCCGCCGTCATCCATTGCAGTGACATGGTTCTTTCCGGATTGGAGTGGCCGACACGCGCTCACGACGAACGCGCAGTCCGCACGGGACCGCGACCGCAACTCTCAGAACGACGGAAAGACGACGGCGCAAACAGGCGAGGGACCATCGCCGCTGCGCGACCGGCAGCGACGGCGCAATGGTTAATGATTCATGTCCAAATGGTTAACAAAGCGTTAACGCCGCGGCACCCGCAGCGAATAAAGCGCGTTGCGGCCGCCGCTAGCCCAACGTCCGGGCCGCGGCCTGGGCATCCGGCACCACGTCATAGGCATAGAGGTGGGCGCGGAACCTGGCGTGCGCGGCGAGCTCCTCGTCGCGCTTTCGCAGGTCGGTGTAGGCATTCATCGAATCGACCCGCAGTCCGTTGACGCGCGCGCCGATCTGCACTTCGGCAACGCGCTCGCGGCGAAGCTTCTCATAGGCCAGCAGCGCAGCCGGGACGGACGACGCGTCGGCCTGCGACAGGATCGTCGCTAGCGCCATGCCGTCCTCGATCGCCTGGTTGGCGCCCTGCCCGAGGTGCGGCAGCATCGGATGCGCGGCGTCGCCCAGCAGCGTCAGGCGCCCCCTGGTCCAGCTCGGCAGCGGCTCGCGGTCGTACAACGCCCAGCGAAAGCAGTGATCGACCTGCGCGAGCACCTCGCCGATCCGCGGGTCCCAGCCTTCGAACTCGGCGCGCAGCTTGTCGGGATCGCCGGGTGCGGTCCACGACTCCTTCATCTCCTCGTCGACCGGCACGAACCCCACGTAGTTAACCAGCTCGCCGCGGCGGAGCGGAAACACCAGGAAGTGCTTGCCCGGCCCGGTCCACATCTCCCAGCGGTCCTTCGGCCAGTCCTGCAGCCGGTCGCGCGAGACGAGGCCGCGGTACGAGATGGTGCCGTGGAACACCGGATTGGACGGCGGATAGACGTGCGGCCGCATCTCGGAATGGATGCCGTCGGCGCCGACCACCACGTCGGCCTCGGCGACCGCGCCGTTGGCGAACCTAATGCGGGCCTTGCCGCCATCCTGCTCGAAGCCGGTGGCGCGGTGACCGGTGTTGACCACGCCGGCGGGCAGCGGGGTCGCCAGAATTTCGATCATGTCGGCGCGGTGCATGCCGAAGTTCGCGTTCCAGCCGGTGGCGTCGGCCACCTGCACCGGCGCGATCGGCGTGCCGTCATGGCGGTAGTAATGCGACGACGGTCCGACCCGGGCGCCGAAGCTCTGCACCGCGGCGCCGAGCCCGAGGCGGTCGAGATGCCGGACGCTGTTCGGGGTCAGGTAGAACCCGGCGCCGATCTCGCCAAGCGCGGGAGCCTGCTCATAGACCTGCACGCGGAAGCCCTGGGCCAGCAGCGCATGCGCCGCAAACAGGCCGCCGATTCCGCCACCGACCACCGCGACATCGAGTTGCGAATTTGGCATCGCTCCGGACCACCCGTGCTCTCACAGAACGCCCGAATATACGATAACAAGCGGGACCGGCAACGGAGCGGAAACTGCAAATGAGCAAGACCGAAAGTGGCTACGACGCGGTCGTCATCGGCGGCGGCATCGCGGGGCTGGTCGCGGCCAATCGCGCCGCGGAGCTCGGCAAGCGTGTCGCCGTGCTGGAAAAGGGCACCGCGGAAAAGTACCTCAGCAATTCGCGCTACACCTACGGCACGTTCCATATCAATTTCAGCGACGTGATGGCCGACGAGACCGCACTGTACGAGCGGATCATCGCCTGCACCGACGGATTTGCGCGTCCCGACCTCGCCCGCACCGTGGCGCGCTACGGCGCACGGCTAATGGGCTGGCTGCGCGGCGAGGGCGTCGAGCTGATCGGTCTCGGCCAGTACCACACCAACGTGCTCTCCCCGGTGTGGCGCAGCGGCGCCGGCTTCAAGTGGGACGGCTACGCCGGCGACGTGACGCTCCGGAAGCTGGAGGCAAACCTGAACAAGCGCGGCGGCGCCGTGCTGCGCGGCGTGCGCGCCAACGCACTCAGACAGCAGGACGGCGCCATCCTGATCGAGGCGGCGCAACCCGAGGGACCGCTCGCGTTCCAGGCCCGCGCGGTGGTGATCGCCGACGGCGGCTTCCAGGCCAATATCGAGATGGTGCGGAAGTACATCTCGCCCGCCCCGGAGAAACTCCTGCCACGGCACGGCGGCACCGCCATGGGCGACGGGCTGCGCATGGCGCAGGCGATCGGCGCGGCAATCACCGGCATGCCGAACTTCTACGGTCATCTGCACAGCCGGGACGCCATGAGCAACCCGCTGCTGTGGCCGCGGCCGCAGGCCGACGATCTCGCCGCCGCCGGCATCGTGGTGGATGCAACCGGCCGCCGCGTCGCGGATGAGGGACTCGGCGGCATCTATCTGTCCAACGCCATCGCGCGGCTTGCCGACCCGCTCGGCACGGTGGCGATCTTCGACAACGCCGCGTGGGAAGGACCGCCCGGACGCGACCATGCGCAGCCGCCCAATCCGCTGCTGCCGAATTCCGGCGGCACGCTGCACAGCGCCGGAACCATCGCCGAACTTGCCGCCATGGCCGGCCTGCCGGCGCAGGCCCTTCAGGATTCGGTCGACGCCTACAACGCGGCGATCGACAGCGGCACGCTGGCGCAACTCGCGCCGCCACGGCGCGGCCCCGCGAAGGCCTGGGCGATCCGCACCGCGCCGTTCTTTGCGCTCCCGCTGTGCAGCGCGATCACCAACACCATGGGCGGCATCGTGGTGAACGGCGACGCCGCGGTGCTCGACACCGGCGGCAGGCCGATCCCCGGACTCTATGCCGCCGGCTCCACCATCGGCGGGCTCAACGGCGGCCCGCATTCCGGCTACGTCGGCGGCCTGATCAACGCGGCGGTCGGACTGCGCGCCGGCGATGTGATCGGCGGGTTGAACGAGTAAGGTCTCGTGTCCCGGGCGCGTCGCAGCACGCAGTGACGCAAGACTCGGGACGCGAGCCGCAGCGCCTTGCACCCGGGCGTCCTGCGCGCGTAACTTGGTGCAAAGGGAAACGCACCATGCCGAAACGCCAAGGCCAGCTCCATCGCGCTCGCCCACGGTGTTCGAGACGCGCGCCGGCCATGCCGCGGAATAGCCGCTAATGATTGATCTCCGCCGGCCTCATCCTGAGGAGCGCACGCAGTGCGCGTCTCGAAGGATCGAGGCCGCCCCATCCTTCGAGACGGCGCTTCGCGCCTCCTCAGGATGAGGCGGAAATCAAATCCCGCGTCATGATCGACATCCCCCTTCTCTTCCCCGCGCTTGGCGCGCTCTACCAGACGCTCTCGCCGTGGGTGGAAGCGCTGCTGCGCGTCGCGGTCGGCGCGGCGATGGTGCCGCACGGGCTTCGCATGTGCCTCGGCTGGTTCAAGGGCACCGGCGGCCCGGTCGACAGCGTGCCCAAGGTGGCTGCGTTCTACGACAAGCGCGGCTACCGGCCCGGCTGGCTGTGGGCCACCGGCACGGTGCTGACCCAGTTCGTCGCGGCGCCATGCGTGGCGCTCGGCCTGTTCACGCGGCCGATGGCGCTGGTACTGTTCCTGCTGCTCGCAGCCTCGGCCTACGACCACGCAAAGTACGACGGCTATTTCTGGAACAGGATCGGGCTGGAATATCCTGCGATGTGGGCGATCGGCGTGCTGTACTTTGTAGTCCACGGCGGCGGACCGATCTCGCTGGACCGGCTGATCGGATGGCAATTCTGAAAACGGGAGAACGATATGGCTGACGCACTGGCGAAGGCACGGCACGAACTCGCGGTGGCCAACCGCATCTGCGCGCTGGAGGGCATCATCGACGCATTCGGGCACGTCAGCATGCGGCACCCCACCCGCAAGGACCGCTACCTGCTGGCGCGCTCGCGTTCGCCCGAGGTGGTCGAGCCCGACGACATCTACGAATACGACCTCGATTCCGAACCGGTGAAGCCGCTGCCGAAGGGCATGATGGGCTACGGCGAGCGGGTGATCCACGGCGAGATCTACCGGGCGCGGCCCGACGTCAACGCGGTTTCGCATCATCACGGCATGGCGTTCCTGCCGTTCTGCAACGCCGGCACGCCGCTCCTGCCGCTCTACCACATGGGCGCGCAGATCGGAGAGAAGGTTCCGTTCTGGGACAGCCGCGACGAGTTCGGCGACACGTCGCTGCTGATCGTCACGCCGGAGGAAGGCCGCTCCTGCGCCAGGGCGCTGGGCCCGCACTGGATGATGCTGCTGCGCCGCCACGGCGTGAACGTGGCGGGCACCAGCCTCGTCAATCTCGTCTTCCGCACCATCTACACCTACAGGAACGCGGAATTGCAGCTCTCGATGATGCAGGCCGGGATCACGCCGAGCCCGCTCACTCCGGGCGAAGCCAAAGAGGCCTGGGACCGGAACCAGGAACCGCGCGCCCAGGCCCGGGCATGGGAATACTGGGTGACCCGGCTGAAGAAATCCGGCGGGTTCCCGAAAGCGGGAAAGCGAAAGTAGCCGTCGTCATTCTGGGCCGCACAGCGGCCGGCCCGGAATGACCGCCGGCCAACTGCAAGTTCTCCACCGTTCCCCACAGGCGAAGCGATGCGGCGGACCTTCAAATCCGCAGCCATTTGCCCTATTTGATGGCCTTCGAGCCCCCAAACCCAGGATCGTGCCGTGGACGCCCGTACGGAAGACCGTCCGACCAAGAGCTATTCGGTCGGAGCCCTCCTCAACGAGGGCAAGACCAAGAAAATCCATCAGGTCGCCGGCGAGCCCGGTCTGGTCGCGCTGATTGCGAAGGACGACATCACCGCCGGTGACGGCGCCAAGCACGATGTCATCCCGGACAAGGGCCGGCTTGCGACCGCGACAACGTGCAACGTGTTTCGTCTGCTCAAGGCCTGCGGCTTGCCGGTCGCGTTCGAGATGCAGGACAGCGCGACGTCGTTCATCGCGCCAAGCTGCACCATGCTGCCGTACGAGGTGGTGGTGCGGCGCGAGGCGCACGGCTCGTATCTCAAGCGCACGCCGCACTTCGCCAAGGGACAACTGTTTCCGAAGCTGATCGTCGAGTTCTTCCTCAAGACCAAGGACAAGAACTGGAACGGCAAGCCGCTGCTCGCCGACGATCCGCTGATGCTGCACAAGGAAGGCTCGTCGCAGATCGAACTGTATGTGCCGTCCAAGCCGGTGAACGAGCAGAAGCCGTTCCTGACGCTCGCCACCTCCGAGGTGTTCATCCGCCCCGACGAGGCGAAGCTCTATCCGGACATGTCGCGGCTTGCCCGGCAGGCGTTCCTGGTGCTCGAGAAGGCGTGGCAGCTCGAGGGCCGCACGCTGGTCGACTTCAAGGTCGAGTTCGGCTTCGACAAGCAGAACCGCCTGCTGCTCGCCGACGTGATCGACAACGACTCCTGGCGCGTGCTGGACAACGGCGCCTACATCGACAAGCAGGTCTATCGCGACGGCGGCGCGCTCGACGACGTGGCGGCGAGCTATCGCCGCGTCGCCGAGATGACCGGCAACTTCCGGGTGCCGCAGCAGCGCATCATCCTGTGGCGCGGCTCGGAGAGCGACAATACGGAGCCGTTCGCGAAGGCGCTCGGCCCGCTCGCCGACATGATGCAGGTCGTGACCTGCTCGATCCACAAGGAGCCGGTGGCCGGCGCCGCCATCCTGCACCGGATGATCCAGGAGGTGCCCGACACCGTGGTGGTGGCCTACATCGGCCGCTCCAACGGAGCGGCGCCGACGCTGTCGGCGATGTCGACCGTTCCGGTCATCACGGTGCCGGCGAGCGCGAAGGACTTCCCCGAGGACGTGTGGTCGTCGCTGCGCGCGCCGAGCAAGGTGCCGGTGATGACAGTGCTGGAGCCGTCGAACGCGATCCTCGCGGCACTGCAGGTGCTATCGGCGCGCAACCCGCGCATCTATGCGCTGCTCCGCAGCGAGATCGAGGACCGCACGATCAACGTCGTGCAGGTCTGAACCGCCATCCCTGAATCGATTGCGCCGGCCTGCCCGTGAGCAAGCCGGCGCAATTTTTTTGTCGTCCCGGGCCACCGCTCAAGCGGCGACCCATGCGGCGCGCGTGTCCGGATCAGCCGCCGCGATCGGCCTTCTCGCCGCGCGCCATCGCCGCGGCGGTCGCCGGGCTGTAGCCGCCGAGAATGCGGGCATCGACCACCGCGACGCCGCCCTTCTCGACGACGGCGATGGCCTCCTTCAGCGCCTTCTCAAGCTCGGCCGGATTCCAGCACGGACCGAAACCCTGAGCGCCCTGGCCGCGGGCGATGGTGGCCATGCAGATGTCCGGATCGCTGATGCGCTGGCCGATCCACTTGTTGTCGACCGGACGGCTGCGCGCCACGGCGACGCGCTCCTGATGGACCTCGTCGTTGTAGAACGAGCGGTTGTTGGCCACCACGATCAGCAGCGGGATCTTGTAGTGCACGGCGGTCCACACCGCGGTGCAGCCCATCATGAAGTCGCCGTCGCCGCAGACCGCAATCGGCATGCGGCCGGTGCCCTTGAGCGCCAGCGCCGCGCCGACCGAGATGCCCGGTCCGCCACCGACGCCACCGCCGCCGTCCGAGCCCACGTAGTCGAGCGGATGCTTGAACTCCCAGAAACCGCCGTGCCAGGACAGCGACACGTGGGTGAGGCAGACCTCGCGGTCGCCGACCACGTGACGAAGCACGTTCGCCATGTCGGCCGCGGCCATCTTGCCGTCGGCCGGCGGCTTCGGCGCCGGGCTGCGGACCACGCGCGGCATCGCCGGCTTGCTGCCCGCACCGACCGCCGCGAGCAACGCTTCCACCGTCGCGTCGGTCTCGGCCGGGATGAACAGATCGACCGGCGGCAGGCCTTCGTAGTCCATGCTCCAGCCGTTGTGCAGGTTCTGGTCGAGCGACACCTGGATGACCGTGCCCGACGGCGCACCGCCGGCGGCCTTGAAGGTGCCGCCGAGGTCGACCCAGTCGAGGCTGAGGATGACGTCGGCGTCCTTGAGCGCCGCGATCACGTCGTCGGTCGCGAAGGTGGCCGGCTGGCCGATGTGCAGCGGATGATCGGTCGGGAATGCCGCGCCGATCTTCAGGTTGGTGCAGACCTTGGCGTTCAGCGCCTCGGCAAGCTGCACGCGCTTGTTCCAGTTGTCGACGCTGCGCGACACACGGCCCATCATGATGACGGGCTTCTTGGCGCCCTTGAGCATGTCGACCGCCTTCTTGATGGCATCGGCGGACGGCCCGGTGGTCATCGGCGGCATGTAGCGCCGCGCGTCGATCGGCGGCAGCGGCGCCGGCAGCTTGCCCTCCTGCACCTCGGCGTCGAGGTTGATGTAGGTCGGGCCGCACGGCGTGGTGTTCGCCATCCAGTAGGCGCGCAGCACCGACTCGCGGGCCGCGCCCGCGGAGGCCGGCTGATCGTCCCACTTGGTGTAGTTGCGGATGATCGCGCCCTGGTCGGCAGAGGTGTGGATCCAGTCGATCCAGGGGCGGCGCTTCATCGCGTCGACCGGGCCTGTTGCGCCCAGAATGAGAATTGGCATGCGGTCGCACCAGGCGTTGAAGATCGCCATGGTGGCGTGGAACAGACCGACGTTGGAGTGCACGGCGGCGGCCATCGCCTTGCCGGTCACCTTGGCGTAGCCGTGCGCGATCGCGACGGCGGCTTCCTCGTGCAGGCACAGCAGCATCTGTGGCTGCTCATTGCCGAGGAAATTGACGATCGAGTCGTGCAGGCCGCGATAGCTGGCGCCGGGGTTGAGTGCGATATAGGGGATGTCGAGCTGGCTCAGCGTGTCGGCGACCACGTCGCTGCCGAAGGCGGGCGCGTTCGTGCTGTAGGGAACCTGAAGCCGTTCGACCTTGGCGACATCGGGATCGGCCTTGAGAGCCGTGCTGGATTTCGGCGGTACCATGTCGTGCGTTTCCCCGTTTCGGCCGGGTTCCGAACGGGCGCCGGTCACACGGGACGCACGCTTGCGGACGCGGCAAATGCGCCCGAAAAAGACCATAGGGCGCACCGGGCGTCAAACCCCCCTTCTCCGCCGGAAGCCGCATGGCTGCGGCGCGCCGAGACGCCCGATTTCGCAGGTCTGGAGATGCCGCCGTCAGGCGGCGCGGACCCGGGTGAAGAACCGCGACACCTTCGCCTCAAGGTCCTGAGCACGGCTGGAAAGCCGGGAGGTCCAGCTTGAAATCTCGCCGACCGCGGCGACCGCGCGGCCGGTGGCCTGTTCGACCGAACGGATTTCCTCCGACGCGTGCGTGGTGTAGTCGGCCGCCTTCTGCACGCTGTTCGCGATTTCCCGCGTGGTGGCGGATTGCTGGTCCACCGCCGCGGCAACCGACGTCGACACCGCGGTCAGTTCGTTGATGCTGCACGCGATCGAGGCGATTTCGCTGACCGCCGCCTTGGTGGCGTCCTGGATCGCGGCAACCTGCCCGGAAATCTCCTCGGTGGCCTTCGCGGTCTGGCTGGCGAGCGCCTTCACCTCGGCGGCAACCACGGCAAAGCCCTTGCCGGCTTCGCCGGCGCGTGCAGCCTCGATGGTCGCGTTGAGGGCCAGAAGATTGGTCTGGGCGGCGATCTTGGAAATCAGGCCCACCACCGAGCCGATCCGTTCCGCGGCATCGTCCAGCGAACGGATCGTCTTGTTGGTCCGTTCGGTGTCGGCAACGGCGTTGCGCGCCATGTCCATGCCGCGCGCGGTCTGCCGCCCGATCTCCTGGATGGAGCCGGACAGTTCCTCGGTGGCGGCAACAGTGTGCCGGACGCCCTGCGAGGTTTCCTCGGACGCAGCGGAGGCCGATTGCATGCGCTGGCGCGTGTGCTCGGTCACGTCCTGCATAGTGGCGGCGTTCGCCGTGAGCAGCCCCGATGCTTCCTTGATCGCCTCGATCACGCTGCCGATCGCAGTGTCGAACTCGCCGATGGCCTCGTCGATTTCCCGGCGCCGCTCCGATGCCGCCCGCTCGGAGCGCTGCAGGAAGATGGTCGAGGTGTTGGCAATGTCGAAGAAGATTGCCTGCGACAGGACGCGGGCACGCTCCGCCATGGTGGCCGGCGACAGCCGGTGACGGCGGGCCAGTTCGACCATCGAGAGCCGGAACACGGCAGCGCCGGCGTTGATGCGCGCCCTGCCCTCGAAGCCCAGCGCCGTTTCCTGCTCGACGGTGCGGCGGCAACATTCGAGATAGGCCTGGTCGAACTCGGCGCGCAGCATGGCGCGGAACTGTGTGGTTTCGATCCGTTTTATTTCGGTGGCATGCTGGGCATAGATCGCCGCGACCTTGGGCAACCGGGCGGCTCCGGCGGTGACCTGATCGATCGCGTCGCTCAGCCTCGCCTCGACCAGCGGCGCGATGTCGCGCAGCACCTGCCGAGCGTCGTCATTCAGGGTGTAGTTCAGCAGCCGTGCGGCCAGTTCCGGGGCGACTTGCGGCGTGGTCATGGCATTCGGCTGGTGGAAGCGGAGTGCCCAGATATAGGGCAGCAATGGTTGTTCGACTCTTAATGCGGCGCCTAATGCGGCGCCGCGCGGGGCATTGTGCGCTGCGGCAAGGCGGATCCGAAAGCGCGGTTTCCGATCCTGCGACGGGTGCGGCAGCGCGACATTGCCCATTCATCCCGTTCAAGCCTAAGCTCCCTGCCAACAACAATGGTTCAAGTGAAAGCGTGACATGCCGGCGGGAGAGGAACGCATCCGGGAGCTGACCCAGAAGATGCTTCGCCGGAAGCTGTATGTGGTCCTCTCAAGGGGCGGAGCGACGCCGGACCAGCTTGGCAAGGTGCTGCCGGAGCATCTCCAGTACATGATCGGCCTGGAGAAACAGGGGGCCCTGTTCGCCTCCGGCCCGCTTACGGCGCCGCCCGGTCAGCCGCTCGGCGACGGCCTCACGGTGCTGCGTGCCGCGACCCTCGAAGCGGCCCACGCGATGGCCGCGGCCGATCCTTTCGTCGTCAACGGGGTGCGCACCTTCGAGGTGCGCGAGTGGACCGTGATGGAGGGCTCGTTCGGCGTAACCCTGAATTTCTCGGACCAGACGATGGAGATCGCCTGACCGTCAGGCGAGCGGGTGGGAGTGCGCATGCAAACGATAGGCTTTGTCGGAGTCGGCAAGATCGGGCTTCCGCTGTCGGAGAACCTGATCAAGAGCGGATTCAAGGTTCTCGGCTATCGCCGCAGCTCCCTCGCCGAATTCGAGAAGATCGGGGGCACGCCGGCGAAATCGCCGGCCGAAATCGGCGCGCAGTGCGACGTGGTGCTGTCGTGCGTCCCGACCACAGAATCGATGGACGAGGTGGTGAACGGTCCGGACGGGCTCATCCATTCCGCAAGGCCCGGACAGATCGTCGTCGAACTCGGTTCGCACCCAGTGCCGGACAAGCAGAAGCACGTCGCGACGTTCGCGCAGAAGGGCGCGACCTATATCGACGGCGAGGTGAGCGGCACTCCGGGCATGGCGGCGGCGCGCAAGGCGGTGATCTACCTGGCCGGCGACGCCGATGCCTGCAGGAAGCTGGAACCCGTCGTGAAGGGGTTCGCCGATATGTGCCTCTATCTCGGGCCGTTCGGCTCGGCGACCAACGTCAAGCTGATCAACAACATGCTGGTGGCCATCAACATCGCCGCGGCAGCCGAGGCTGTTGCGCTCGGGGTGAAGGCCGGCGTCGACCTTCCGCTGATGATCAAGGCGATCGCCAACGGCAGCGGCGGATCGACCCAGTTCGGCATCCGCGCCCCCTGGATGGCCGAGCGCAAGTTCCAGCCGATCCAGGGCTCACCGGCCCTGCTCGCGCACTATTTCCCCAAAATCGAGAACCTGGCGGCCAGCAGCGGCAGCGCCACTCCACTGTTCGATCGCGCCGCCGAACTCTACCAGCGCTGTACCGATCTCGGCCTTGCTGAGGACAACGATGTGGCCGTGATGGTCGACGTGCTGGGCTCGCTTCCGCACAAGAAAGGCTGAATGGGAATCTCACATGACTGGCAAGCTGATCGAAAAAGACACCAGGCAGATGATCCGCGTGAAGAAGATCGCGCACGCGACCTACGAGACGCCGGACCTGGAGCAGCAGACCGAGTACTACACCGACATTCTCGGCCTCAACCTGGTGGCAAAGGAGAAGGATGCGGCCTACCTCGCCTCCACGCTCGATCACCATTCGGTGGTGCTGCGCCGCGGCGGCGCCGCGCAGTGCGTGCGGCTCGGCTTCCAGCTCGGGGCCGACGACGACCTGGACGCCTTCGAGAAACAGACCCAGGCGCAGGGCGTCAAGACGCGGCGGCTGAAGGATCCCGAGCCGACCATCTCCGACATGGTGGCCTTCGAGGACCCGAAGGGCACGCTGATGGAGGTGTTCAAGCGGCCGGAGCCGCAGACGCAGAAGTTTCCGAACAAGGGCATCGTGCCGCACAAGATCGGCCACGTCGCGTTCCACTGCGTGGACGTGAAGCTCGCCACGAAGTTCTATCTCGACGTGCTGGGCTTCCGTGAATCCGACTGGATGGGCGACTTCTTCTCGTTCCTGCGCTGCGGACCGGACCATCACACCATCAACCTGATGGGCACCGGCTCGAACCGGCACTTCCACACCGCGTTCGAGCTGCGCGACTGGAGCCACATGCAGACCGCCTGCGACTTCCTCAGCCTCAACGGCTACAAGCTGATCTGGGGCCCGGGACGCCACGGCATCGGCCACAACCTGTTCTGCTATCATCGCGGCCCGAACGGCCTGATCACCGAGCTGTTCGCAGAGCTGGACCGCATGAACGAGGATCTCGGCTACTTCGAGCCACGGCCGTGGCATCGCGACCAGCCGCAGCGTCCGAAGGTGTGGGCCAAGGACCCGAACGCCTCGAACTACTGGGGCATCATGCCGACTGACGAGATGCACAAGTGATACCGTAGAGTGGTGCGCGGCGCACAAAAGAGGCGCCGGCAAGGGAGGAGACGATGCTGAAGTCGAGTTGGAATGCGCTGCGGTCGCTGGCCGCAGCAATGGCGGTTATGCTGCTGGCCGCAACCGGCGCGCTCGCCCAGGGCGCGCCGATCAAGGTTGGCGTCGGTCTGGCGCTGACCGGGGCCGGCGCCTCGCCCGGCAAGATGCTGCTGGCGTCGCTCGAGCTGTGGCGCGACGACGTCAACGCCAAGGGCGGGCTGCTCGGCCGCCAGGTCGAGCTGATCCACTACGACGACCAGAGCACCCCCTCCAACGTGCCCGGCATCTACACCAAGCTGATCACGGTCGACAAAGTCGACCTGCTGCTCGGCCCGTACGCCACCAACTTCGTGGCGCCGGCCATGCCGACCATCATGCAGCACAACAAGATGACGATCAGCCTGACCGCGATCGGCATCAACCGGCACTTCAACTACGACAAGTACTTCTCGATGGTGCCGGTCGGCCCCGACGGCGTGAACTCGTTCTCGATCGGCTTCTTCGAGATCGCGGCGCAGCAGAAGCCCAAGCCGCAGACGGTGGCGATCCTGGCCGCCGACGCCGAGTTCGCCCGCAGCGCCTCCGACGGTGCGCGCGAGGAGGCCAAGAAGCGCGGCTTCAAGATCATCTACGACCAGACCTATCCGCCGGCCACCACCGACTTCACGCCGATGGTGCGCGCCGTGCAGGCGGCCAACCCCGACATCTTCTATGTCGCGGCCTATCCGCCGGACAACGTCGGCATCATCCGCGCGGCCAACGAAATCAACCTGCAGCCCAAGATGTTCGGCGGCGCCATGATCGGCATGCTGATCACGCCGATCCGTGTGCAGCTCGGTCCGGTGGCCAACGGGCTCGTCATCGTCGAGACGTTCCTGCCATCGCCCAAGCTGCAGTTCCCCGGCCTCGACGACGTGATGAAGCGCTACATGGCCAAGGCGCCGTCGCTGAAGACCGACCCGCTCGGCTACGCCTTCGTGCCGATCGGCTACGCCGCCGGCCAGGCGCTGGCTCAGGCGGTCGAGGCGACCAAGAGCCTGGACCACGCCAAGCTCGCCGCGCACATGCACAAGGCGACGTTCAAGACCGTGGTCGGCGATGTCGCGTTCGGCAAGGACGGCGAATGGACCAAGGCGCGGCAGTTCACCACGCAGGTTCAGAACGTCGTTCCGAACAACCTCGACCAGTTCCGCGACGGCTCGAAGACCCCGGTGCTGTGGCCGCCCGAATACAAGAGCGGCGACCTGATCTATCCGTACGCCAACGCGCGCAAGAAATGATCGCTTAACCGTAGCGCGAGCCGCCGCCTCCGGGCGGCGGCTTTTTTTTTGCGCACGGACCGATTCGAACGCGATTCGCAGCCGGCAGGTTTTGCGAACAGTCGCAACGCGGTTCCCGCTGCGAAAAAATTGCGATCGCGCGCCAACGAGCGGTTCACCGAAGCGCGCCGGCAACCGCAGACACCGCAAAAGTACGAGCGATTCGCGGCAGACGCGTTAACCGGTGAGAACGCGCGCGGCGATCCCCCGATTCTCCAGAACCGGCGCGCATTCGCGCGCGCTCACGGCGCAGCGGTCGAGGTGCATCGTTCCCCCTTACGTCCCGCTTCGTTCGCAAAGAACGAATCGGGTCGCGCCGCGAATCCCAATCGCGCGGGAAAATTTTGTCTTAACGCGAAGGCTCGGATCGCATCATTGAAGTTAAAGCGCGCCGCGCGTTTCGTTCCGCAAAACGTCCCGCTTCGTTCCGATTTCGCGAATCGCTTTCCGAATCGAAACGGAATCCGCCGAGAAAATTTTCTCTTAACGCGAAGCGCTATTTCGCGATCGCGGGTGCGCGCGCGCTCGCCAGGAACTCCGGCCGCATCTCCATCGAGGCCGCCTTGTCCTGAATCGGCGGACGCGGCAGCACCGCTTTGCCCCTCTCCATCCGGAACGTGTAGTCGAGCGTGTACCAGGGCGTCTTCACACCCGCCGCCGGCGGCGTACCGCTGTCGTGGCGCACGTAATTGCCGAGCAGCGCCTTGGTCACACCGAACTGCACGTCGGTGTCGATATGCGGATCCTCCGGCACGTAGACCTGCGAGATGTGGGTCTTGAGGCCTTCCTTGAAGATCAGGAAGTGCAGGTGCGCGGGGCGCATGTTGTGGCGACCCTGTGCGCGCAGGAGGTCGCCCACCGGGCCGTTGATCGGGATCGGATAGCCGGCCGGCAGGATGCTGCGGAATGCGAACTGTCCGTTCGCATCGGTCGTGAATTTGCCGCGCAGGTTCATGTCGGCCTGGGTCGGGTCCTGGTTTTCGTAGAGGCCCTCGGTCGAGGACTGCCAGATGTCGACCTCGGCATCCGCCACCGGCTGGCCGTCCGGATCGAGCACCGCGGCGTTGACGAACAGTTCCGGCCCCGGCGTCGGCGAGCGCACGATCGAGCCGCCGTTTTCGGTGCGCGGCGAATCCATCCGCCAGAATGGGCCGAGCAGGTTGGCCGTGGTTTCGGTCTGGCCGTTGTTGCCGTTGTTGAGCAGGCACACCAGCGTCGACACGCCGAGCGAACCGGACGCCAGCACCGCCTCGTTGTGAAACGCGTTGGTGGCCTGGCCGATCGCATTCACATAGGCACAGGCCTGATGGAACTCGGTTTCGGACAGCTTCACCTCGCGCACGAAGGCGTGCAGGTGGCGCACCAGCGCCGACATGACCTCGCGAAATCGCGGATCGGGCGCATGCTCGATCTCGCTGAGCACCGCCTTGGTGACCGAATCCGGGCCGTCGATGATCATGGTCCAATCTCCGCCTTCGCCTGCTGCAATGGCCGCCTGAATTGATATGCTCCGGACCGCATTTCCTCAATCCCCGCCCCGCGAACAGCCATGACCGCGCACCGCATCGACACCCACCATCATCCCTACCCACCCGCATACCTCAAGGCGACGGACGATGTGCTCCGGCGCACCACCCACAAATTCTACGAGCAACTGACCAAATGGCAGCCGAGCCAAGCGATCGAGGCAATGGACCGGGGCGGTGTCGCGGTGTCGGTGCTGTCGATCGCCACGCCCAGCATCTGGCTGGGCGACGCCGAGGCGTCACGCAGGCTTGCCCGCGACTGCAACGAATATGCCGCGACCATGCAGTCCGACTACAAGGGACGGTTCGGCAACTTCGCCACGCTGCCGTTGCCTGACGTGGACGGCAGCCTGCGCGAGATCGAATACGCTTACGATACCCTGAAAGCGGACGGCATCGCGCTGACCACCAACTACGCCGACAAGTACCCGGGCGAACCCGACTGGGCGCCGGTGTTCGACGAGCTGAACCGCCGCAGGGCCGTGGTGTATTTCCATCCCACCGCGGCGAGCTTCGCATTCAACCGCGTCCGGGACATTCCGCCGCCCACCATCGAGTTTCCGTTCGATACCACGCGCACCGTCACCAGCCTGCTGTTCAGCGGCACGCTGTCGCGCTGCCCCGACATCAGATGGATCTTCTCGCATGGCGGCGGCGCGCTCGGCATGGTGGCGAACCGGATGGTCGGGCTCGCGAAGAACCGCCCGGAGCTCGCGGCGCGGGTGCCGAACGGCGTGATGCACGAGCTTGGCAAGCTCTACTTCGATGTGGTCGGCATCGCGACACCGGGCGCACTCAAGGCGATCCTCGACATTGTGCCGGTGTCGCAGCTCCTGTTCGGAACCGACTATCCGTTCTGGCCGCCGGAGGAAGCGATCGAAAGCCTCGCGGCGCTCGATCTCTCCGCCGCCGATGTTGCCGCGATCGAGCGAGGCAATGCGCTGAGGCTGATGCCGCGGTTGGCCGGCTGAACGCGGACGGCTGGTTTGCGCACGATCTTTTCCGAAGACGGCTCCCACCTTTCGGGATCGCGCGCTAAGCCTTGCCCTCGTCCTTTTCCCGCAGTCCGTTGAGCAGCGCGCTGCCCTGGTTGGCCGGATAGAGCGCGCCGGTCGCAGAGGCCAGCTCCACCACCTTGTGCAATTCCTGCCAGGTCGCCCCGGCGCGCCGCGCCGCGGCGGCATGCGCCTGCGCCGCAATCTGGTTGTGCTCGACCAGCAGCATGCCGAACAGGATGAGCTGCGTGGTCTTCATGTCGAACACGTCATTGTAGAACGCGCGCGCCCGCAGTTGCTCCCACAGCCGCAGCGTCTCCGGATCGACGTCGCCGGAGAACGAAAACCGCCCGGACGGCAGCGGCGGCAGCGTGCCGAACATGTCGACGTAGCTGTCGCGGAAGGCTTTCAAGTCGTCGGGCAGCTCTTTCTTGTCGGCCATGATTCCCTTGCTCTCTCCATGTCATTGCCGGGCCGCGGCCCGGCAATCCATCGCCTTTGCAGACACTCGACGGATGCGCGGATCAAGCCCGCACATGACGACCGGCGGCTATTTCACCTTGATGTTGGCATCGGTGATGATCTTGCGCCACCGCGGCTCCTCTTCCTTGATGAATTTCGAGAGGTCCTGCGGAGAGCCTGCGATCGACTGGAAGTAATATTTGTCGAGGAACGTCTTGGCGAACTCCGGCTCCTGATGCATGGCGCGGATTTCGCCGTTGATCTTGGCGACCACGTCGGCCGGCATACCGGCCGGACCGAACAGGCCGAACCACGACACCGCGCGATAGCCCGGCACGCCGCTTTCGGCGACGGTCGGCACGTCTGGCAGGCGCTCCATCCGCTTGGGCGAGCTCACCGCGATCAGCTTGACCTTGTTGTTGCGCCACTGCGGCACGGCGGTGCCGACGCTGACGAACATCATCTGGATATGGCCGGCCATCACATCGGTCAGCGCCGGGGTGGCGCCCTTATAGTGCACCGCCTGGAACCTGGCGCCCGACATGTTCTGCAGCAGCTCCATGTTCATGTGACCGCTGGAACCGATGCCGAACGTGCCGTAGTTGATCGTGGAGGGTTTCGCCTTCGCCGCCGCAAGCAGGTCCTTGACGTTGTTGGCGGCGACCGACGGATGCAGGATGAGGGCGTGGTTGATCAGCACCAAGCCTGAAATCGGCGTGAAGCTCTTCTCCGGGTCGTACGGCAGCTTGGCATAAAGGCTCGGATTGGTGACGAACGTGCCGTCCGGCGCGATGAACAGCGTGTGGCCGTCGGGCGGAGCCTTGGACACGTATTCGGCCGCAATCGAGTTGTTGGCGCCGGGCCTGTTCTCGACCACCACCTGCTGGCCCCACTTCTGCGTCAACCGGTGCGCCATCTGCCGCCCCAGGGTATCGACCACGCCGCCGGGGGATGCCGGGACCACGATGGTGATAGGCTTGGAAGGGAAGGTCTGCGCGGCAGCCGGTGCCCCACCCAGTGCCGCACCCACAATGGCGGCTGCGACCAGCACGCCGGTCGATCCTGTCATCGTATCCTCCCTCGTCGTTTGTATTTGCGCGGGAGTATCCAGCATTTTCGCGCGGTTGCCTACACTTCCGCTCGCTTGATCGCGTAGCGGCAGCGACCTTAGAGTGCGTCCTGAAAGCGCAGCGTTGCGTAGCCGGGGAGTGAGCGATGAGTGCGGACAGAAAGCCTGTGCTGGTGGTTGGCGGCGGCATCGGCGGACTCGGCACTGCGCTCGCGCTGTCCCGCAAGGGCATCCCGGTCCAGGTCATCGAGCAGGCCCCCGAGTTCAAGGAGATCGGCGCCGGCATCCAGCTCGGCCCCAACGTGTTCCGCATGTTCGAATACCTCGGCCTCACCGCCGACATGAGCAAATGGGCGGTGTTCCCCGAGGGGCTGGAGATGCGCGACTCCATCACCGGGGAGACCTTCATCGACCTGCCGATCGACCAGCGCTTCTACGACAAATACCACGCGCCCTACGCGGTCATTCACCGCGCCGACATGCTCAATGTCATCCATGATGCCTGCCGGAAGTCCGACCTCATCACCCTCACGACGTCGCAGAAGGTGGTCGAGGTCGACCAGGACGCGGGCGGCGTCACCGCCCGCGCCGAAAGCGGCGAGACATTCACCGGCGCCGCGCTGATCGGCTGCGACGGATTGTGGTCGACGATCCGTCAGATGCTGGTCGGCGACGGCAAGCCGGTGGTGTCGGGCCACATCGCGTACCGCGCCGTGGTGCCGACCGAGGACTGGCCGGAGGAATACCGCATCAACCGGATGATGGTCTGGTGCGGCGAGAAGACCCACCTCGTGCACTACCCGATGCGGCGCGGCGAGATCTTCAACCTCGTCGTGGTGTTCCACTCCGACCGCTACGAGGAGGGCTGGGACACCTACGGCGATCCCGAGGAGTTGCAAAGCAAGTTCGCCGAGAAGTGCGCGCCGGTCCGGATGCTGCTGCAGAAGGTCAACGCCTGGAAGATGTGGGTGCTGTGCGACCGGCCGCCGATCAAGGAATGGACGAAAGGCCGCATCACGCTGGTCGGTGACGCCGCGCACCCAATGCTTCAGTACCTCGCGCAGGGCGGCAACATGGCGCTGGAGGATGGCGTCTGCCTCGCCGAGCAGGTGATCGCGCACGGCGGCGACTATGAAGCGGCGTTCCAGGCCTACCAGCAGCTCCGCTACCTGCGCACCGCGCGGGTGCAGCTCATGGCGAAGCTGATGGGCGAGATCTATCACACCTCCGGCGTGGCCCGCGAGCTGCGCAACAAGGTGTTCAACGAATGGACCGCGCAGGGCGGCGTCGACATGTCGTGGCTGTACGGCCATCAGCCGGAGCTGCCGCGGGTCGAGACCGTGCCGGAGCTGAAGACGAAGCTGCCGTTCTGAAACAACAAACGAAAACCGGGAGGAAATGCCGCGATGGCCACGTTTGCCGAATTGCTCGAAGACCTTGTCACCGCCAATCATATCCTGGCCAACGAAGGCATCGTGGATACGTTCGGCCATGTCAGCATCCGGCATCCGGACAATCCGAAGCGCTACCTGCTGTCGTGCTCGCGCGCGCCGGCCCGCGTGCAGCCCGACGACATCATGGAGTTCACGCTGGAGGGCGAGGCTGTCGACCCGAAGGGCCGCAAGCCCTATGCGGAGCGCTTCATTCACGGCGCCGCGTATGAGGCGCGGCCGGACGTCATGTCGGTGATCCACAACCACAGCCCGGGCGTCATCCCGTTCGGCACCACCGGCAAGAAGCTCAAGCCGATCATGCACACCTGCGCCACCATCGGCCACGAGGTGCCGATCTGGGACCAGCGCACCAAGTTCGGCGACACCGACATGCTGGTGACCAGCATGGCGATGGGCCGCGATCTCGCAAAGAAGCTCGGCAAGGGCCGCACCTCGCTGATGCGCGGCCACGGCTGCGTGGTGGTCGGTCCGAGCCTGCGCGCCGCCGTTTTCACCGCCGTCTATCTGGAGCTGAACGCCAGGCTGCAGATGCAGGCCGAGTCGATGGGGAAGGTGAAGTTCCTGTCGAAGGGCGAGGTCACCAAGGTGATCGCCGCTACCAACGACCTGTGGCTGAACCGTGCGTGGCAGAACTGGTGCCTCAGCGTCGGCCGCAAGTATCGCGACTGACCGATGACGTTCTCGACCATCCTCGTCGAGACGATCGGGCCGGTTGCCCGCATCACGCTGAACCGGCCCGAACGCACCAACGCGCTGAACCAGGCGATGCTCGGCGAGATCGGGCAGGCGCTCGATGCCGCCGAACGCGATGCGGCCATCCGCGCCGTGATCGTGCGCGGCGCAGGCGCCGCGTTCTCGTCGGGCTTCGATCTCAAGGAACAGATGGAGCGCCGGCCGCAGGGCGTCGAGCAGTGGCGGCCGATCCTCCGCAACGATTTCGACACCATCATGCGGTTCTGGCACTGCCCGCTGCCGACCATCGCAGCGGTGCGGGGCCCATGCCTCGCCGGCGCATGCGAGCTTGCTCTCGCCTGCGACATTACGCTCGCCGCGGACGATGCATTCTTCGGCGAACCCGAGCTGAAATTCGGCGCCGGGATCGTGTCGATGATCCTGCCGTGGATCGTCGGTCAGAAGGCTGCGAAGGAGATCATCCTCACCGGCGAGGACCGGATACCAGCGGCACGCGCTCGCGAGCTCGGCATGGTCAACCGCGTGGTGCCGTCGGCCGAACTCGACCAAACCGCATTGACGCTGGCGAACCACATCGCGGCGATCGATCCCAACCTCGTGAAAGAGACCAAGCGCGCCATCAACCGCCAGCTCGAGGCGCAGAATATGCTGGCAGCGCTGGAAGAGGCGCTCGCGATCGACCTTGCGGTGGAAGGCGCTGGCTCACCGGACAAGGTCCAGTTCATGGAGATCGCGCGGCGTGACGGCCTCAGAGCCGCGCTGGCCTGGCGCGATGCGCGGTTTCCGCCGCGGAAGCCATGAGCGGCGAACTCGCCACGCTTCTGGACGACGCGCTGCGAGGCTTGCGCTGCGACGTCGAAAGCGCGGATGCTCCTGCCCTCACATCGGCGCAACTCGCCCAAACCGCCTCCCGCGTGGCGCAGGCCCTGCGGGATCGCGGCGTCCGGCCCGCCGAGCCCGTCATCGTCCGGATCGGCAACCGGCCCTCCGACCTCGGCTCGCTGCTCGGCATCTGGCACGCGGGCGCCGTTGCGGTGCCGCTGCATGTCAACGCGGCGCCGACAACCTGGCAGGCGCTGCAGACCGCCACCGGCGCGCGGTTCATGGTCGATATCGACCGGCTGGAGGACAGCGGCCTCTCCGCCCCGATTGACCGGCCGCTGCTGCGCGACGCCGCGCTGGTGATCT
>CAZGSW010000030.1:2554-28165 GCA_964528635.1 uncultured Rhodoplanes sp. | reverse complement strand
TACGCGTCCGATTCGTCGAACCGGCTGGACAGCGGATAGTCGAACGAGTTGTCGGCCCGCAGCGCAAACGGCCGCCTCGGGTAGAGTTTCACGCCCGGCGCGCCGACCGGCACAACAAGGCAGTTGGCGTAGTTCTCGTCGCCGGGCTGCAACGGATGGATGCAGCTCAGATGGATCCAGTCGGAAATGGGACCGCCGGTGGCAAGCTGCTGGGCGCCGGAAATGACGATGCCGTCGTCGCGCTCCTTGACCACACCTGCGTACAACGCCGGATCGCTCTGCTTGTGCGCGGGCTTGCTGCGATCGATCTGCGGCGGCACGATCGCGTAGCTGAGGTACAGGTGCTCGTCGCGCATGCGCTCGTAGAAGGCGAGCATGTTGTCGGCGAATTTCTGCCCGCCGGCGGCAAACACGCCCGGCACGGCGACGTAGCCGGTGAAGAAGCTCGCCACGTGATCCGGCGAACGTCCCATCAGGCCGAACGTCGCCTCCGCCCATTTCTCCGAGAACAGCCGGCGGATCCGCAGGTCGTCGTGGCTCTTCGGGATGCGGAAGCAGTTCCACACCGGCGTGCCAGTCTTCGGCGAGGTGTAGGTCATCACGTCGCGATTCTCGGGCGCCGCGGCGATGTCATACAGCCGCGCCACCGAACGCGCCGCCTCGCGAAACGCTGGATGCGCGGACACATCCTTGACGCGCTCGCCCTCGACGAACACCTGCCTGCCGTCGCGCAGCGACGCCAGAAACTCGGAGCCCGTTCGCATCCGGCCCGCCACCTTGACCGCTTCGATCGACGACATCACGCACCCGCCCAGGTTCGTTGATCCCGGTTAGAAAACGCTCGGGACCCGGTTGCCAAATTAGCTACATTATGTAGTTATTTTCCCGCCGGTCAATCCGGCTCCGGACCGCGGTGCCGCCGGGTCAGGGCATGAGGGGAACACGAGGGAATGACGCGCCAGGAGGGATCGAAATCTCCTGCGGGAACCCGGGCTTCCGAATTCCGGATGCCGCGAACGGTTTCGCATCCAGCGCTGCTGGCGCATGGCAGCGACGAGGCGTTTCGCCGGACCGTCTACCTGATGGTGCTCACGTTCGGCCGCCTGATTGCCTGCCGCGAGGCATTCGGCCGGGCCATGGGCGGCGGTGGCAGGGGACTCACGGGCTCGCAATTCGCCGTGCTGATCGGCACCGCCTACTGCCAAGGCGCCGAGGGCGTTTCGATCCGCTCCCTCGCCGAGCATGTGCAGCTTGCGTCGACCCACGTGACCACCGAGGTCGGCCGGCTCAGCCGCAAGGGACTTCTCAGCAAACGGGTCAACGCGCAGGATCGACGCGGCGTGCTGGTAAGCGTGACGCGCCGCGGCGAGGCCGCGCTCCTCGCGCTCGCGCCGTTTCTGCGCGACGTCAACGACCTGCTGTTCGAAGGTGTCGCAGAGGCCGACCTTGCAGCGCTGTCGCGCTTCCTGGGCCTGTTCGCCGACAACAGCGCGCGCGCCCTTGAGTTCATCGGACGCACCGAGCAAGGCATGCAGCGCCGCAACCTTTCAAACAGACGAAAGGGGTTGGACGAGCGTTGAAGCGGGTCTAGCATCGCAGCAAAAGGGGAGGAGATACGATGTCTAAAGTTCACGTCCGGTTCGTTTCGGCGCTGAGCGGCGCGGTGGCGCTGGCTTGCCTGTCGGCCGGCGCACCGGCCCACGCCCAGACCGTGATGAAGTTCGCCACGCTCACGCTGAACGACATGCAGCATGAGTACATCAAAGTCTTCAAGCAGGAGATCGAGAAGGCGACCGGCGGCAAGATCAAGGTCGAGGTCTACCCGGCAGGGCAGCTCGGCGGCGCACCGCGGCAAACCGAAGGACTGCGACTCGGCACCATCGAGGCGGCAATCGGTCCGTCCGAGCTGTTTTTCGGCGCCGACCGGCGCTTTCAGGTTCTGGCCATGCCCGGCCTGTTCAGGGACAATGAGCATGCCCGCAAGTCGGTCGACACGCCCGCCCTGCGGAAGCTGATCTCCGACTTCACGGCGTCACGCGGCATGATAACCATCGGTCTGCACGTCTACGACCAGCAGATGATCGCCTTCAGGACGCCGGTGACGAAGCTTGCCGACTTCTCCGGCAAGCGGATTCGCGTGCTGGCATCGGAAGGTGAACAGGCCGCGGTGTCCGCGCTGGGCGGAGCACCCGTTCCGATGTCGCTGCCGGAGGTGTTGCCTGCCATGCAGCAAGGCACCATCGACGGCGTCAACTCCGTGTTGGGTGTGTTTGTGCCGTTCCGCTACAACGACGCCGCGCCCAATGTCGTGGACACGCGACTCTGGGCGCTGATGCCGATCGCCATGGTCAGCAAGATCTGGTTCGACAAGCTGCCGACCGATCTGCAGAAGGCCATCATGGAAACCGGGCAGAAGATCGAGGCGCCGATCCATCAATTCCAGGTCAAACGCATCGCCGACGATCGCAAGACCTGGACGGACCGTGGAGGAAAGTTCATTTCGCTGTCGCCGGCGGAGCAGGAAGAAGCCTCCAAACGTGTGCTTAACGCGACCAGGACCGTGCTCGACAAGAATCCTCCGTCGAAGGACTTCTATCAGAAGATCCAGGCCATCACGTCCACCGTGAAGTGACCGGGCGGGCCGCTGCGATGCGAAAGCGCGGCAGCGGCTTCAGCACCCGACTGCCATCATCCTGATTACGACATAGGGGACGCGACGGCCCAGGCCCCGCCCGGGCCACGCCGCGCACGGGGAAATGAGCAAAGAAGCCGTACAACAGAGCGAGACCCCCGAGACCCCATCGTGGATCGACAGGGTCGGTGACCGGATCGCGCAAGGCTGTCTCGCGATTGCCGCAGCGTCTCTCCTCGCCATCGTGGCGATCAACGGCGCCAACGTGATGGCGCGGTATCTCTTCATAGCACCATTTAGCTGGGCCGAAGAGTTGATGCTGTTCCTCATGATCCTGTCGGTGTTTTCCGGCGCAATCGCGGTGACCTGGCGCGGCATGCACATCCGCATCGATACGTTCGTCGACATGGCCTCGCCCACGGCTCGCAAGGCGGCGCTGGCCATCGGCGCCGCAGTCTCGATCGGCGTGCTTTTGATCATCGCCCATGCAAGCCTGAACATCGTTCAAGCGCTGCATACGATCGATCAGCGCAGCGACGCCCTGGACCTCCCGGCCTGGTTTCCCCAGTCGTTCCTTACCATCAGCCTCGCGGTTATCGCGCTGATGATCGGCGTGCGCACCGTGCAGGTCCTGCTCCGTCCGCCGCCGCGGGAGGACGTCCGTTGACGATCCTCGCCCTCGCCGTCATTCCGGCCGTACTGCTGGCGCTCGGCGTCCCGATCTTCATCGTGCTGATGACGGCGACGCTCGGCGGCATCCTGCTGAGCGTCAATCCCGTGCAGGCGATTCACTCCGCCATGTTCGGCAGCCTCGATATCTTTCCGCTGCTTGCGGTGCCGCTGTTCATTTTCGCCGGCGACATTATGGCGCGCGGCGGCATCGCGCGACGACTCATCGAACTCGTTCTCGCGCTGGTCGGAGGCGTGCGCGGCTCGCTCGGTATGGCAACCATCGCCGCGTGCGCCGTGTTCGGGGTGATGTCTGGCTCGAGCGTGGCGTGCGTCGCGGCCATCGGAAAGCTGACCATCCCTTCGCTGAAAAAGAACGGGTACGGCGAGCGCTTCCCGGTCAGCCTTGTGACCTCGACCGGCGTCATCGACGTCATCATCCCGCCGTCGATCCCCATGATCATCTACGGAATTGTCGCCCAGCAGTCGGTGCCGCTGTTGTTCCTCGCCGGGTTCGTGCCGGGAATCCTGATCGGCCTGGCGCTCGCGACATACGTCTACATCTACGCGCGCAGGAAAGGCATTCCGATTGCGGCACGCCCCGATGCGGACGCCGTTCGCCCCATGCTGATCGGAGCGATATGGGCGATCCTTGCGCCGGTTGTCATCCTCGGCGGTATCTACGGCGGCTTTTTCACGCCGACCGAGGCGGCGGGCGTCGCCTGCATCTACGCGATTGTCGTATCGATATTCATCTACCGCGAGATCGTCTGGCGCGACCTCTGGGCCATCGCCAGGGAATCGGCCGCCCTCAGCGCCCAGGTGCTCATTATCGTTTCGGCGGCCGGCGCGTTCGCATGGCTGATCACAACCAGCGGCTTTCCAACCAAGCTGATCGCGTTCGTATCGAGTCTCAGTCTTGAGACCTGGGTGTTGCTCCTTGTCATCAACCTGATCCTGCTGTTCGTCGGCAGCGTCCTCGAACCGCCCGCCGCGATCCTGCTTCTGACGCCGCTGCTGACCCCCATCGCACATGCCGCAGGCATCGACCCGATTCACTTTGGCATCATCGTCACCATCAACCTCGCCATTGGGCTGTTCATGCCGCCGTTCGGATTGAACCTGTTCGCAGCGAACGCGCTGTTCAAGACTCCCTTGCCGGAGTTGTACCGCGGAGTGATCCCGTTCTTCTTCATCTATCTCGCGATGCTGATGGTCATCACCTACGTGCCAGCGATCACGCTGGCACCGCTCCAACTGTTGCGCTGACCGGTCACGTCCGGCGGAAAACGATGCTGAGGTTGTTGGCGGGCATCGCGATACGCTCCTCGCACGCCAGGCCATATCGGTCGGCCATCGCGCGTACGCTATCGAGGTCGCGAACGCCCCATTCCGGATTGCGCGAGCGCAGATCTGCATCGAACGCCTCGTTGCTCGGCGCGGTATGCATCCCTCCCTCCTTGTAAGGGCCATACAGGAACAGCACCCCCGTCGGCGCGAGCACCCTCGCCGCTCCGGCCATCAGGGCTTCCGTCGCCCGCCAGGGCGAGATGTGGATCATGTTGATGCAGACGACGGCATCCGCCCGGTCGACCGGCCATGGCACGGTCACGTCAAGCCGGAGCGGCGGCAACAGGTTCGGCAGTCTGGATCGCTCTTGCCATGCCGCAATGCTGGCGAGCGCGCCATCGTCCGGATCGGTCGGCTGCCAGCTCAGACCCGGCAGCGCCGCGGCGAAGTGGACGACATGCTCGCCCGTGCCACTCGCGATCTCCAGCACCGTGCCCTTCTCCGGCATGAAGCGACGCAGCGCCGTGAGGATCGGGTCCCGGTTTCGCGCCACAGCCGGCGCGGTTCGCGCATCGCTCATGACCGCCCGTCCTCAGAGTTTCTCCTGCAGGAAGCGCAACAGCCGCGGCGCGAGGAAACCCGCGTAGCTGTCCGACTCCTCGATCGGATCGCCGCCCCAATAGTGCGGCGCGCCCTGCAGGATGGTCGTGCGGACGAAGAACCCGGCCTGATAAAGCGCCCACGCGAACGCGTCGGTGTTGGCCTTGCGATCCACCAGATCATCCTCGGTTCCGACCGACAGATGCACCGCGATCTTGTTGTTGGCGCGAACCGCGTAACTGATCGGCGAGGCATCGAAATAGAGCTGGCGGTTGTCGAGTGGCGAGGCACCGAGGAACTTCTCGATGTTGTTCTCGCCGGGATGACGCGCGTTATACATGTTCCACATGTTGAGCACGTCGTAGCAGCCATACACGCCGGCGAAGAGCTTCACCTCGGTGCCCTCGGAAGCGAACGGATCGTCGGGATAACCGTTGGCGAACACCGGGCTGCGGCCCGCCAGCGCCGCCAGCGCGCCGATGTTGGCGCCGGCCGACTGACCGAACACGCCGATCCGCGCAGGATCAATCCGCCAGTCTTTCGCGTTGCCGCGCGCGAACTGGATCGCCGCCAGCGCATCCTGAACAGCATGGGGAAAGGTCTTCTGTCCGGTCCTGGCGAGGCGGTAGCTCACCGAAAAAAGCGCTATCCCGCGCGCGGCCAGCCACGCACCCCAGTACTGCAATGCGCCTCGCGCGCCCTGCACCCAGCCGCCGCCATGGATGGCGATCAGACATGGATGGGGACCGGAACCCTTCGGCAGGTAGAGGTCGCCCGCCAGCGCAACGCTGTCATGCGTCGCATAGGTCACACCCATTCGCGTTTCGATTTCGCCCGCTTTTCCGGCATCGCTCATTGCAACCCCGCATAGTGCCTGACGGCCAAGGGTGGCGATCTTGAAACAGTGCCCAAGGTGGTGCAATGGGATGAAGGAGTAGAAAAAATCAGGGAGGCTTGCGTATGCCCGGGACCACCGACGCCCAATCGTCGCTCGTGGTTCACGACGTCAGGATCGAGATCGTCGATCGGGGCTGCGGCAGGCCGGTTCTCTTCCTTCACCCGAATATCGGTATCGATCCTGCCGCACCCGTGCTGGATGCGCTGGCGAAGGGCGGGCGCGTCATCGCACCGACCCACCCCGGCTTCGGCCACTCCGATCTGCCCAAGGGAATGAACAGCATCGACGACCTGTCCTATTTCTACCTCGACCTGATGACGCAGCTCGACCTGCATGACGTCCTGCTGATCGGCGTGGGGATCGGCGGCTGGCTTGCCTGCGAGATCGCCGTGAAGACCACGGAACGGATTTCGCGGATCGTGCTCGGCAACCCGCTCGGCATCAAGGTCGGCGATCGCGAAACCCGCGATGTCTTCGACATCTGGTCGATCATGCCGGACGAAGTCGACGCACGCGCCTATCACGATCCCGCCGCGGCAAAACGCGACTACAAGGCATTGCCTGAGGCGGACGTTCTGGCCGCTGCGCGCAACAGGGAAGCCACCGCTCGGGTCGCGTGGTCGCCCTATATGCACAATCCGAAGCTGCGCGCGCGGTTGCACCGCATCGACGTGCCGGTGCTGATCCTGTGGGGCGCCTCCGATCGCATCGTGCTCAATCCCGATTATCCCGGCGCGTACGCCGCAGCGATCCCGGATGCCAGGCTTGAGACGATCGAGCGGGCCGGCCACTATCCTCATATCGAACAGCCGGACGAATTCGCGCGGCGCACGCTTGCATTCGCGGGGCGCCAGCAGGCGATGGCCGGCGCGTAGGAGGTCAGCATGCGGGTCTATCAATTCACCGAACAGGCCTACTACCCGGCGTGGGACGATCACAACGGCTCGCTGCGCATCAATCTGCCGAACAGCAAGCTCGATCCGAAACTGGCCGGCGAACTGATTAATCGCTTCTACGACGAATTCCAGGTCGCCGACGAGGTCGGCCTCGACATCATGCTGAACGAGCATCACCAGACCGCGACGTGTCTTTCGTCGACGGTCGTGGTCGGTCTGTCCGTGATGGCGCGCATCACCAAGAAGGCGCGGCTGCTGGTGCTCGGCTATCCGCTCGGCCACCGTCCCGATCCGCTGCGCTGCGCCGAGGAGCTTTCGGCCATCGACTGCATCTCCGGCGGCCGTCTGGACATGGGCTTCGTGAAGGGCGTGCCTTACGAGTTTCCGGCCTCGAACCAGAATCCGGTCGGCGTGATGGACCGCCTGTGGGAGGCGCACGACTTCATTCTCAAGGCGATGACCCATCGCGGCGAACCCTTCAACTGGGAGGGCGAGCACTTCCACTACCGGCAGGTCAACATCTGGCCGCGGCCGATCCAGCAGCCGCATCCGCCGGTCTGGAGCACCACCAACAGCCGCAACAACGCGGCGGTGCTCGGCGAAAAGGGTTACGTGATCGCGACACTCGGCTCCGGCTACGGCACGCGGCCGCTGTTCGACGCCTATCGCGAGGCCTATTTCAGGACGCACCACAAAATTCCCAACGCCGACCGCTTCGCCTATCTCGGGCTCGTCGCTGTCGCCCATGACGAGAATGAGGCTCGCCGCCGCGGCGACCTGATCGCCGGGTACCTGCGCACCTCCGCGATCGTGCATCTGCCCTATCGCAATCCGCCGGGGTACCTGTCGATCGAGGATAACGCGAAGATCCTGAAAGGATTCAGCGCGCCGCGCGGCAAGACCAAGGACGGCCGTCCGGTCGACATCTATCACTGCAGCGTGCAGGACCTGATCGACGCCGGCGTCATGTTCTGCGGCACGCCCGATCAGGTCTACGCGCAGATCGTCGATTTCTGCGAATACTGCGGCGGCATGGGCAACCTGCTGATGATGGGGCATGCCGGCGCGCTTGAGCACGACGCCACCGTGGACAATCTCACGCTGTTCGCGAAGGAAGTCCTGCCGCGGCTCAAGGAATGGAAGCAGCCGGTGCCCGAGGTGCGAGCCGCCTGAGCCGGCGTCTCGAGCGACCGCCCGGCACGGACATCAACAAGCCGCCCTGCGCCCGATGAAAGCACTCCATCCCTGCCCGTCACGCTGCTCGGGACAATAGTTGACTAGGCAACCATACCATTATAGTTTCCTAGTCAATTATTGAGGCGATTGATCGTGATCCGGAAGCCGGTCAGCAGTATCGAGACTCACCTTGGGTACTGGCTGCGCTACGTGTCGAACAGCGTCTCTCACGCATTCCGGCTGAACCTGGAGCAACGTGGCGTGACGGTCGCCGAATGGGTCGTGCTGCGCGAGCTGTTCGACCGCGACGCCGCTTCGCCCAGCGAGATCGCGGATCGGCTTGGCATGACGCGCGGGGCCATATCGAAGCTGGCAGATCGCTTGGAAGCAAAAGCGCTCGCCAGAAGGTCGGCGAACAGCCGTGACCGCCGCTATCAGACGCTGACGCTGACCGCGGCGGGCCGCACGCTGGTGCCGAAACTCGCCGCTCTGGCAGACCGCAACGACGAGGAATTCTTCGGTCATCTGAGCGGAGATGACCGCCACAAACTTGAGACTTTGATGAAGGACATCGTCCGGCGCCGCACGCTCAAGGCGGTGCCAGTCGAATAATGCAGACAGGAGTCAGGGTTATGGACGCGAAGATTAAGTCTACGATGGAAGCATGCAGCAAGGCCTCGGACGAATCGAGCCTTACATTTCCGCAGGTGGCGGCAAAGCTGATGGAAGCCGGCGTTGAGTGGTATCACGCCGATCTGCTCCGCTCGGAGAAGACTTATTATATGCCGGATGGAGTTTCCCACGCCGTTCCGAACGCACCAATCGGGAAGTCACCGGCCCGCGCCTTCTCGGCGCCGGAGGTGGAGAAAGCCGTCCGCGCCGTCCAGGCACAAACCATTGGCTACAAGGAGTTTTGCGAACAGATCGGCGTTGCTGGATGTGTCGGCTACTTCGTTTCGTTTCCCGGCCGGCAGGTGATCTACTTCGGGCGAACCGGAGAAAGTCACGTCGAGGCATTCCCCGCCGGCAAGTGACCGCAACACGCTTGTCCGCACGAATCGGAAGCGGGCCAAGTATTGTGGCCCGCTCCTAATGGTCCAGTTCGGCGGTCAGGCGCGAGCGTATTTCCCGCGGTTGAAGAAGCGGTCCTTGTTGTCGTCGGTCGCGTTGTCGCGGCTCGACTTGATGTCAGCCTGCCTGGCGATCATGGCTTTGACCGCGGGCCGGGCGGACAGCTCGTCGAACCAGCGCTTGAGGTTCGGCTTGTCGCCCAGTTTGGCGCCATGCGCCTCATGCTGGCGTGTCCACGGAAACGTCGCCATATCGGCGACCGAGTATTCGTTGCCGCCGAGATACTTCGTCTCGCCCAGGCGCTTGTCGAGCAGTTCGTAGAGCCGCAGCATCTCGGACTTGTAGCGGCTGAACGAATATTCGTTGCCGGGCTTCGGCGCGAACAGGTTGAAGTGCGTGAAGTTTCCGAACGCGGGACCGACGTTGGCGACCTGAACGAACAGCCACTGAACCTCATCGTACTTCTTGCGCATGTCCTTGGACATGAACTTTCCGGTCTTCTCGGCGAGATACATCAGGATCGCACCCGACTCGAACACCGTGTAGGGCTTGCCGCCCGGCCCGTCGTGGTCGACGATCACAGGAATCTTCTTGTTGGGATTGAGCTTCTCGAAATCTGGCGTGTGGTTCGCGGCGGCCCAGACGTCGACCGGCTTGAAGTTGTACTGAAGCCCGCATTCCTCGAGCATGATGAATATCTTCTGCACGTTCGGGCTGGTCAGTCCGTAGAAATCGATCATGGGGTCCTCGCCGTTGTCCTGTTGCCGCCGCGCTGGCGGACAAGCGCGACGGCTCGGGATTGTCGGCCGCGCGCAACGGCGCGCAGACTACCGCTCTGCCGAGACGCGGCCAATGGCCTCGACCGGCAGCGTCGCGGTTGACTCTGCGTAAGCCGCCTGAAAACCTTGCGCCACAGAACGGTAGCGGGGAACTACCAAAGGCTACGGTTGCCGCAGCCTGTCGCGGGAAGGAAACGATGCCCAAGGGGAATCGATCGCTGTGCGCCGCTTTGCCCGGCGCCTCGGCGGAATGTCTGCAAATCCAGTCCATTCCAGAATGCGCGCCGCATGGCGCCAGGTTCCGCATCGCCACGACCTTCGCGATGCCGAAACGATGACCGGCTGCATGGCGAGCTCGCGGGGGCGCTGCTGAACGATGGAAGCGTTCGGGGCAGAAATCGCATACATGGCGGGGTCGGCCGGCACTGCGCTCATGACCATCATGGAGCCGCACCGGCTCCTGTTCCTTGCCGGAGGGTGCCTGATGGGACTCGTGCTCGGCATCGTGCCGGGCATCGGCGGCATCACCGGTATCACGATGCTGCTGCCCTTCACCTTCGCAATGGATCCGTACTCCGCCTTCGCGCTGCTGCTCGGAATGGCGGCGAGCGTGTCCACCGGCGATCCGATTCCGGCGGTGCTGTTCGGCGTCCCTGGCGGTGCAGCATCGGCCGCAACCGTGCTTGACGGCTTCCCAATGGCCAAACGTGGCGAGGCCGGCCGCGCGCTCAGCGCTTGCTACATGTCCTCGCTGATGGGCGGCATCTTCGGCGCGTTCCTGCTGGCAATCTCGATACCGATCCTGCGGCCGGTGATGCTCTATCTCGGATCACCGGAGCTATTGGCGTTTGCGATATTAGGCATATCGCTGGTCGCCGTGCTGTCCGGCAACGCGCCACTGCGCGGCATCGCTGCGGCCTGCCTCGGGATCATGATCGCGATGATCGGTTCCGATCCGCAGACCGGAACGATGCGCTGGACGTTCGACAGCCTTTATCTTTGGGATGGCCTGCGACTGACGCCCATCCTGCTCGGCATTTTCGCGCTGCCCGAGCTTTGCGATCTGCTGATCGGACGGACCACGATATCCAAGGTCATAGACCGGGCGGCGATTTACAAGGGCCAGTGGCAGGGCGTGAAGGACTGCTTCCAGAACTGGTGGCTGATCGTGCGCTGTTCGTGGATCGGGGGCGGTATCGGTGCAATCCCCGGGATCGGCGGTTCGGTGATCGACTGGCTTGCCTACGGACACGCACTCAAGACGGAAAAGGGCGCCAGGCAGAGCTTCGGCAAGGGTGACGTGCGCGGTGTGATCGCTTCCGAAAGCTCCAACAACGCCAAGGAGGGCGGCGCGCTGGTCCCGACCGTAGCTTTCGGCGTGCCCGGCAGCGCGAGCATGGCGATCCTGCTCGGCGCATTCCTGATCCACGGCCTGGTGCCAGGCCCGGACATGCTGACCAAGCATCTCGACGTGACCTACACCATGGTCTGGTCGATCGCGATCGCCAACATTCTCGGCGCCGGACTCTGCTACGCGTTCAGCCCGCAGTTCGCAAAGCTTGCGACGCTGCGCTACACGCTGATCCTGCCCGCCGTGCTGGGCATTGTGTATATCGGCGCATTCGAGGCCAACCGGAGCTGGGGCGACTTCTTCTGCCTCCTGTTCTTCGGTCTGCTGGGCTGGCTGATGAAGCAGCACAAGTGGCCGCGGCCTCCGCTGGTGCTCGGGCTCGTGCTCGGCGACACCATCGAGCGCTACATGTTCATCTCGGTGGAGCGCTACGGGTTTAGCTGGCTGTGGCGTCCGGTCGTGGCGGTACTGCTCATCCTTTCGATCGTCGGCGTGCTGCGTCCGCTGATCGAGGATATCCGCCGCCAGGGCGGCGTCGGCCGGATGCTGTCGACGTTCCGGGCGCCGACCTTCCATCCGATACAGCTGTTCACAATCGTGTTCATCTGCATGATCGCCATGATGATGGTGATGGCCATGCCGTGGCATTTCAGCGCGAAGCTGGTGCCGCTGGTGGTCGGCACCATCGGGCTGGTCGCCGCCAGCATAAGTCTTTTCAACGACCTGTGCCGCAAACCGGCGGTCGCTCCCGAGGGACTCGCCGAGCAGGCGCAAAGCGAGATCGAGCAGACGATCCACATGGACATTTCGTCCGACCTCGATCATCTGCCGGTTCGAACGATCGCCGCACGCGCCGCCATTTTTTTCGGCTATCTGCTGGCCTTCATAGCGTCGATGGCGGTCGTCGGACTCATTCCCACCGCCGGCCTGTTCGTCATCGTTTTCATGCGGCTGGAAGGACCCGAGCGCTGGAAGCTCGTGCTCAGTTATGCCGCGGTGGTCGTTGTGTTCATCTATCTGGTGTTCGACCAGTTCATGACGATCCCCTGGCCGCCGACGCTGCTCGGACAATTGGTCCCAGCGCTAAAGATCATTCCCTCGGTGTAGCGTTAACCATCTCGTGCCGAAGGCGCGAACCTTTCCTCGCAAGATTGCGACAAACGGGAACGGTTTCGTAGCCTTCCGCATTGAATATTGGGGGCTGTATCGCGTGTAAAACGGGAAAGCCTGAAATGTTCCATCGCCAGTTGGCCGCCACGGCAATTGTCCTGATTTGTTCCAGTGGAGTTCTGGCCCAGGCCAACGAGGCTCCGGCACCACAGGCCGGCGACGACACCGCAGTAACAGCCCCGGCAGTGTCTGCTGACACAATTGCGCCGACGCTCGGCGAAAAGGACGCCGCTGTCGCAGCGGAGCTGAAGAGTCTGGTCGAGGCCGGGCTCGGCCGCTCGATCCAACGCAAGGCCGATCGCGAGGGCGTCGAAGCGTTCTACCGCAACCGCGGATTTGCGCCGATCTGGATCGCAGGCGGCGCCATCGCCCCGCGGACCAGGGACGTGGCCGCCATTCTCGGCTCGGCGGACACCGACGGATTGAAACCTGAAGACTATCCGGTGCCGCAATTCGCCGATGCCGACCCCGCGAAGCTGGCGCGCGACGAACTCGCGATGACCAATGCGGTGCTCGAATTTGCCCGCCATGCCCGCACGGGGCGGGTCAGCTTCTCGCGCGTGAGCGGCGCGATCTATTACGATCTCAAGTTCCCGGATGCCGCAGAGGTGCTTGCGAAGACCGCCGACGCAACCGACCTGCGCCAGGCGCTCCATTCGTATTTCCCGCAGCACGCGGCGTACAAGGCGCTGAAGTCCAGGCTCGCCGAAGTCCGCAACCAGAAGGGCAAGGACAAGAACAAGGACAGTGTCGCCCTTGCCGACACCATCGTCGCCAACATGGAGCGCTGGCGCTGGATGCCGCACGACCTCGGCGAGGCGCACGTCATCACCAACATCCCCGATTTCACGCTCAAGGTTGTGAACCACGGCAAGACCGAATGGTCCACGCGGATCGTCGTCGGCAAGGTGGGCAAACAGGCCACGCCGCTGATGACAGAGACCATGAAGTTCATCACGGTCAATCCAACCTGGAACGTGCCGCCGTCGATCATCCGCAATGAGTATCTGCCTGCGCTGCAGCGCGACCCGGATGCGCTGGCGCGGATCGGGCTGCGGGTGACCTACAACCAGAACGGCTCAATCCGGGTCTATCAGCCGCCGGGCGACCGCAACGCGCTGGGCCGCATCCGCTTCAATTTCCCGAACAAGTTTCTGGTCTATCAGCACGACACGCCGGACAAGCACCTGTTCGCGAAAGCGCAGCGCACCTTCAGCCATGGCTGCATGCGTGTGCAGAACCCGGAGCACTATGCTGAGGTGCTGCTCTCCATCAGCCAGCCCGATGCAGGCCTGACCGCCGCGCGGATCGAGAAGATGTACGGCAGCCGCGAGCGCAACATCACCCTGGACACGCCGATCCCGGTCCACCTGACCTATCAGACCGCATTCGTTGACGAAGCCGGCAAGCTGCAGACGCGGCCGGACGTGTACGGTCATGACAAGACGATCACCCGGCTCCTGAAGAACGACCGCGACAATGCCGATACGCCGGTGGCGCGCAACTACCACTCCAGCAGCAAGCCGGTGATGGCGCGCGCCCCCGACTCCGGCAACAGCTATGCCCAGGGCGGGTTCTGGTTCGGCGGCAGCCGGGAGGCTCGCCCGTTCCAGTACGGCGGTTCGCGGTTCTATCCGCGCCGCGCCTACGGCGCACCGGACTGAGCCCCACCGCGGCAGACCGGGCGCGCCGGGGATAACTCCGGCGCCGGTATGTGGAAATCCCCGAATTCGACGCCAAAGCGGCGCGGTTCACCGTGGCCGAAATACACACTTCGCGACATAAAGCAGCGGTAACGCGCCGGTCACGCCGGTTTCAGTAAACACTCTTACCGAAATTTGGTAATGCTGATTGGTGCCCCATTGCGGGTGCCGGTGCGGAATTTCTGGAGACGAATCAATGATTAAGCGGCGCGTCGATCTCCTGTTGGCCAGCGTGGCGGTAACGGCGATATTGGTGGTAAGCCCCTCAATTAACAGTGCTTTCGCGTCCAATACGCCCGCCGAGAGCGCCCCCGCGGCCGCCGAAGCCACCTCCGCTCCTGCCGCGTCTGCCCCCGCCACACCGACAGCGGAGACCCCGGCCCCTTCCGCAACGCCTGCCGCCGTTCCAGCGGCCGCCCCTGAAACCACCGGTGTCGTGACGCCCGAGACCACCACCGTCGCACAGGTCGACTCCGAGGTCGCCGGCAAGCTCCGTGAAATGACCGGCGGCAAGTTCGACCGCCTGCTGGGCAGCCGCAAGGAACGCGCCGACATCGAGAAGTTCTACAGCGAGCGCAACTTCGCCCCGCTCTGGGTCGCCGACGGCGCCGCCAGCGAGCGCGCCAGGGCCGCCGTCAATTACCTGATCCACGTCGACGACCATGGGCTGGAGCCGTCCGAATACGCCTCCCCCGACATTCGGTCCGGCATGGATGCCGATGCACTGGCCGAAGCCGAGTTGAAGATGACCCAGGCGGTGGTGGACTTTGCCCGCCATGCCCAGGCGGGCCGCGTGCACTACACCCGGATCGGAGGCGATATCTCCTACGAGCTGGAGCGCCCCGAAGCCGCCGACGTGCTCAAGAAGATCGCGACGGCCGGCGACACGGTGAAGGCGCTCGACAGCTTCCATCCGCCCCAGAAGGCCTACTGGGATCTCAAGACCCAGTTGGCGAAGGCACGCCGCACCGATGACTCCGGACCGAAGCGTATCCCCGGCGGACTGACGCTGAAATACGCCAAGGACAAGAAGGGCCAGGAAATCCTGATGTACGATCCGCGCGTGCCCGCACTGCGCGAGCGGCTCGGCATCCCGGGCGATCCGGACAACAAGACCTACGACAAGGCGCTCGCCGACGCTGTGGCGAAGTTCCAGCGCGAGAACAAGATCCGCCCGACCGGCCAGCTCAATCCGGCGACGCTCACCGCGATCAACGGCCCGTCGCGCGAGAAGGACGCCGACATCATCGTCGCCAACATGGAGCGCCTGCGCTGGATGCCGCGCGACCTCGGCAAGACCCATGTGATGGTGAACATCCCGGACTACTCGCTGAAGATCGTGCACAACGGCGCGACCTACTGGCAGACCCGGATCGTGGTCGGCAAGCCGAGCCAAGCCACCCCGATCACCACGGCGGACATGAAGTTCATCACGGTCAATCCGACCTGGAACGTGCCGCCTTCGATCATCCAGAACGAGTACCTGCCGGCGCTGGCGCAGGACCCGACGGTGCTCGACCGGATGGGCCTGAAGATCCAGCAGGCCGCGGACGGCACGGTTCGCATCTGGCAGCCGCCGGGCGACCGCAACGCGCTCGGCCGCATCCGCTTCAACTTCCCGAACAAGTTCCTGGTCTATCAGCACGACACGCCGGACAAGCACCTGTTCAAGCACGACAAGCGCGCCTACAGCCACGGCTGCATGCGCGTTCAGGATCCGCTGATGTACGGCGAGAAGCTGCTGTCGCTCGCGCTGCCGAAGGAAGGCTACACCCAGGAGCGGCTGCGCAAGATGTTCGGCGGATCGGAGATCAACATCAATTTCCCGGTCCACATCCCGGTGCACATGACCTACCAGAGCGCCTACGTCGATGATGCCGGCAAACTGGTCATCCGCGACGACGTCTACGGTCGTGACCAGCGTTTGCTGGCGGTCCTGAAGGGACCGGATCGCCGGGTTGCCGACACCCCGGTACAGCGGGCTCGCACCAACTACGCGGCTCCGGTTCGCGCCACGCCGGGCACGTACGGCGGCTCGGCCGCGAGCGGCACCTCGTTCTTCGAGCGGCTGTTCGGTGCACCGGCCGCGGCGCCTGCGACGCCGCAGCAGCAACGCCAGCGGGCGGCGCGTCGCCATCAGGTGTACTGACCTCCGCGACAGCGGAAAAATCGGCGGGGCGCACCCACGGTGCGCCCCGTTTGCTTTTTGCGCTACGGCTGGCGGATCGCTGTGACGTTGTAGGCGAGCACCGGGCGGTGAAATCCCTTGAGGGTCAGTTCGCCGATCTCCTCCGTCACCGCGTGCTCCTCGATCGCGGCGAACGCCCTAGCGTCGACCAGAATCTGGCCCGGCTGCGCCTCGCCGCACAGTCGGGACGCCAGGTTCACCACAGAGCCGATCGCCGAGTAGTCGTAGCGACCCTCAAAGCCGATCTGGCCGATGGTGGCGTAGCCGTGCGCGATGCCAAGTCCGAAGCCGAGTTGATGCCCGAACCTCCGCCACTTCACGCCGAGTTCGGCGACCGCATCGCGCATCTCCAGCGCCATGGCGACGGCACGCAGCGTCGGCATCTCCACCACGACCGGATCGTTGAACACGACCATCAGGCCGTCCCCGGCATATTTGTCGAGCGTTCCCTCGTGCTTGTGAATCAGGCTTCCGAGACAGGAATGATACTCGTTCAATACGCCCATCACCTCCTCGGGCTCCGCTGTCTCGGCAAAGCCGGTGAAGCCGCGCAGATCGCAGAACACCACGCTGATATCGCGGCGGTGGCTTTTCACCACGTCTTCGCCGGACCCGACCAACAGCTCGGCGACCTGCGGCGCGAGAAACCGCTTCAGGCGCCCGACCCGTTCCAGTTCGCTCACCTGATCGCTGACCCGCTGCTCCAGCGTCTGATTCCAGTCCTGCACGGCATCGTGCAGTTCCTTGATGCGCAGCATGGACTTCACGCGCGCCACCAGCGAGGTCTGGTCGACCGGCTTGGTCAGGTATTCATCGGCGCCGGCCTCGAGCCCGGCGACGATGTCCTTGCTGTCCGCCTTCGAGGTCACCAGAACGATCGGCGTGAACGGCATCTCGCTGTCGGCCTTGAGCTGTCTGGTCACCTCGATGCCGTCGAGCTTGGGCATCATCACGTCGAGCAGGACCAGGTCGGGCTTGTACTGCTTTGCAGCGACCAGCGCCTCCTCGCCGTCGGCCGCCTGCAGCAGCTCGTAGCCGTGCCGGCTCAGCCGCGTGACCAGGATGTCGCGGTTGGTCTCGTTGTCATCGACAATCAGAATACGCGGCGGGCTGTGCATCCAGGGCGCCTCCGCCTTACTCGATAAACTCGCGAATCTTCGCAAGCAACTGGCGCGGACTGTAGGGCTTGGTCACGTAGTCGTCGCAGCCGGCGGCACGCGCCTTTTCAGCATCGCCGCTGAGCGCATACGACGTCACGACGATCACCGGAATCGACTGCCAGTCGGGGTTGGCCTTGATCCGGCGCGTCGCCTCGTAGCCGTCCATCACCGGGAGCTGGATGTCCATCAGGATCAGGTCGGGACGCTTCCGCACCATCGCGTCCAGCGCCTCCTGCCCGTTCTCCGCCTCGATCATTTCATAGTCCGTGGTCGACAGCAGATCGCGAAGGATTTGACGATTATCCTCCTGGTCTTCCACGACCAGTATGCACTTCGTCATGGCTGCCTCACTTGCTGCTCGGCCCTGACAGGGATTTCGAACGTGAAAATGGAACCCTTCCCGACCTCCGATTCGACCCGCAGCTCTCCGCCGTGCATCTCGATGATACGGCGGGCGATGGCCAGTCCCAGTCCGGTGCCGCCCTTGGCCTTGGTCACCGAATTGTCGGCCTGCTGGAACTCCTCGAAGATCCGGCCCTGATCGGCCGCGGAAATCCCGGGACCCGTGTCCCGGACCGCCACCTTGAACGTATCATTGTATTGCGACGCGGCGATCGCGACCTCTCCCTGGTCGGTGAACTTGATCGCATTGCCAACCAGATTGAGCAGAACCTGCGTCAGCCGACGTTCGTCGCCGCGGCCCTGCGGCATCTCTCTCGACACGTCGACCTTGAGCGCGATCTTCTTCTCGCGGGCCAACGACTCCACGGCGCTGAACGCCTCGTGCACCACCTGCCCGAGCGAGTAGGCGCCGATCGAGAGGTCAAGCTGTCCCGCCTCGATCTTGGAGATATCCAGCACGTCGTTGATCAACCCGAGCAGATGGCGACCGTTGCGCTGCACCCGCTCCAGCGTTGCGCGCATCCTGTCCGACGGCTCACCGTATATGCCATCGATGATTAGCTCCGTGTAGCCCAGGATGGCATTCATCGGCGTGCGCAACTCGTGGCTCATGTTGGCGAGGAACTGCGACTTGTGGCGGCTCGCCTCCTCGAGCTGGCGGCGCTTGTTCTGCAGCTCGCCGAGCAGCCTGGCATTTTCGATGGCGATCACTGCCTCGGCGGCAAACGACGTCACCAGCCCGATCTGGCGGTCGGTGAACGGAAGCACCTGCTTGCGGTAAATACCGATGACGCCGAGCAGGCTGCCGTCGCGCAGCATCGGAACATTGAGGACGGTCCGGGCGCCGCCGTCATCGGCCAGCACACGCGCCGCATACTCGCCGGCGAGATACGCCGCCTGCTTGCGCAGATCCTCGACGTGATAGGGCCGCTTCGTCCGCGCCACCTGGCCGAGCGCGCCGAGCTCCGACGGCGCGAGCACCGGCTCGCGCTGCCGCGCCTTGAACACCTCCATCGGCGTGTCGTGCAGCGCCACGGTGCGGAACGCCTTGCCCTCCGCCAGCGTCATCACCCCGAAGTCGGCCCCGCACAGGTCGCAGGCACGCTCCAGAATCGCGCTGAAGATCGGCTCCAGCCGCCCCGGCGAACCGGCAATGACGGCCAGCACCTCCGCTGTTGCCTTCTGCTGGGCCAGCGCCTCGTCGCGCTCGCGGCGGAGCTGAGCGATGGTTTCCACGTGCCGGGCCGGACGGCGCGCGGGCGCCTTCGCCGCCTTTGCACCGCGGCGCGGTTGCGCCGGCTTGCGCCTTCCCGGTTTCATTGTGCCGCCTGCGCCTCGCGCTCGACATTGATCGGCAAGGTGACCAGGAAAGTCGCTCCCTTGCCCACCTCGGATTCCACCCACAGCCGCCCGCCGTGCATCTCAACGATCTGCCGGGCGATGGCGAGGCCGAGACCGGTTCCGCCCTTCCGCCTGGTGGTCGACGAATCCGCCTGCTGGAATTCCTCGAAAATCCTCCCCTGGTCGGCCGCCGCAATGCCGGGACCCGTATCGGCGACCGCGACGGTGAAGGTCTGCACCGTGGCCCATGCCTTGATCGTCACCGTGCCGTGGTCGGTGAACTTGAGCGCATTGCCGGTGAGATTCAGCAACACTTGGGTGAGTCGCCGCTCGTCGCCATGCGCGACAGGCAGTTGTGCCGGCATGTCGACCTTCAACTCCAGACCCTTGTTGCGCGCAAGAGATTCCACGACGCCGAACACGTTATGGACCATGTCCCTGATCGAATATTCGGCGAGCGATAGCGTGAGCTGACCGGCTTCGATCTTGGACAGGTCGAGAACGTCGTTGATCAGTCCGAGGAGATGCTTGCCGTTGACCTGCACGCGCACCAGAACCAGGGCCATCTTCTCGGTGGGCGGGCCGTAGATGCCGTCGAGGATCAGTTCGGTGTAGCCGAGGATCGCGTTCATCGGCGTGCGCAGCTCGTGGCTCATGTTGGCAAGGAAATGGGACTTGTGGTGGCTCGCCTCGGCGAGTTGACGGCCCTTCTCCTCGATCTCGAGAAACAGCCTCGCATTCTGGATCGCAAGTGCCGACTGCGAGGCGAAAGTGCGCAGCAGATCGACCGTGCTTCTCGGAAACACGCCCGGTGCCTTGCGGCGCACCACCAGTGCTCCGAACACCTCGTCGGATCGCAGCAACGGCACCAGAAGCCGCGCCCGGTAGCCCTCGCGCAACATGATCTCGTTGACGGTGGACGGCGGCTCGTTACGAAGGTCGTCGGTCTGCACCGGTTCACCCTGTTCGGTCGCTTCCCCGATCGCTTCGGAAATGCTCGCGTGCTGATCCCGAACCGCCGCGACCATCTCGTCGCTCATGCCGTAGGTCGCACGCAGGCGAAATTCCCGAGACAGATCGTCGAACACGTAGATGGCGCCAGCTTCGGTTTTGGCAAGCTGGGCCGCCTTGGCAACGATGGTGGACAGCACCTGCTCGAGATCGAGTGTCGAGTTGACGGCCTGCGACACCTCGCCCAGCGCCCGCAGCTCCGCGACCGATTGCGCCAGCTCGCTGGTGCGTTGCTCGACCTTGTTCTCGAGGTCTGCGTAGGAGTCCTGCAGGCGTCCGCCCATGTCGTTGAACTGGTTGGCGAGGCCTTCCAGCTCGTCGCCGGTCCGGATCGAGATGCGCTGGCTGAAATCGCCGCCGCCGATCCGCTCGGCGCCGGTGCGCAGCGCCTGGATCGGCCCCACCATGCGCCGTGCCAGGAAGATTCCCGCGAGGACGGCGAAGATCAACGCAGCCAGCAGGATCCAGAGAAGCCGGTACAGGGCCTGATAAAGCGAGGCATAGGCCTCATCCACCGGCAGCTCGACGAACACCCGCCAGCCGAGCGGGTCGACCGGCGCCGAAGCGGTGAGGACCTCGCGGCCCTGGATGTTCTGCGCGAGCTGGAGGTCGTCATCGGGCTCGCTGGCGTCCGCGCCACGCGCGGCGCGCACCTGCGGCAGCCGTGACATGTCGGTGTTGCGCAGAACTAGACTGATGTCCGGATGCGCGATCAGGCGACCGCGCCGGTCGATCACGTAGGCGCCGCCCTTCTCCCCGACCTTGATCTGGGACACCACGTCCCAGATCAGCTTGAGATTGACCTCCGCGATGCTGACGCCCGCGTCGCGCCGGGTACCGGCCAGCGCAAGCGTCATGTATGGCTCGGACTCGCGGTGGAAATAGACCGGCCCGTAGTACGCCTTGCTGGCCGTGGCCTCGGTGAACTTCGGATCGTTCGACATGTCGATGCCGCTGTCCATCACATTCATCGCAAGCCTCGATACCCGCAGACGCTCCTTGCCGGAGGCGTCGACCTGTGCAAGCTCGGTAATGGCGGGCACCTGACGAAGCAGCCGCAGTGCATCGAACCGGCGCTGCTCGATCGAACTGGCAGACCACGGCAATTGCGTGGTCCAGCCGAGCTGGCTTTCGATCTCCTTGAGGAACTGGCCGATCTTGGCGGCGGCCGCCTCGGCCTGCTCGCGCTGGATGCGGATCAACGCAGCCTTGTGTTCCTGATAGTAGAAATAGACTTCAAAAACTCCGCTGGAGATGAGCGCAACACTCACCACGGCGACGAACAGCGCCACATACTTGGTGAACAACCGTCCGCGAATGCGCCCCCCGGGCTGCCCGCGGGGCGGGTCAGTCCCCGTCGTAATGGTAGTGGCCGGGCGGTCTCCGATGCCCATTGCCGTAAAATAGCGTTACGCCGCGGCGTTGTCGCCATCGGAACCGAAGGGACCGCCCGGGGCCGCCCCGTCGGCGGCCGGCCGGCCCGCGTCTACCGCCAGAGCCGCCGCGAGGCGAGCCGGGCACCCTCCGCAAGCGCCTCCAGCTTGGCCCAGGCGATCTCGGCGTGAACCCGGCCGCCGAGCCCGCAATCGGTGCCGGCGATGACGTTCTCCCGGCCCACGCAACCGGCAAACCGGGCGATCCGTTCCGCGATCAGTTCCGGATGTTCCACCAGATTGGTGGCGTGGCTGACGATGCCCGGAATAACGATCTTGCCGTCGGGAAGCCTGGTCTCTTTCCAGAGCGCCCACTCGTGTTCGTGGCGTACGTTGGCTGCCTCGAACGAATAGGCCTGCGCCCCGACCTCGAGCATCAGATTTATGATGTGCTGGAACGGCAGATCATGGGTGTGCGGCCCGTGCCACGATCCCCAACACAGGTGATAGCGTACGCGGTCGGCTGGAACGCCCTTCAGCGCGTGGTTGAGCGCCTCGATCCGCACCTTGACGATTTTGGCGCGGTAATCCTCGACACTCATCGCCGGCTTGAACATATCCCACCAATCGACGACACCCGGATCGTCGATCTGCAGGATAAATCCGGCGTCCACCACGGCGAGATATTCCTGCCGCAGCGCCTCCGCGAGCGCGAAGATGAACTCCTCGTCGGTCTTGTAATACTCGTTAAGAATGAAGTGATCGAGCCACCCCGGTGCAATCACGCACATGAAGGCGTCGTCGGGCGACCTCCCGGCCCGCTCCACCGCCGCCTTGAAAACCCCGATCTCCTGCGCGATCGCGTCCGTGCCCTTCGACTTCACAGGACCGTTCGCGACCATGCGCACCGTATCGCGCGGCATCGGCTTCTCGCCGGGCACATGGAAGATCGTGCCGGTGGCGTCGAGATCCTTGTAAAAGCCGGCGAATTCATCCCGCTCGCGGGTGAACACACGGGTCGAGAACGGCTCGCCGGGCTTGAGCGGCCGCGTCGTCAGGCCCGTCAGATGGCGGCTGTAGTAGGAAAACGAACGCGACTTCCAGAACTCGCCGTCACCGATCACATCGATACCGGCATCGAGCTGCCTCTTCACCACATGGTCGAGTCCGGCCTGGAGGACACCGGGCTCGATCGTCTCGCCGCGAAACAAACGTATCGGCAGGTCGTCGCACCCGGGCGAATTCGGCAGACGTCCGGCGTGGGTGGTCAGGATATGGTCCGTGCTGCGCTTCACTTTTTCGGCTCCATGCGGATCTGGGCCGCTTTGATCACGTCACCGTAAAGCTTGGTCTCCGCATCCAGCCGCCTGGAAAATTCCTGCGGTCCGGCAAAATCAATCTCTATGAACGTCGCCTTCAGGCGGTCGCGCACAGCGCTGTCCTTGCTGATCGTCTCCAGCGCGCCGGTCAACCGCGTCAGCACCGCCTGCGGCGTACCGGCTGGCGCCATCAATCCCCACCACGGCATCATGGTGGCGTCCCCGTGGCCCAGCTCGGCGAAGGTCTGCACATCCGGGAAGTCGCTCATCCGCTTCGGCGACGACACCGCGATGGCGCGCAGCGAGCCCTGCTTGATCGGACCGGCGATCGACGCCGTGCTGAGGGCGGCAAAGTCGATCTGCTTACCCAGCACGGCGGCGATCACCTCGCCGCCCCCGCGGAACGGCACATGCACCATCCGGATTCCCGCCGAGCGCGCCACCGCCTCCGCCGCCAGATGCAGTTCGGTACCGACACCCGAGCTACCGTAGTTCAGCTTCCCGGGATCGGCCTTGGCCCTGGACACGATATCGGCGAGCGACTTGATCGGAGAATCGGCCTTCACCACGAACCACACCGGCATCACCGCAACGGCGGCGATCGGCACGAAATCCTTGCGCGGATTGTACTGCACCTTGTCGTTCATCAGCGGCGCCACGGTAATCGGTGCCGCCGTGGTAAACATCAGGGTGCTGCCGTCGGCCGGCGCACGCGCCACTGCGGTGGCCGCGATCTGCCCTGCCGCACCGCCCCGATTTTCCACGGTAAAGGTCTGGCCGAGACTCGATTGCAACCGCTCGGCAAATATGCGGGCCAGAATATCGGTCGCGCCGCCCGCTCCGAACGGCACCACCACACGGACCGGGCCGGTCGGATAGCTCTGCGCATGCGCTCCGTCGGCAACGGCAATCGCGGCAACAATCCCCACAGCGGCAGCGTAACGCAATGCAGCGCCCGGCATGACGGGTCCTCCCTGGCTTTGTGTTGAAGGAAGGCTACAGGCTGGCACAGCGGTCCACCAGCGCGATCGGTGCACACCCGATCAGCGTGACGAGACGGCTCCGGATTTGCGGGCGATGGGGCTGCCGCCCATCAGGCGTGCTGCGTGCTTCTGCAGGACATCGGCGATCGGGTTCGCCGCCCAGGCCTGGGTTACGAAATCGGCGTGCCTGACGTCGGTACCGGTGGCGAGAAAGAACACGTTGTCGCGCAGTCTCCGGCGCGGCATTTCCGTAGCGAAGGCGATGTGGCGCTCACGCAGCGTCTGCATCAGGGCGGCGTGCCGGCTCTTCATCGCACCCTTGGCGATGTAGGAGCTGACAAACACGCCCGAGCGGTTGGCGGCGATCCAGTCGGCGAACTTGTCGAGTTCGCCATACAGCGCATCCAGCAGGACGACGCTGCGCACGCGGTCCTTGGCGCCGCCATGGTGCAGGCTGTAGGCAGCAGCCAGAAAGCCGCCGCTGTACGCAACCAGCACGACCGGCATTTCGGAGAACGCCCGCGCATTCGCAGACTTTCCATGCAGACGAGCGAGCTGACGCGACGCTTCGTCGAGGAACCTTCCGAAGCCGCCCGGCTCGCCGAGCTTGCCGGGGCTGGAGTCTGCGGCCGCCACTGCGAACTGCGGCGCGACGAGAACGGCGTTGACGCCGGACGCGGAGATCTGTTCTGCGACCTTCTGCCGGTTCAGCACATCCCGCGAGAGCGTGGCGCGATGACCGTGGAAGAACACCACCATGACCGCAGGACGATTGGCGTCGAACGATTTCGGAATATGCAGAAGCACCCGGCTGTCGCTGTATGCATTCTTTTGCCGGAACAGGCGGCCGCGCGCCGATCCGCGCACCTGCTGGCCGTCTTCGGCGGCGTATCCCATCCGCGGGCTTGCCGTCACCGGACCGTCGTAAGGGAACGGCGCCGAATCGAATGCGACAAGTCTTGTCTTGGCAACGCCAAGCGCGCCGGCCCGGCCCTGCCGGTATCCCGGAAGGATGGTGTCGGCGATCCCGTGTGCGATCTTGCGCCACGGGCTTTGCATTACGGTGTCGTGGACCGACGCGATGCGCAGTTGCGGCACGTCGGATTCCAGATCCTGCAAGCTCGGCGCGCTGAGCAACGGTTGCTCTCCGGCAATGTCATGAGCTGCCGACACCCGCACATTCGGCGGATCGGACGACAGCCATCCGTTGTCCTGCGACACCACCTTGGCGACGGCGGCAAACACGGCAAGCGTAAAGAGGCTGGTGACAGCGGCAATCAGCACACCGGCACGCAGGCCGTGCCATGCCTTGCCCTGACCCTGATCGGCTAGCCGCCGCATGTCAGAAGAATCCCCGAACGTCGGCACATCGGTCGGCAAACGCACCCGCCGCAGTACCGCCCGATGGGAGCCAAACCCAGCTCCGGGGCGGATTTGCGGCCTGCCGGCGAGCCCTGTCTCACCATAAGCCCCGAGCCTTCCGGATGGAACCCGCCCAGGCCAGGCCGGCTCGTTAGGGTCAGGACGGCCGACTGGCACGGTTCGCGCCAGGATGGTAAATCGATATGGTTTGCAAAGGGTTACCGGGCCGGCCGGATT
>CAZGSW010000030.1:0-2454 GCA_964528635.1 uncultured Rhodoplanes sp. | reverse complement strand
CGCCAGTTCGATGCGGCCTTCGGCTCGGTCGAGCAGCGCCAGCTTTCCAGGATGCGCGCATGGTCTGCATCCAACATCGCCGTGCGGCAGCCCGTGCTGTTCTACATGTTCAGCGGACCGGACTTCCTGCACGCCAACGCTTTCTTTCCGGACAAGGACACGTACGTGCTCGCCGCGCTGGAGCCTGCCGGCGCCATTCCCGATCTGGAGAAGATTTCCCGCGGCGCGATCCCGGGCGTGCTGAGCCATCTGCGCGGCACGCTGCGGTCGTCGCTGGCGTTCAGCTTCTTCATCACCCGCGAGATGCGCGAGGAGCTTGGCACGACCACCCTGCGCGGAACCCTGCCGATCCTCTATGTCTATCTGGCACGCTCCGGCAAGACGATCCGGGAGGTGGCGCTGGTTCACCTCGACCAGAGCGGCAACGTGCTCCCCGGCGATTCGCCGCGCAGCGGGGCGCGAGGCGCGCGCATCGTGTTCTCCGGCGAGAGCGGGCGCGAGCAGACGCTCTACTATTTCACCACCAACATCGCCAATGACGGCTTCCGGCGCAGCGGATTCGCCGCGTTCTGCGAAAGCCTCGGCATCGGCGACAGCTTCCTGAAGAGCGCGTCCTATCTGCCGCACCAGAGCGGCTTCTCGCAGGTTCGGGATTTCCTGCTCGAGCGGAGCGCCACGATCCTTCAGGACGATTCGGGAATCCCGCTGGCTCGCTTCGATACAAGACGATGGGAATTCCATACCTTCGGCCGCAACGTCACGCCGATCGGCATTTTCCCTCAGTATCATCAGCCGCGGCTGAAAGATCTTCATGCCAGAGGAGCGGACAACCGGTTGGATTTCGGGTTCGGCTATCGCCATCGCCCGAACGAATCCAGTCTGTTCATGGCAACGGCGCGCGACCGCCAGCGGCCGGTGGCAGAGACGACGGCCACCACAGGCCGTTCTCCTGACGGAAGGGAAGACGAGGCACCGCCGCGGCCAACCGGGACGATCCCACCACGGCCCGACAATCCTCCCGAACTCCCGAACTGACGGACCGACCACCGGCGCCCGCCATGCGGCACGCCCTCTTCACGTCCCCGGCGTATCCCCGGAGCTTTCGTGCGGCCTGCAACTCGGCGACGCCGCGAAGACGGCGAGACTGGTAACAATGACGCTCGGACGATCCCGTAATAGCCTCGCGTGAAGGACACGACCGTCAGTCCGACGGCAGGATCGTGACGCAACCGAAGCAGCGAAACGGAGTCAGGACAACATGGTCGATATCGTGCTTGGTCTGGGCACCTCTCACAGCCCGATGCTGAATTCGCCTGCTGAGGATTACTCCAAGCACGCCGAAATCGACGCCAAGGGACGCCGCCTGCTGGACAGGTTCGGCCGCCCGACCACCTATGGCGACCTGCTGGCGAAAGCCGATCCCGGGATCAAGGACCAGCTTCGCATGGAGGTCATGGAAGAGCGGGTCACCAAGTGCAATGCCGCGGTCGAGCGGCTCTCCAGAGCGATCGACGACGCCAGGCTCGACGCCCTGATCGTCATCGGCGACGACCAGAACGAGCAGTACGGCGACGACAACATGCCGGCGATCCTGATCTACTCCGGCGAGACCATCGACAACAATCCACTGCACATGGACGAGGACGCGCCCGAGTTCTGGCGCCGCGCGCGCTCGCAATATCACGAGCAGAACGGGGTGCGCGCGTATCCGGTGGCCGCCAAACTGGCGTTACACATGGTCGACCACCTGATGGATCGCGGTTTCGATATCAGCCACGCGAAGCGGCTCGGCAAGGACATCGGCGAGGGCCATGCGTTCGGCTTCGTGCACCGGCGCGTGATGCAGGACAATGTGATCCCGGTGGTGCCGGTCGCGATCAACACCTACAGCGCACCCAATCAGCCGCGCCCGCGCCGCTGCTTCCAGCTCGGGCAGGAAATCCGTAAGGCCGTGCGGTCGGCCACGGGTTACGAGCGGGTCGGCATCCTGGGCTCCGGTGGCTTGAGTCACTTCTTTCTCGACGAGGAGCTCGATCGCCGCGTGCTCGAAGCGTGCCGCACCAAGGATGCGGAGTCGCTTTCCACCATTCCCGTCGAGCAGCTCAACTCCGGATCGTCGGAGATTCGGAACTGGATCACCGCGGTCGGCGCCAGCGAGCATCTCGGCACCGAGTGGCAGGAGTACCATCCCTGCTACCGTTCGCTGGCAGGAACCGGTTGCGGCGCCGCCTTCGCCGTATGGCGCTGACGCGCCGTAACTGATGTCGAACGGGAAAGCGCGTCATCCGCGATGAAGCCGCGACGGGACACGACCGGCTCGCAGCCCATCGCCATCGAGAACAGACGACTCCACAACGCGCCGATCGGCGGTCCGGACAAGCAGCGCGGACGTCAGCGCCAGTATTGCGGATCGCCCGCATGGTACAGCGCGGGCGGGATGCCTTCGGTGCGCCA
>CAZGSW010000029.1:11681-28511 GCA_964528635.1 uncultured Rhodoplanes sp. | reverse complement strand
TCTTCGCGGAACGCGAGAGCCATGCCGCGTATTTCCTGCAGGAGCAGGACATGACGCGCTATGACGCGGTGAACTACATCAGCCACGGCATCGCCAAGCGGGCCGGGCTCTCGGAGGCGCGGCCGGTGCGCGGCGCCGACGAGGAGACCGACGCCAAGGGCGGCGACGAGCCGAAGAAGAAGGGCGATGCGCTCGAGGCCTACTGCATCAACCTCAACAAGAAGGCCCGGGAAGGCAAGATCGATCCTCTGATCGGCCGGGGCGGCGAGATCAACCGCTGCATCCAGGTGCTGTGCCGCCGCCAGAAGAACAACCCGCTGTTCGTCGGCGACGCCGGTGTCGGCAAGACCGCGATCGCCGAGGGTCTGGCGCGTCGCATCATCCATGGCGAGGTGCCGGACGTGCTCAAGAACGCGACCGTGTTCGCGCTCGACATGGGCACGCTGCTCGCCGGCACCCGCTACCGCGGCGACTTCGAGGAGCGCCTCAAGCAGGTCATCAAGGAGATCGAGGCCTATCCGGGCGCGATCATGTTCATCGACGAGATCCACACCGTGATCGGTGCCGGCGCCACCTCCGGCGGCGCGATGGACGCCTCCAACCTGCTCAAGCCGGCGCTCGCCGGCGGCACGATCCGCTGCATGGGCTCGACCACCTACAAGGAATACCGCCAGTATTTCGAGAAGGATCGTGCGCTGGTGCGGCGCTTCCAGAAGATCGATGTCAACGAGCCGTCGATCCCGGACGCCATCGAGATCATGAAGGGGCTCAAGCCTTATTTCGAGAGCTACCACAAGCTCAAGTACACCAACGAGGCGGTGAAGGCCGCGGTTGAGCTGTCGGCCAAGTACATCCATGACCGCAAGCTGCCCGACAAGGCGATCGACGTGATCGACGAGTCGGGCGCGGCGCAGATGCTGCTGCCCGAGAGCAAGCGCAAGAAGACCATCGGCATCAAGGAGATCGAGACCACGATCGCCACCATGGCGCGGATTCCGCCAAAGACCGTGTCGAAGGACGACGCCGAGGTGCTGCAGCATCTGGAGCAGACGCTCAAGACCACGGTGTACGGGCAGGACACGGCGATCGAGGCACTGTCGTCGTCGATCAAGCTGGCGCGTGCCGGCCTGCGTGAGCCGGAGAAGCCGATCGGCTGCTACCTGTTCTCCGGTCCGACCGGCGTCGGCAAGACCGAGGTGGCCAAGCAGCTCGCCAACAGCCTCGCGGTCGAGCTGATCCGCTTCGACATGTCGGAGTACATGGAGCGCCACACGGTGTCGCGGCTGATCGGCGCGCCTCCGGGCTACGTCGGCTTCGACCAGGGCGGGCTGCTGACCGACGGTGTCGACCAGCATCCGCACTGCGTGCTGCTGCTCGACGAGATCGAGAAAGCGCATCCGGATCTGTTCAATGTGCTGCTGCAGATCATGGATCACGGCAAGCTCACCGATCACAACGGCAAGCAGGTCGATTTCCGCAACGTCATCCTGATCATGACGACCAACGCGGGCGCGGCCGATCTCGCCAAGGCGGCGTTCGGCTTCACGCGCAACAAGCGTGAAGGCGACGACATGGAGGCGATCAACCAGTTGTTCGCGCCGGAGTTCCGCAACCGGCTCGACGCGGTCATCACCTTCGGTCACCTGTCGCCGGAGATCATCAAGCAGGTGGTCGACAAGTTCGTGCTCCAGCTCGAGGCGCAACTGGCCGACCGCAACGTCACCATCGAGCTGTCCGAAGAGGCGTCGCGCTGGCTGATCGCGAACGGCTACGACGAGCTGATGGGAGCCCGCCCGATGGCGCGGGTGATCCAGGAGCACATCAAGAAGCCGCTGGCCGACGAGGTGCTGTTCGGCAAGCTCAAGAACGGCGGCCATGTGAAGGTGGTGGTCGTGCAGGACGAGGCCGGCCGCGACAGGATCGGCTTCGAGTACATGGAAGGTCCGGTCACGCCGAAGCCGGAGAAGCTGCCGGCTGCCAGGCCGCGCAAGCCCCGGGTCCGCAAGCCGAAGCCGCCGTCCGGCGGGGGCGGGGATGGCGGCGGCGATCCGCCCCGTGGCGGTTCAGTGCCGAAGGTGCCGCTGGTCAAGGTCTGACCGAACCGGAAACGAGAACGACGAGGCCGCTGCGACGCTCGCAGCGGCCTTTGGATTCCCGCAGCAGGTCTTGCTGCGCGCTCCGTCGGCAGCTATTGGGCGAACGGATTGCCGGCCTGGATCGAGCAGGTTGGCGTCGATGCGGTGGGCACGCCGGTCGCCGTGTAGATCTTCCCGTCCAGTCCTTTTACCTTGTAGGACTTGCCGGCCTCGCGGCCGAACGCAATGCTGGCGGTGCAACTGCTGAAGCCCGGATCGAATGTGATCGTCACCTGCCGGGCTCCGCTCGCGGCGAGGCCCACGCCGATCAGCCGGTTGCCATCGAAGCGAAAGCCGCCGCTGCCGCCTCCGTCGCCCGGAGCCCGGTCGACCGTCTCGGCGTTCCGGCCCGCGCGCCGCTCTGCACGGGTGAAGATGCGCCCCTTGCTGCTGATATAGATCGTCCGGCTGACGGTTCGCGGCACGGTGGTTCGCGATCCGTCCTGGGCGACCGCGTTTACGGTCGCTGAGCCCGATATGCGGACTGTCTTGTTCAGGAGCTGGGCAGGTGCGGCCATGGCGCAGGTGCCGATCGACACCAGCAGCAGGCCCGCCAGCACCGTGGGCCTCGTTATTTCGGCGGCCATTGGATCCTCACGAACGATGGGTGATCTCGATGCGGACGAGGGTATCTCGCCCGCTGCCAACTGGCCAAAGTCCTTGTGATCGCGGTCACAGAATTCCCGTTTCCTGGCAGATTATTGATTCTATTGAAGAATTCTAGGCGCTCCCGAAGTAACGGATTTGGCTGCGCCTACGTCTCCTGATGCATGAGGGCGCCAACCCGGCGGCCACCACCGAAAAGGGGGACTTCCAATGACCAGGCTCAGCACCGCGACCCGCGTTCTCGCCACCGCCTTCTTCCTCGCTCTGGCCTCGCATGCGACCCCGAGCGCCGCCGACCCGAGCCGGACGGCCACCGCCGAAGAGCGCGCCGCCTGCACCCCGGACGTGTTCCGGCTCTGCGCCTCCGAAATCCCGAACGTGACCCGCATCATCGGCTGCATGAAGCGCAACCGTCCGAAGCTCAGCCCCAAGTGCCAGGCCGTGTTCAACGACCGCACCGGCAAGCAGACCGCGACCCGCTCGCTCAACGCACCCGCCACCAACTGAGGCGTTCCTCCTCCTGCGCTTCTTCGGGTGTCGCCCCGGAGCCCTCCCTCTCCCGAGGGAGGGCTCTTTTTTCACGCTGCAGGCAGGCATGCCGCCGGACCTTTGTGACCCTCGACACAAAACCGGCGATTGCCGGCAATTCGGCGTCCTTCACGCATGCGGTCGGTAACAGAGCAGGCCCCGTTCCGTCTCTTTCCATGAGGGCGCCAGCCGGCGGCCAACGGATCAAGGGGGGCTGACATGAACCGCTTGTTCAACCGCACGCGATTGCTGACCTCGGCCTGTGTGCTCGCATGCAGCCTGTACGCCACGCCGGGCTCGGCCGATCTGCTGAAGACCGTGACTGCGGAAGAGCGCGCCGCCTGCACCCCGGATGTGTTCCGCCTGTGCAGTTCGTCGCTCCCGAGCGTCAACCGGGTCATCGCCTGCATGAAGCGCAACCGTCCGAACCTCAGCGTTGCCTGCAGCGCCGCGGTCGATGCCCGCCTCGGCAAGCAGACCGCCACCCGCTCGATCGGCCCGATTGCCGCCAACTGAAGCGCATCTCCTCCTGCGCTTCCGTTCGGCGGCCGGAGCCCTCCCTCCTTCCGGGGGAGGGCTCTTCTTTTTTTTGCGGACATGCCCTGCGGAGCCTGCCGCTTGCGCGCGGTGCCGGGCTGTGTGACCAACCTCGAATGTCCGCGCCGCCGGTATCGCCAGAACTCGTGCCCACCGGCGGTTTCCTGCTCGGCTGCCGCACCGCGCTGACCTCGGTGTTCGCCTTCGTCATTTCGTTCACCTACATCGGCTTCGGCGCGCTTTGCCACGACTACGGCCTGTCGATGGGCTGGGCGGTGTTGTCGACGGCGCTGCTGTGGGCGGGGCCCGCGCAGGTGATCCTGGTAACGGGAATGGCGCCTGGCGTTCCGTTGATCGAGACGGCCGTCGCCGTGAGCCTGTCGAGTGTCCGGCTGTTTCCCATCGTGGTGGCGCTGCTGCCGGTGGTGCGCAATTCGTCCACGCGGATATGGCACCTCGTCATTCCCGTGCATTTCATGGCGATCAGCGTCTGGATCGAGACCATGCGCATGGCGCCGCGACTGGCGCGCGACCAGCGAATTCCGTTCTGCAACGGCGTCGGCATCACCCTGCTGACGCTCGGGATGGTATGCACCGCGGTCGGCTACGCGATCCAGTCGCTGCTGCCGGCGATGTTCGCCGCCGGTGCGATGTTCATGACGCCGATCTCCTTTCTGGTTTCGGCGGCGCGGAACGCGCGCCTCCTGCTCGACAAGCTGGCGCTCGGCTTCGGGCTCGTGATCGGTCCGGTGCTGGCCTACTTGAAGGTCGAATTCGACCTGCTCTGGACCGGCATTCTGGCCGGAACGCTGGCTTACGGTGTGCATCGTCTTCAGCGCCGCCGGAGGGTGGTGCAATGACGTTTGCCATGGAGCCCTATCTCGCGCTGCTTCTAATCGGCTTCCTGCCGAGCGAGGTGTGGCGCTGGCTCGGCATTCTGCTCGGCCGCGGGCTGAACGAGGATTCCGAGATCATCCTTTGGGTGAGGGCGGTGGCGACCGCGCTGGTTGCTGCGGTGGTCGCGCGCATTATCCTGTTTCCGCCCGGCGCGCTCGCCCCGGTCCCGGTCGAGGTTCGCGTCGTCGCGCTTGGTTGCGGCTTCCTCGCCTTCCTGCTGATCCGCCGCTCGGCCTTCGCCGGGGTCATCGTCGGTGAGGCGGTGCTGATTGCGGGGGCCGCGGCGTTTGCGCCGTAGCCTGAGCCGTCATTCCGAAGGCTTCTGCACCCAGAACTGGTACATGCCGGCAAACAGCGTCGGGTTTGCAGCTTCGAGCCTGTCCCAATTGCGCAGATCGGTCATCGCCGGGTCGTCCGGGAACCGCGCCGCGTATTGACGGCCGATCGCGGGAGCGATGACGAGGCCGAGCAGCGTGAGCCGGTTTTCGTCCAGGAACGCCGCGATGTCCGGAAGCGTCATCTGGTGCTCCTGCACATGGAACAGCAGATCGCGGCATTCGCTGACGCTGAAGAAGTCGACGAACCTGAGCAGGGCCTGCATCTGCGGATCGGCGCTGCCGATCGCATGCCGGCGGAAGCGCCGGATCTCGTCCGGCGTTGACCCGTAGCCCTGTTCGGCGAGGAGCTTTCGCGCCGCATTGATCGGGGCGCGCCCGGACCTGCTGTAGAGCGCGATCCGCATGAATCCGCCGGGGCGGAGCATCGACACGAGGCCGCGCCATCCGGCCATCGGATCGGCAAGGTGGTGCAGCACGCCGGAACAGTCGATCGCATCGAAGCTGCGCCCGAGCGAGGGCAGGGTGAGGAGGTCGGCCTGCGCGAACGCGATGCCATGCAGCCCGGCCTCGGCGGCCTTGCGGCTGGCGTAAGCCAGGCTCGACAGGCTCAGGTCGACGGCGAGGATATTGCGATCCTGCAATTCGCGGGCGTACAGGATCGGCAATCGCCCGGTCCCGCATCCGGCCACCAGCAACTCGGCCGGACCCTGAAGCGGGCAGGGCGCCGCATTCGGGAATGCGGCCCGCACGAAGGAATTGAGATCGCGCGGCGTGGCCAGCGACGGCGCTCGCACCCAGCGCGGATACGGCATCTCCTCGTACTGCTGCCGCACCGCCTGCGAGACCTCGTCGGCAATGGGCGTGAGTACGGGAATGCCGGCACGCAACCTGCGTTCGGTCTCGACGTCGTGGACCTGCTGCGCGATCAGAACGCGCACCGGCAGAGGCCACGCTCCGTCCAGCCGCTTCCGCAGTTCCGTGACGCCATGCAGCGGGCGGTAGGCGGCAATCGCCGCGATCTGAAGCGGGTCGATCGAGCCGGTGGCGGCTTCGCGGCACAGGCGATCGATGCGCCCGGTCTCCTCCGGGGTGGCGTCGAACACGTATTCGTTGATGAAGCACTGCTGCGCCAGCCTGGATGCGAACGTCAGCACGCTGTCCGGCGCGGCCGACGCCCCCGGCGACGTTGCAACATCCAGGACGAGCAGCCGCAGCCGGGTCAGCAGCCGCTCCAGCCCTGCGTCACAGACGGGCGCGCTGACAAGCAGCGCGCCGAGCAGTTCGTGCCCTCCGAGTGTTCTGACATCGGCGAGGCTTGCCGCCGGCAGCCGTCCGATCGCGGCCCGCACGGCCGGCTGCTGCCGGATCACGGCCGAAACCTGATGGGACGCCGAATCCGGCGACACCCACGTCTCGGCCAGCATCCGCACCATGGCGGGTTCAAGTTCGGGCCCGATCCGGTCCGGCGGGATCGACCGGATGCAATCGGTCAATGCTTGCCGGGTTGCAGCCGACGGATCGATCGCAAGCCCCTGCATCAGCAGGCGCGCCGCCTGCACCGGATTGTTCCGCGTGGCCATGACACCCGCGAGGTTCAGGATCGCGTCGCGATAATCGGGCTTCACCGTTAGCGCCTGCTGGAAGCTCGCCAGCGCCGCGTCGGGCCTTTGCAGCTTCATCAGCAACTCGCCGCGATGGTTGAGCGCCTCGGCATGGCGGGGATGAATCGACAGCACGCGGTCGTATCCGGCGAGCGCCTCCTCCATGCGCCCGAGCGCCGCGAGGAGGCTGGAGCGGTTGACGTGTGCTTCGACAAGGCCGGGCTCGAGCGACACGGCACGATCGTAGGAGGCGAGGGCGTCGTCATGACGGCCGAGGGCCTGCAAAGCGGTGCCGCGGTTGCACCAGTCGTTCGGCGAATCCGGCCGCAGCGCAAGCGCCCGGTCGTAGCTGTCGACCGCTTCCGCCATTCTGCCGGCGTCGGACAGCACGTCGGCGCGCACGCCGTGCGCATCGGCCATGTCGGGAGCCAGCGCCACGGCGCGATCCAGATTCTCCATCGCCCCGGCCGGGTTTCCCTGACGGTGCAGGATCTGCCCGAGCAGGCGATGAACGCGGGCGTCGTCCGGCGCAAGGGCGAGCGCCTTGTCCGCCAGCCCGGCCGCGGCCGCAAGGTCGGCGCGCTGCAAGGCGATGGCGGCGAGGTACTGGCAGGCGGCCGCGTTGTCCGGTTCCGCCTGCAGCACCGCCTCGTAGAGGAGTGCAGCCTGTTCCAGCGAGCCCTGCCGATGCAGCTCTATCGCCTGTTGCAGCCGGGCGCTTTCCTTCGTTGGCATTGTGCTAGACAAAATATCCGAAGTTCCTGTTCGCGCCACCCGTTCGAGAGCACTGACCGTATGGATACCAGCCCGGCATCCCGCCCGGGAGTTCAGAGTCTGCTGGACGGCTTTGTCGCGGCGCTGAAGTCCGTGTTCTTCTACGTGCTGGTCGGCAATTATGTCGGCATTGGCGCGCTGTCCTACGAATTCGGCTTCAGCCTGCCGTGGATGATCTTTTCCACGCTTTTGATATGGGCGGCGCCGGCACAGATCATCCTGATTTCGACTCTCACCACAACCACGCTGCTTGAGGTGGCGATTGCGGTGGGGCTCAGCAGCGCGCGCTTCCTGCCCATGGTGGCGGCGCTGTTGCCGCGGCTGAAGACGGCGCACACAAGCCAGTCGCAGTTGCTGCTGCCGATGCATCTCACCGCCATCAGCGTCTGGGTGGAAGGTATGCGGCTTGCGCCGCAATTGCCGCACGAGCAGAGGGTGCCGTTCTACAACGGGCTTGGTATCGGATTGATGGCGGCCGCCGTAGGCGGCAGCGCAATCGGATACACGCTGGCCGCCCGGCTGCCGCCGCTGCTCGCCACCACGCTGCTGTTCTTCACGCCGATGGCGATCCTGATGTCGGCGGCGCGCAGCAACACGTCGCTGGTCGATCGGCTGGCGTTCGTGCTGGGTCTTGTGATCGGGCCGATCGTGGCGGCGCAGAAGATCAAGCTCGACCTGATGTGGACCGGCCTGATTGCCGGCACAGCCGCGTATGCCGTGCACCGGTTGCGGGAGGCGCTGCGATGACGCTGGCCGACGTCGGTCCTTATTTCGCGCTGATCCTGGCGGGCTTCCTGCCCAACGAGGTCTGGCGGGCGCTCGGGCTCGTGGCGGTGCGCGGGCTCGACGAGAATTCGCGGATCATCGTCTGGGTGCGCGCGGTCGCGACCGCCATCCTGGCCGGCGTGATGGCGCAGCTCATCATGACGAATACGGGCGCATTGGCCGCGATCCCACTGTTCGTGCGGATCGGCGCGGCCGTGCTCGGATTTGTGGCCTTCATGGTGGCGCGCCGCTCGGTTTTCGTCGGCGTGGTGGTCGGCGAACTGACGTTTCTGGCCGGTGCCTGGTGGTACGGCCCGTGACGGCGATGCGGCCTATGCCCTGAGCGCCGCCGCGAGTTTTGCCGCATGGTCGGCCAGCACCTCGGGCCGCTCCTTCTCGCTGGCTGCCGGCTTCATCGCAACGCCGGCCTTGCGCGGGATGACATGGACATGGAGGTGGAACACCACCTGACCGCCGGCCCCCTCGTTGAACTGCTGCACGGTGATGCCGTCGGCGCCGAACACCGTCATGGCGGCCTTGGCGACTTTCTGGGCGATGGTGGCGACCGCGGCCAGATCGTCCGGCGCGATGTCGAGGATGTTGCGCGCCGGCGCCTTGGGCAGCACCAGCGTGTGGCCGGGCGCGCGCGGCATGATGTCGAGGAAGGCGAGAACCTTGTCGTCCTCGTACACCTTGTGACAGGGCAGCTCGCCGCGCAGGATCTTGGCGAAGATGTTGGCGGGGTCGTAGTCCGGCATCGTGGTCTCCCTGTCCGGGATCATTCCTGCTCGATCAAATCCTTGCGGAACGGCGCCGCCGCCGCAAGCTCTTCGCCTGCCGCCTCCACGTAGGCGCGCTCGCGGACCAGATAGTCGGCGATCGCGCGGCGCAGCGACGGATTGGCGATGAAATGGGCCGAGTGGGTGGTCACCGGCAGGTAGCCGCGGGCGAGCTTGTGTTCGCCCTGCGCGCCGGCCTCGACGCGGCCGAGTTTGTGGGCGATCGCGTATTCGATCGCCTGATAGTAGCAGACCTCGAAATGCAGGAACGGATGGTGCTCGACCGCGCCCCAGTGCCGGCCGTACAGGGTGTCGGAGCCCGCGAAGTTGATGGCGCCGGCGATCCAGCGCCCGGCGCGCTTCGCCATCATCAGCACGATGCGGTCGCCCATGCTCTGGCCTATCAGGGAATAGAACTCGCGGGTCAGGTAGGGCCGTCCCCATTTGCGCGAACCGGTCTCCATGTAGAAGTCGAAAAATGCGTCCCACACCTCCTCGGTGAGATCGGAGCCGCTCAGCCAGTGGATGCTGATGTCGCTCTCCAGCGCGTCGCGGCGCTCGCGTTTGACCACCTTGCGCTTGCGCGACGACAACGCGGCGAGGAATTCGTCGAACGTGGCGTAGCCGCCGTTCTCCCAGTGGAACTGCTGGTCGGTGCGGCGCAGGAACCCGTGCGAGGCGAGGCGGGCGCAATCGCTCTCCGGCATGAACGTCACGTGCACCGACGAGGCCTGGTGGCGCTTGCACAGCTCGATCAGGCCGGCGGTCAGGCCGGCCTTCACGGTGTCGGCATCCTGCCCCGGACGCACCAGCAGGCGGCGTCCGGTGGCCGGCGTGAACGGCACCGAGACCTGGAGCTTCGGATAGTAGTCGCCGCCGGCGCGCTCGTAGGCCTCGGCCCAGCCGCGATCGAACACGTATTCGCCGCGCGAATGCGACTTGAGATAGCAGGGCACGGCGCCGATCACGGTGCCGTCGGCAGCCTCCGCGATCAGGTGCTGCGGCTGCCAGCCGGTCCGCGCGACAGCGGACCGGGAGGCCTCCAGCGCATGCAGAAAAGCATGCGAAATGAATGGGTTGTGGATCTGATCTTCAACCGGAATGTTGGAGAGTTGACGATCCGGTTCCGCCGTCGGTGTCGCCGCCGCACGGCCCGATCCGGGGTTCGCGCAGGCATCCCAGGCCGTCGCCGGCACCTGGTCGATCGAGGATATCACCCGCAGGCGCAGTTCCGTTTCGGTCATTCTCAATTCTGAGGCAATCGCCGCGACGTTCGCTCGGTCACGTTGCAATGGAGTGGAACGAGTTTAGCGCAGATCGGCGGCGGCCGTCGCCAATCGATCGGTCGGGCGCGTGGCTTTACCGTACAGGACGCCGCCGCGGGTAGGGACACACCACCTCGTCGAAGCCCGATGGATCCCAGGTGAACGGAATGAAGCCGGTCCGGATCTCGCAGCCGGGCGGGATCGGGGCGCAGCCGAACTGCGTGCAGGCGATCTGGCGCTGCCCCTGACCTGAGGTCTGACGCTTGGTCCGGGGCTGGCGCTGCTGCCTGCTCTGATCCGAGACGTTTTTTGCGGTGGCATGAGCCGACAGCCGGGATGCCGCGGCCGGTCCGGTTTGCGGGCCCCAGACGGCCGCAAGAGCCGCACCGGCCACGATGGCAAGCTGGATGCGCATCGGCGTCTCCATGGTCCCTTGAAGCAACGCTTCACCGTGCCGACAGTTGCGTCGGGCATCATTCGGGGCGGAATCCTTCGAAAATGATCTGGTCGGCGTGCAGCGCCGCCCGCCTGCGGTCCTCGGCCGTCCGCACGGTCCAGGTCAGCAGCGGCAGCCCCAGCACGTTGCGCGCGAATCCGGGCAGCGCCGAGGGCAGATCCTGCACCCGGTAGGCGAGGAACGACAGCCGCGCCGACAGCGCCTGCAGCACGAAACGGGCGCCGCTGCCGGTGGAGAAATTCCGCTCCCCCCGGTCGGGCCGCATCGCCACGATGCCGCGGGTCAGCCGTGGGGCAAAATCGCGCAATGCGGCCACCAGACCCGGATCGAACGACATGGCTGCGACGGGGCCCTTGTAGCCTTCCAGCACCCGCGCCACCCGGCGGGGCAGCCGCACGTCGCCGTCGAACCGGCTCTTGAGTTCGAGCACCAGCGTCGAGCGGCCGCCGGAGAGGTCACACAGGTCGCCGAGCGTCATCATCCGGTCGGCGGTCGACTTGAACGGCACCTGCCTCAGTTCGGCAGCCGACAGCGCGTCGAGCGGTCCGGTCGCCGTGGTCAGGCGGTCGAGCGTCTCGTCGTGATGCACCATGGCTTCGCCGTCGGCGCTGGGCTGCAGATCGCACTCGATGGCATAGCGCCCGGCGATCGCCGCCTCGAACGCGGATCGCGAATTCTCGATGACGCCGTTCGCGGCGTCATGCAGGCCGCGATGGGCGATCGGACGCGCGGTCAGCCATTCCGGCATGGCGCGGACTCGACTGGGGTTGCGATCCGGCCCGGGCCGGGCCGTCAGTTCACCTCGAAGGCGCCCTCGACCTCGACCGCCGCGTTGAGCGGCAGGGCGGACACGCCGATGGTGGTGCGGGCGTGACGGCCCTTGTCGCCGAAGGCCGCGACCATCAGGTCGGATGCGCCGTTCATCACCTTGGGGCCGTCCGGGAAGCCCGGGGCCGAATTGATGAAGCCGCCGAGCCGCACCACGCGGGCCACCTTGTCGAGATCGCCGAGCGCGCTCTTGAGCTGGGCCAGCAGATTGACGGCGCAGGCCTGTGCCGCCTTGGCGCCGTCCTCGATGGAGACGCCGGCGCCGAGCTGGCCGGAGACGACGATCTTGCCGTCGTTGTCGAAGCAGAGCTGGCCGGAAATGATGAGCAGCTTTCCGGTCCGCACGAACGGCACATAGTTCGCAACCGGCGCGGCCGGGGTCGGAAGCGTGATCCCCAGTTCCGCGAGCTTCTTCTCAACCGTGCCAGCCATGCCGTTCTCCCTGTTGCCGGCGCGCGGAGTGGTTGCGCCGGACCCACGCCCATGAAAATGCCGCCTTTGTCTTCGCTGATCGACGCCCCGCTGGCAAGCCGCCGTCGCAGGGGACGGCGTTGCGGCCGCGGAACCGCCGACTTATGTTGGAGAACCGGGGCGATTCCGGAGAATTTTGGATGAATTCTATCGCTGCACCGGCCGCCATTGCGCTTCTGGCATCGCTCGGGGCGTTGTCGCCCGCCCCGGCGGTTGCACAGTCTAATGCGATCGCCCTGGCGTCGCATCGTGCCATCTACGATCTGAAGCTCGCGGAGTCGCGCGGCAAGCGGCCGATGAGTTCGGTCCGCGGGCGCATCCTGTACGATTTCAGCGGCAGCGCCTGCGAGGGCTACGCGCTGCAATTCCGCCAGGTGTCGCAGCTCGACAACGGCGAGGGACGCCAGACGCTGAGCGACCTGCGCGCCACCACCTGGGAGGACGGAAGCGCGAAGCGGCTCCGGTTCCACTCGCAGAACTTCACCAACGAGCAGTTGCGCGACCACGTCGACGGCCAGGCCGAGCGCACGCAGCAGGGTATCGGCGTATCGTTGAGCAAGCCTGCGAAGAAAGACGTCAGCTTCACCGCCGAAGTGGTTTTTCCGACCGAGCATGTGCGCCGCGTCATCGCGGCGGCGCGGGCCGGAAGGACCGTGCTCGAGGCCGTGGTCTATGACGGCTCGGAATCGGGCGAGAAGCTCTACGACACGCTGGCCGTGATCGGGAAGCCGATCGCGCCGAAGCAGGACACGCCCAAAGACGCCGCCGCGGGCAAGAACGCGCTCGGCGAGCTGACCCGCTGGCCGGTGACGATCAGCTATTTCGACCGCAGCAAGAAAGGCGAGGGCGAACAGACTCCGATCTACGCCATCACCTTCGAGCTGTACGAGAACGGCGTGTCGCGCGCTCTGCTGCTCGATTACGGCGATTTCGTCGTGAGCGGCGAGATGACTCTGCTCGAGATCAAGGACAGCAAGCCGTGTCCGTGAGCGGCGCCGCGGTCAGTCGTCCTCGTTCTCGAACTCCAGTCCCTTGACCATCGCTTCGTGGCCGAACTTGTCGCGCACCCGGTCGACCGCGCGTTCGACCGCGGCACGCCGCGTCGCGCCGGTGTCGATCAGGTCGGCGGGGTCGGCGTCTTCCGCTTCGGTCAGCGCGCTCACGCCGACGCCCAGCAGCCGGTACGACGTGCCGTTGATCTCGCGCGCCAGCAGTTCACGGCTCACCGCGAAGATCCGTCCTGCCAGTTGCGTCGGGCTCTCGAGCGAGCGGGCGCGGGTGAGGATGCGGAAGTCCGCGGTCTTGAGCTTCAGCGTCACCGTCGAGCCGGCCAGGTTCTTTTCCTTGAGCCGGTCGGAGACCTCCTCGGCGGCGGCCCACAGCCGCTTTTCCAGCGGCCGGAACGACGACAGGTCGCGTTGGAAGGTGTTCTCGGCGGACACGCTCTTCCGTTCGCGATCCGGATTGACCTCGCGCTCGTCGTCGCCGCGGCAGAGCCTCGCCAGCCGCTGGCCTTCGGCGCCGTAGCGCCGCATCAGGTCGCGCGGGTCGGCGCGCTGCAGGTCGGCGATCAGCCGGAAGCCGTCCCGGGTGAGACGGACGGCGGCAACCTTGCCGACGCCGTAGATGAACGAGACCGGCTTGTCGGCGAGAAAGCCTGCCGCCTCTGCCTTGCCGAGCACCGCAAAGCCGCGCGGCTTGTCGAGATCGGAGGCGATCTTGGCGAGGAACTTGTTGCAGGACAGGCCGACCGAGACCGTGATGCCGATCTCGCGTTCGACCCTGGCGGCGAACCGGGCGAGCGATCTGGCCGCGCTCATGCCATGCAGCCGCTCCGTGCCGGTCAGGTCCATGAACGCCTCGTCGATCGAGATCGGCTCGACCTGCGGCGTCAGGTCCATCATGAGCGCGCGCACCTGCCGGCTTACGCCGGCGTATTTCCCCATGTCCGGGCGCACAATGGTGGCGTGGGGACACAGCCTCCGCGCCTCGAACATCGGCATGGCGGAGCGCACGCCGAAGGTCCGTGCGATGTAGCAGGCGGTGGTGACCACGCCGCGCTGGCCGCCGCCGACGATCAGCGGCTTGTCGTTCAATGACGGATCGTCGCGCTTCTCGACCGCGGCATAGAACGCATCGCAGTCAACGTGGGCGATCGCAAGCCTGTCGATCTCGGAGTGGCGCGCGAGGCGAGGGGAGCGGCAGACCGGGCAGCGCGCGCCCTGTGGCGCATCGGCAAGGCAGTCCCGGCAGAAGCCGGCGGTCACGGCTCGCCTGCGTCGCGCCCTGCGAACATCGCGCGGGCGCGGGTGACGTCGAACGGATCGATGTTTTCATGTTCGGCGAAATCGAGCAGCAACCTCTCGTCGGATACGACGTGATCCAGCACGCCGGCGAGGAAATGCGGCTCGCCGGCCGCCGCACGGATCGACTCCGGGCCGATGCCGGACAGCGCGAGAAACGCTCCCAGCCGCTCGGAATCGCCGGCGAGGAACGCCAGCGCGGAGACCGCCAGGGCGTCCGCCTGCGCCCGCGCGCCGCCGTCCGACGACGCCTTGCGGCGGTCGTTCCCGGGGCTGTTGCGGTCCTTGCGCTTCATGGAGGTGCCTTGCGATTGCGGCGCAGTTTATCAGGCGCACGACAGACCGCCGTGTCGGCCTGGGGACAAGCCTGCCGGAGCGGTCGGCCCGGTCCCCGCCGCCCAATTTTTCCCGCGAAGATAGAAAGGCTTAGCGGTATGCACGTGGGCGGCATTCGTTCGCATTGTTTGCCTTTCCGTAATACTTCCGGCCTAGGCTGTTAACGAATTCCCCTCGCGTTCCACGGTCCCCGCCGTGGGCGCTGCCGCCATTCGGGCCGCAAGGGCTGGGAGCGGGCCATGGCCAAGACCGTGCTGATCGTGGAGGACAACGAGCTCAACATGAAGCTCTTCCACGATCTGTTGGAAGCGCACGGCTACAAGACGGTCGGCACCCGCAACGGCATCGAGGCGCTGGATCTGGCGCGCAAGCACAAGCCCGATCTGGTGCTGATGGACATCCAGTTGCCGGAAGTGTCGGGTCTGGAAGTCACCAAGTGGCTCAAGGACGATCCGACGCTGAAGTCGATTCCGGTGGTCGCCGTCACCGCGTTTGCGATGAAGGGGGACGAGGAGCGCATCCGCGAGGGCGGTTGCGAGGCCTATCTCTCGAAGCCGATTTCGGTCGGAAAGTTCATCGAGACGATCCGCCATTTTTTGGGTCATGCGTAAGGAGAGCAGGGGATGACTGCCCGCGTTCTCGTGGTCGACGATGTGCCGGCCAACGTGAAGCTGCTGGAGGCGCGCCTTTCCGCCGAGTACTTCGACGTCGCGATCGCGATGAACGGCGCCGAGGCGCTGGCGATCTGTGCCCAGGCGGAATGCGACATCGTCCTGCTCGACGTGATGATGCCGGACATGGACGGCTTCGAGGTCTGCCGCCGGCTCAAGAGCAATCCGGCGACCCACCACATTCCGGTGGTGATCGTGACCGCGCTCGATCATCCGTCCGACCGGGTGCGCGGTCTGGACGCGGGTGCCGACGACTTCCTGACCAAGCCGGTGTCCGACGTGGCGCTGATTGCACGCGTGCGCTCGCTGTCGCGGCTCAAGATGATGACCGACGAGCTGCGCATGCGCGCGCTGACGTCGAAGGAGATCGGAATCCAGGACGCGGAGAACGAGACGATCGCCGACGCCGGCCGTCGCGGTCGGGTGCTGATCGTCGACGACCGGATCTCGTCGGCCGAACGGATCGCCGGCATGCTGGGTACCGAGCATACGGTCGACATCGAGACCAACCCGGCGGAAGCGCTGTTTCATGCCGCCGAGGGCAACTACGATCTGCTGATCGTTTCGCTGGCGCTGCAGCAGGCCGACGGTCTTCGGCTGTGCAGCCAGGTCCGCTCGCTGGAGCGCACGCGCAACGTGCCGATCCTTGCGGTCTCCGACGGCGACGACAACGCGCGGATGCTGCGCGGCCTGGAAATCGGCATCAACGATTATCTGGCCCGCCCGATCGACAAGAACGAACTGATGGCGCGGGCGCGCACCCAGATCCGCAAGAAGCGCTACACCGAGCGGCTGCGCGACAACGTGCAGCAGTCGATCGAGATGGCGATCACCGATGCGCTGACCGGCCTTTACAACCGCCGTTACATGGAAAGCCACCTGTCGGCGCTGGTGGAGCAGGCGGCGGCGCGCGGCAAGCCGCTGACCGCGCTGGTGCTCGATATCGACTATTTCAAGTCCGTCAACGACACCCACGGTCACGACGCCGGCGATGACGTGCTGCGTGAATTCGCCAAACGCGTGCGCAAGTCGATCCGCGGGATCGACCTGGCGTGCCGCTTCGGCGGCGAGGAGTTCGTCATCATCATGCCGGAAACCGACATGGCGGTTGCGACCATCGTGGCGGAGCGGCTGCGCCGGCGCATTGCGTCGGAGCCGTTCGCGGTCGGCCATGGTTCGGCCGCGCTGCAGGTGACGATCTCGATCGGCATCGCCACGCTCGACGCCGCCGACGATACGGCCGGCACCATTCTCAAGCGTGCCGACCAGGCGCTCTACCGCGCCAAGCGCGACGGCCGCAACCGCGTGGTCGCCGACGCGGCCTGAGCTATTTCGCCACGCCGACCACCTCCGCACACTTCGGGCGGAGCTTGGTCTGGTGTTCCAGCAGGCAGTAGTAGTACGCCATCTCGCCTTCCTCGGGCTTGACCGAGCGGCAGAAGCGCCGGACGTCGGAGCGGCACGCCGCCCGCTGTTCCGCCGTGCCCATCTGTTCCGGCGATTTGGTGGATTTGGTCTGTGCCTCGGCGGGGCTGGCGA
>CAZGSW010000029.1:9665-11581 GCA_964528635.1 uncultured Rhodoplanes sp. | reverse complement strand
CCATCAGAAACGCGGCCATCAAAGCGAACCTTGGTGTCATCGAGTTCCCTGTCTGTTGGAACCGGTACCTCTCTCGCGACATTGCGGACGAACCAAGGCCACACTGTGCACGGGGACGGAATCCCGGCGACTGTGGCCGCGAAAGCGCAGGACGGTTGGCAGGACGATCGAGAACGGGTTCAGATCGGCGCCGAGCGGCGCGAACCGCTCAGGCCGGCGCGAGCGACGGCGCCTCGCTGTCCGGGATCACCGGCACCGTGTCGGCGAACTCGCAGGGACGGCAATAGAACGCGCCGAGCGAGGGCAGGTTGTCGAGCGGCGGCAGAAGGCGGACCAGGGTCATCGGCTTTCCGCACTCGGGGCAGTGATGTTCGGCCATTGCGCTCTCGCGTCGGGATTTCGATTCGCGAAGCGTAGGCGCGGCGTGCTTTCCGTCCGGTAAAGGCCCTGAGCGATGGCCCGCGCTGCCGGAAATGCAATTCGATTTTGAGATCGATCGCTCCTGTCTGCAGATGTGTGCCGTCGTGCTATGCGCCGTTGCGTCCTCGGGGGCGCCTGCGACCGGTGCAAAGCAAAGACGGCGGCGCAGAGTTATCCCCGCAAACCCGCATTCCGCTTGGTTAAGCGCGGCGCGTGTAAACCATAACGCTTTACGCTGAATCGCGAAGCACAAGGTAAACGGCATTTATGAAATTGCTTTCATGTCGGCGCGCGCTAGGGTGCTTTCACCGAATTGGAAGAGGCGACCTCGACTGATCCTGACGACGGAAACCGGTGAGCCAGCCGGAGTCGAGAGAGCCAAATCCAAGAGACAACCCTACGGTCGCTCAGGTCCGCCGCATCTCCTGAGTCTGTAGGGTTCGGCCGCGCCGGGAGTGATGCGAGTGGCCTCCTCATGACATCGCTCCCGGCCGGCCACCTTTTTCCTTCCTCCGGCATCGTTTCGGGGCGCACGCACAGCGCGTGAGCCTCGAAACGACGCCAAGTCGATCAGCCGCAAACCAAGTCGATCAGCCGCAAACGGCGTCAGCATGCGTCTCGGTAGGCGTCTCAGCACGCGCCTCAACGCGCGCCTTGGCACGCGCGCCGAGCGCACGAATCCCGGGTTCTGCGTGGGACAGCAGATCGCCGGCGAGGTGGCGGCAGAATTCGACCGGGGCATTGTCGATCGCGCGACGCAGCCACGACAGCCCATCCTCCACCATGCCACGCTCCAGGAGCATCTGGCCGTAGCGATACTGGCCGCGGAAATCTCCGCCTTCCGCGCCGCGATGATACCACTGGATCGCCGTCGCGATGTCGGCCGGGCAGCCCCAACCGTGTTCGTGGCAGCAGCCGATCAGGTTGAATGACTTGACGTGGCCCTGCGTGGCCGCCCGCATCAACAGATCGAAAGCGGCATCCGGATCGCGCGCGACTCCTTTGCCGTCGAGCATCAGACAGGCCAGGTTGAACTGCGCCCAGTCGTAGGACTTCTCGGCCGCGTCGCGATAGCAGGCGGCCGCCCGTTCGAAGTCGACCGCCACGCCCCAGCCGCGCTCGTAACAGCGGCCGAGCATGTTGAGGGCCTCGGGCTTGCGGCTCCTGGCCGCGATCTCGAACCAGCGGAACGCACCGTCCGGATCGTGCGTCGTGCCGTAGCCATCGAGCTGCATCTGGGCCCAAAGGAGCTGTGCGTCGATGACGCCGTAGGTCGCTGCCGCATAGACCCAGCGCGCCGCGCTTTCCGGGCTTTCCGCCAGGGCCGCGCGCCACTGTTCGTCACTCAGCGACTTGAGGCGGCTGAAATAGAGAGACTCGTCCGTGCGACGGGTTCGTCGTCGAACCACGCGCCGCGCCCACCAAAGCAATGCTCCCAGCCGGAATGCCACGCCTGCACATTGCTACGATCGGGCGCCGCCGGTCGAGTCCGCCGC
>CAZGSW010000029.1:0-9565 GCA_964528635.1 uncultured Rhodoplanes sp. | reverse complement strand
CGCACACCGCGACGTCGTCATTGCATTGTCACGGCAATTTGCCCCGCTCGATGACATTCTAATTTTGGATTTTTCCATTTCTAAACTGCAACGTATCAAGACGCTGTTTGGACGCGCTTCTTAGAGAAATTTCAAAACATAATCTTTGCGCAACCGCGCAAATGGCGTTTCATAACAACGCAACAAGCGTCGAAAAAAACGGCGCGTGTTTTGTGACATGCGGGGGCTTTTTGGAATGATTCAGAACTTGGAGGCGACACGTCGCTCGCTCATCTCGCACGCGGCACTGTCGGCGAGCGTCGCGTTTTCGTGGACCGCGATGTCCGACCATGCTTCGGCGCAAAGCTCGAACATTCAGCTCGGGCCGATCGACGTCACCGGCCAGTCCGGAGGCAGTTATGACACGCACACTGCGTCTTCGCCCAAGCAGACGGCGCCGCTGCTCAACCTGCCGCAGACCGTTACGGTGGTTCCGAGCCAGATCATCGAGGAGCGCGGTGCGCGCGATCTGACCGAGGTGCTGAGAAACACCCCCGGCATCACCTTCGATGCGGGCGAGAACGGCTTCGGCACCTCGATGACCAATTTCAAGCTGCGCGGCTTCAACGCCAGCGGCGATGTCTTCATCGACGGCTCGCGCGATAACGGCACCTATTCCCGCGACATGTTCAATGTCGACCGTGTGGAGGTCTTCAAGGGACCTGCCGCCGACAACGGCCGCGGCAGCGCCGGCGGCTATATCAACATCGTCACCAAGTCTCCTGTGCGGCAGAACTTCATCGCCGGCGAGGTCGGCATCGGCTTCGATGAATACGCCTCCATCATGCGCAAGCGCGCGACCGTCGACTTCAACCACATGCTGAACCAGGACTGGACGTTCCGTCTCAACGGCGTCCTGGAGCAGAGCGGTGTGGCGGGACGCGAGATTGCAGAGGCGAGGCCGCGCGGCATCGCGCCGTCGCTGGCCTTTGGGCTCGGCACCGACTTCAGGGTCTTGTTCGCCTACGAGCACGTCACGAGGAAGGACATCCCGGACTGGGGCGTGCCGGCGGCCACCATCCCGGGCATGTTGCGCTTCGACCCGGTGGCCGGAACCGCGCCGCGCGATGCATTCTACGGCTTGCGGTCGGATTTCGACGACACCGCCGCTCACTCGGCGCGCGCCCGGTTCGAATATGACCTTACGAAGACCTCGACCATCAGCAACCAGACGCGCTGGTCTCAGGTCGACCGCTTCTCGCGCTTCACGACGTTGACGAACAATCCGTTCGGCAACCCGCAGCCGCCGATCACCCTGAACTCCACGCTCGACACGCAGAACACCTTCTACGACCGGACCACCACCACGCTGACCAACCAGACCAACTATTCGGCCGAGATCTTCACCGGCCCCTTCAAGCATAACCTGTCGGTGGGTCTGGAGTTCAGCCGCGAGGAGTCGGACGCCAACCGCGCCAACGCGATCGCGATCCCGCCGAATTTCCCGGTATCCGGTGACAACAGCCTGTTCTTCCCGAATCCGGACCGTCACCCGGGATTCCTGTTCAATCCTGCGCAGACCAGCGCGGTGAAGATCGACACCGTCGCGGCCTATCTCTACGACACCATGCACCTGAACCGGCACTGGCAGATCACCGGTGGACTGCGCGTGGACCACTACAAGGCCAGCATCAACAGCAGGACCGTTGCCGGCGGGCCGATAGGCAACTTCGACAACCTCGACATCACCGACACCACGCTCGGCGGCAAGATCGGTGTTGTCTACAAGCCGGTCGACAACGGCAGCTTCTACGCGGCGGTCGGCCTCTCGCACGTCCCGCCCGGCGCCTACCTGTCGAACTCGGACATCTCCCGCGAAGGCGACGACGCCTTCCCGAATCTCATCCCCGGTGCGGACCCGGTGCGGTCGATCAACTACGAGATCGGCACCAAGTGGGACTTCTTCAACGGCCGGCTGTCGACCACGGCGGCGCTGTTCCGCATCGACCGGCGGGTGCCGCTCACCGGCTGCATTCCCGCCACCAATGTCCCCCCGTCGAGCTGCGCACCCGGACAACCCATCGAGCTGAAGGGTTACGGCGACCAGATCGCCCAGGGCATCGAGCTTGGCGTCGCAGGCAACCTCACCGAAGAATGGAAGGTGTTCGGCGGCCTGTTGTGGATGAAGACGGAACGCAAGCACAGCGCCGAGCTGGATCGCATGCGCATGGCCGCAACGCCGGGCGACTATCCGGTGGGATTCCGCAGCGGCACCAGCGGCGACGAACTCGCTTTTACTCCGGAGATTTCGGTCAACCTGTGGACGACCTATCGCCTGCCGTACGGCTTCACCGTTGGCGGTGGCCTGCAGTATGTCGGCGATTCCTGGATCGGCCGTCCGGATGACGCTCATCGCATCATTCCGAACGGTGTGTTCGGCGAACTGCCGGGCTACTTCGTCGCCCACGCGATGGCCGTCTACGAGTTGCGCAAGGACGTGAACCTGCGCTTCAACATCGACAACATCGCGGACACGAAATACGCCGTCTCCAGCAACTGGCCCGCGCAGCGCGTGATGCTGGGCGCTCCGCGGACCTACCGGGTCAGCACGAGCTTCAAGTTCTGACCGCTCGGCGGGAATGCACAACCGGCGTCCCGGCCGCCTTCGAGGCGGCCGGGGCGTTTGCGTTGAAGGAAGCGACCTCAAAGGAGGGCGGCTTTAAGGAGGCGACCCGGCGATGATGGTCGAGATTCCCGAGGTGCTCACGCCCGCCGAGGTGCGCCGCTGCCGCGAGATGCTGGAGCAGGCTAGGTGGCACGACGGGCGCGGGACGGCAGGGCATCTCGCCGCCGGCGTGAAGAGCAACGAGCAGCTTGCGGACGACGACCCGCTGGCCGCGCAGCTTGGCTCCATCATGCTGGAACGGCTGGGCACGGTCGGCCGTTTCATCGCCGCGGCACTGCCGCTGAAGGTGCTGCCGCCGCGCTTCAACCGCTACACCGGCGCCGGGGCCTACGGCGATCACATCGACAACGCCATCTTCAGCGTGCCCGGGACGTCGGTGCGGATTCGCGGCGACCTCTCGGCCACGCTGTTTCTGAGCGATCCGGACGAATACGACGGCGGGGTGCTGATCGTGCAGGGCGAGTTCGCCCGTCACGAGGTCAAGCTGCCGGCCGGGCACATGATCCTCTACCCGGCGAGCACGTTCCATCAGGTCACGCCGGTCACGCGCGGCGCGCGGCTGGCCGCGTTCTTCTGGATTCAAAGCCTGGTGCGCGAGGACAACCGGCGGCGGATGCTGCTGGATCTCGACGACACCGTTCAGACGCTGGCCGCGCAGGCGCCCGACAGCCCGGCGGTGGCCCGGCTCACCGGGCTCTACCACAACCTGCTGCGGGACTGGGCCGTGACCTGAGACGAGGTCTGCCGATGAAGGCGCCGCTCGACAAGCTGCAGCACATTCCGGCCTCGATCGCTTGCGTTGCGGACTACGAGTCGTTCGCCCGCGACAGGGTGACGGAACCGGTGTGGGCCTATATCGCCGGCGGCGCCGCGGACGAAACGACGCTGCGCGAGAACGGCGCGGCGTTCCAGCGGCTCACGCTGCGCACCCGCATCCTCCGCAGCCTCGCGGGCGGCAACACCCGGCTCGACCTGTTCGGGCAGACGTTCGATGCTCCGATCTTCCTCGCGCCGCTCGCCTACCAGAGGCTGGCCCATCCCGATGGCGAACTGGCGACGGTGCTCGCCGCATCGGCGATCCGGGCCGGGATGATCGTAAGCACCCAGGCGAGCGTTCCGCTGGAGGACATCGCCCGTCTGGCGACGGCGCCGCTGTGGTTCCAGCTCTATTTCCAGCACGACCGCGGCTTCACCCGCGAACTGGTGCGCCGCGCCGAGGCCGCGGGCTACCGGGCCATCGTCCTGACGGCGGATGCTCCGGTCAGCGGCTTGCGCAACCGGGAGCAGCGTGCGGGCTTTGCCCTGCCGGCGGACATCGAGGCGGCCAACCTGCGCGGTCTGCCGCCGCTGCCGGCCTCCGCGCACGAGGCCGGCGTCGGTCTCCTGCTCGGCGGGCCGCTGCTGGCGTCGGCTCCGACCTGGAGCGATCTCGACTGGCTGAAGGCCGAAACCGCACTGCCGGTGCTGTTGAAGGGCGTGATGACCGCGGAGGATGCCGAATGCGCGCTCGGGCGCGGCATCGACGGCATCGTCGTGTCCAACCACGGCGGCCGCACCCTCGACACCCAGCCGGCCACCATCGATGTGCTGCCGGAGATCGCCGATGCCGTCGGCGGCCGTGTCCCAGTCCTGCTGGACGGCGGCATCCGCCGCGGCAGCGACGTCTTCAAGGCGCTGGCGCTCGGGGCCTGCGCGGTTCTGGTCGGCAGGCCGTGTCTTTACGGGCTTGCCGCCGCCGGCGCGCCCGGCGTGGCGCACGTGGTGCGGATCCTGCGCGCCGAACTGGAAGTCGCCATGGCGCTGACGGGCTGCCGCGACCTGCGCGCCATCACGCGCGCCATGGTCCGGCGCAGTGCCGAAGCGGGCCGACCCGCAGTCGATGAGGCAACGATGACGGAAGCGGCGGCGAAGGCGCCCGTTACTTGATCTTGGTCTCGCGGAACTCGACGTGCTTCTTGGCGATCGGATCGTACTTCTTCATGACCAGCTTGTCGGTCATGGTGCGCGAGTTCTTCTTGGTGACGTAATAGAAGCCCGTGTCGGCGCTCGACAGAAGCTTGATCTTGGTGGTGACGGCCTTGGCCATGGCAAAACCTCAGGATTAACCGCTGCTGTTGGCCGGCAACCTAGTCCCGGCGGGCACAAAGTCAAGAAAACCGGGCCTAAAGGTATTCCCGCATCCGCCGCTTTCGCAGCATCCGGTAGAACGGCACCGGCAGATCGTGGCTGAAACCGGCCGCAATCTGCTCCTGGAGGGTTTCCAGGACCAGCTCCGTGATGGCCATGAGTTCCAGCCGTTTGGTCTCGCCGAGCGGGATCCAGACCAGTTCGACCAGCTCGGCGTCGGGGCCGGTCACCCCGTCGATGCGGTGGGCGATCGCCGTCGCATCGGCGGTGAAGAAGCGGGTGTCATAGCGGCGCGACCGGCCCGGCGGGGTGACCGCGCGGGCGATGAAATGGATGCCGCCGAGTTCCGGATGGACATGATGCTCGGCGAAGGCGTCCCACGCGGGGCCGGGCACCCTGGGGGCCGCGTCGAGCTTGCGGCCGAGCAGCAGCCCGGTCTCCTCGAAGGTCTCGCGGACCGCGGTCAGCGCCATCGCGCGCGCGTGCGACGCGGTCGGCCGCTTGACGTGCTTCATCAGCCTGGCCTCGTCGCGCGGATCCAGTTCGGTTGCCGACGACATCAGCCGGTCCTGCCGGTCGATGGCGCCGCCGGGGAACACGAACCGTCCGGGCAGGAACACGTGGCCGTGATGGCGCTTGCCCATCAGCACCCTGGGTTCCGGGCCGCTGCGGTCGAGCAGGATCAGGGTGGCGGCATCGCGCGGAGTGACGTTGGGGTGTCCGCTCGGCGCCTCGCGCGCAAAGCGGTCGGTCAGATCGGTCATCGGCGCGGCCTGCTGCGCGTTTGCCGCTTCTGGCGATGCTTCGGATCGGAGCGGAAGCTGCGCTGCTGCCGCTCGGAGCGAAACCGCGCCTGGCGGCGGGGAGCGGCATCTTGCGAGCGGCGGCCACCGGAAAGCAACTCGAACCGCAATGCGCCTGCGACAGGGGCGGCCTCCTCCAGACGCACGGTGACCCGGTCGCCAAGCCGGTGCATTTCGCCGCTGTCGCGGCCCACCATGGCGTGGAGCTTTTCCTCGAACTCGAAATACTCGTCGCCGATGGCGCGGGCGGGGATGAAGCCATCGGCGCCGGTGCCGTCGAGCTTCACGAACAGGCCGGCCCGCGTCACGCCGGAGATGCGGCCCTCGAAGGTGGCGCCGACGCGGTCGGCCAGATGATGCGCGATCAGCCGGTCCACGGTCTCGCGCTCGGCCTTCATGGCGCGCCGTTCGGCGGCGGAGATGCGCGCCGCGATCTCGCCCAGCGCGATCATGTCGTGATCCGCAGGCAGGCCGTCGCCGCCCAGGCCGAAGGCGCGGATCAGGGAGCGATGCACGACAAGGTCGGCATAGCGCCGGATCGGCGAGGTGAAATGCGCGTAGCGGCGCAGGTTGAGCCCGAAGTGGCCGTAGTTCTCCGCCGCATACTCGGCCTGCGACTGCGTGCGCAGCACCACCTCGTTGACCAGCGCCTCGACCTCACTGTCCTTGACCCGCGCAAGGATGCCGTTGAACTGCTCGCCGCGCATCACCTGGCCCTTGGGCAGCGAGATATGGAGCGTGTCGAGGAAGCCTCGCAGCGCCTCGACCTTCTCCAGCGAAGGCTCGTCATGGACCCGGTAGATCAGCGGCACGCGGGCGCGCTCGCAGCTTTCGGCCGCGGCGACGTTGGCGAGGATCATGAACTCCTCGATCAGCCGGTGGGCGTCGAGCCGCTCCGGCGTGATGACGCGGTCCACCGTGCCGTCGGTCTTGAGCAGGATCTTGCGCTCCGGCAGATCGAGATCGAGCGGATGACGCAGCACGCGTGCGCGCTTGAGCGCTTCGTAGGCCTCGTACAGCGGCTCGAGAACCGTGTGGAGGAGGGGGCCGGTGTCGTCGTCGGTACGGCCGCCGATCGCAATCTGCGCCTGCTCGTAGTTGAGCCGGGCGGCCGAGCGCATCAGCACGCGATGGAAGGTGTGCGAGCGCTTGCGCCCGTCGGAGCCGACGATCATGCGCACCGCCAGCGCGGCGCGGTCCTCGCGCGGCCGCAGCGAGCACAGGTCGTTGGAGATGCGCTCCGGCAGCATCGGCACCACGCGGTCCGGGAAATAGACCGAGTTGCCGCGGTTGAGCGCCTCGCGGTCGAGCGCGGAGCCGGGCCGCACGTAGTGCGCCACGTCGGCGATCGCCACGGTGATGATGTGGCCGCCCGGGTTCTTCGGGTCGGGATCGGGCGCGGCATGGACCGCGTCGTCGTGGTCCTTGGCGTCGACCGGATCGATGGTGACGAGCGGCAGGCTGCACCAGTCCTCCCGGTTGGAAGCGGTGGCGGGTTTGGCGGCATGCGCCTCGGCCTCGGTCGCGACCGGGAAGACATGCGGGATGCCGTGCGCATGGATCGCGATCAGGCTGACGGCGCGCTCGCTCGCGAGCGAGCCGAGCCTCTCCTCGACACGCGCCACCGGCAGTCCGAACCGGCCCTGACGCTGCACGCTGACGGCGATCAGGTCGCCGTCCCTGGCGTCCTTGTCATGGCCGGCGGGAATGGCAAGCTCGCGTCCGGCCTGCTTCTTGTCGACCGGCACCAGCCGCCCGCCGCCGCTCGGCAGGGCGCGGTAGATGCCGAGCACGCGCGTCTTGGCGCGCTCGATCACCTTGATGACGCGGCCGCTGTAGGGCGCGTCATCGTCGCCGGATTTCTCGATCCGCAGCAGGGCGCGGTCGCCGACGCCGGCGGTCTCGCCGGGCTTCATGCGCCGCGACAGGATGCGGATTTTCGGTACCGGGCCGCGTTCGTCATCCCATTCGTTCGGGGTGGCGATCAGTTCGCCGTCGTCGTCGCGCCCCGTGATGTCGGCGAGTGTCACGGCGGAAAGTTCGCCGGGGTGGTGCAGCCGCTTGCGTCGGCGCTCGACCTTGCCGTCGTCGGCCAGCTCGCGCAGCACGCGCTTGAGTTCGGCGCGGGCGTCGTTCTTCAGATTGAAGGCGCGCGCCAGTTCGCGGACGCCGATCCTGCCGGGCTGATCGCCGATGAAGGCGAGGATTTCCGCTTTGGAGGGAAACGCGGGCGCTGTGGATGGGCGTTTGGCCAATGACATTGATCCGGGTGTGCGTCAGGCACACCCGGCAAACTTAAGTGCCGTCAGGCGGATTCGCCAGCAAGCTCACTCGGCGGCTTCGGTCGGTTTTGTCTTGCGCGACGGAGCCTTGGCCTTGGAACCGCCGGCGGCGGTGCGCTTTTTCGGCTTGGCGGCGGCCTTCGGCGCCGCGGTCTTGGTGGCGGTTTCCTTGCGGGCCGGGCGCTTGCGGCGCGAGGTCGAGCCGCCACCGGTGCGCTCGGCGCGGGCGTCGAGCAGCACGATGGCTTCATCGAGCGTGATGGTGTCCGGCGTCTTGTCGGACGGCAGGGTGGCGTTGACGCCGTTGTTGGTGACGTAGGGACCGTAGCGGCCGTTCTTCACCGTGACCGGTCCGCCCTTCTGCGGATGCTCGCCCAAGAGCTTGCCGGGGTCGGCGCCGAAGCGGCGGCCCTTGCCGGGATTGGCGCGCTTCTCGGCGATCAGCGTCACCGCGCGGTTGAGCCCGATGGTGGTGACGTCTTCTCCGGCATCGAGGTTCGCGTAGGTCTTGCCGTGCTTCACGTAGGAGCCGAACCGGCCAATGCCGGCGATGATCGGCTCGCCGTCCTCGGGGCTCTTGCCGACCTCGCGGGGCAGCGACAGGAGCCGCAACGCCTGCTCCAGCGTCACCTCGTCAGGCGCCACGCCTTTCGGCAGGCTGGCGCGCTTGGGCTTCACCGTCTCGCCGTCGGCATCCTTGGTCGGTTCACCGAGCTGCAGATAGCTGCCGAACCGGCCGCCACGTACGGTGACTTCGAGGCCGGTCTCCGGGTCCTCGCCGAGCTTGCGCATGCCGGCGCCCTGGCCGTCGGCGCCGACGGTAAGCTGGCGGGTGAACTTGCATTCCGGATAGTTCGAGCAGCCGATGAAGCCGCCGAACCGGCCGAGCTTCAGCCCGATGCGGCCGTTCTCGCAGTTCGGGCACTTGCGCGGATCGCTGCCGTCCTTCGGCTTCGGGAACAGATGCGGCGCCAGCATCTCGTCGAGCGCGTCGATCACCTGCGCGATGCGCAGCTCCTTGATGTCGTCGACCGCGCCGGTGAAGTCGCGCCAGAAGTCGCGCAGCAGGTCGCGCCACGGAATCTCGTTGTTGGAGACCTTGTCGAGCTGCTCCTCCAGCGACGCCGTGAAATCGTATTCGACGTAGCGCGCGAAGAAGTTCTCCAGGAACGCGGTCAGCACGCGGCCCTTGTCCTCCGGCACCAGCCGCTTCTTGTCGAGCCGCACGTAGCCGCGGTCCTTGAGCACCTGCAGGATCGAGGCGTAGGTCGAGGGCCGGCCGATGCCGAGTTCCTCCATGCGCTTGACCAGCGAGGCCTCCGAATAGCGCGGCGGGGGCTCGGTGAAGTGCTGCGTGGCCTGGATTTCGCGCTTTTTCAGCGCCTCGCCCGCGGCCATCTCGGGCAGGCGGTTTGCGTCCTCGTCGTCGGATTTGTCGTCCTGATCCTCGGTGTAGAGCGTGAGGAAGCCGTCGAATTTCACCACCGTGCCGGTGGCGCGAAGCTCCAGCGTGCGGCCGCCCGCTTTCGCAACGATGTCCACCGTGGTGCGCTCAAGCTCCGCGGACTCCATCTGGCTCGCGATGGTGCGCTTCCAGATCAGCTCATAGAGCTTGGCCTGATCGGGCTCGACGTATTTGCGGACCTCGGACGGGCGGCGGGCGAGGTCGGTCGGGCGGATCGCCTCGT
>CAZGSW010000028.1:25125-28764 GCA_964528635.1 uncultured Rhodoplanes sp. | reverse complement strand
CACAGCCACGACCACGGCCATCACCACCATCACCACGGTGGCGTGAAGCACTACCACGACGAGGACATGCAATCGATGTCGCTCAAGGCCGACAAGCCGTTGAGCCCGGACAAGTTCTTCCCCTGGATTCAGCAGCTCGTGGCTGAGGATGGCCCGAGCATCCTGCGCTGCAAGGGCATCCTGTCGTTCAAGGACGACGACCAGCGCTTTGTGTTCCAGGGCGTTCACATGATCCTGGACGGCGACCATCAGCGCCCGTGGCGCGACGCCGAGAAGCGCGAAAGCCGGCTGGTGTTCATCGGCCGCAACCTGCCGGAAGACAAGATCCGCAAGGGCTTCGAAAGCTGCATCGCCTGAGTAGCCGCTCGGACAAGGGGGGAGGACGATGAGGTGGGGGCGGACGATGCGGAGTGTTGGCCTAGCCGTTCTTGTTGCTGTGGGATTGGGAGGAATGCAGACGGCGCAGGCCTGCAATCAGACCAGGCTAGCAACCGATATGCTGTGTTGCCTGCAGAAGACCTGCAGCCCCGATCGTCCGGGCAGCAAGACGGTGCTGGGTGCGGTGCAAAGGGCTCCCACAAGCCAGACGCTGTGGAACTTGCGGCGGGGCTTCAAAGAATGTCAGCAGACCGACGAATACAACAATTTCCTTTCCTGCGAGCGCGCCGACAAGAAGGGACCTTACAACACCGGTCGCAGGTTGCTGGGGCTGCCGCCGGCTTGATGCCACGATGGTCCGGCTATCGCGGCCGCCGTCCCAGATCGATTGAAGTGTCGCTATGACAGCCGCACCCGCCAACACTCCTTCCGTCGTCGACAAGACCCGCCCGGTCACAGCTGGCGCGCCGGTGGTCGGCGTTCACTTCGTCGGGCGTACCGCGGCCTTCGTGCTTGGCGAGGAGGCGATCCTGCTCGTTGCGGATGGCGGCGAACCGAACCGCGTCGCGGTTCACGAGGGCGGCATCCTTTCGTCGGCTTGCGATGGCACCTGGGTGTTGACTGGCGGTGACGACGGTCGCGTGCTGGTGACCGGGCCGGGTGGCGACACCAAGCTGGTTGCCTCCGATCCCAAGGGGCGGTGGATCGACCATGTTGCGGTCGGTCGCGACGGCGCGCTGGCGTGGTCGGCCGGGAAATCGGCCTATGTGCTCGCCGGAAAGGGTGAGCCGCGTGCTATCGAGGTTCAGTCCACGGTAGGCGGACTCGCGTTCGCTCCAAAGGGCGTTCGCCTGGCGATCTCGCACTACAGCGGCGTGTCGCTCTGGTTTCCGAATGCGCAGGCCGTGCCGGAGAGGCTCGAGTGGAAGGGATCGCACCACGGCGTCGCGTTCGACCCGGACGGCCGATTCATCGTCACCGCGATGCAGGAGCCGGCGTTGCACGGCTGGCGTGTCGTCGATGGCAAGCACATGCGTATGACCGGATACTCCGCGCGCGTGCGCTCGTTCGCCTTCACCGCAAGCGGCAAGTGGCTCGCGACCGCCGGCTCCGAGCAGCTCGTGCTGTGGCCGTTCCAGTCCAAGGACGGGCCGATGGGAAAGCAGCCGCAGATGTACGCGGCGTTCGCGGTCCGCGCGCTGGTCGTGGCCTGCCATCCCCGCCAGGAGGTGGTGGCGGTCGGCTATGCCGACGGCACGGTGATCCTGGTGCGCGTAGAGGATGGCGCCGAGGTGCTGGCTCGCAAGCCGGGCGCGGCGCCGATATCGGCGATCGCCTGGGATGCCACCGGCATGATGCTGGCCTGGGGCACGGAGGACGGTGAGGCCGGGATCATAACCCTGTGATCGGCTGTCGCTCGGCCGGGCTCTGAGTTGTTGGCAAGCGAGCAATTGCAGCCAAAGGCGACGGTCTGGCTCTCGTCTTGGAATAACGCCGGCTGAAAGTAGTATATTAAATATTTTCTATCTTTAGTTGTATTTTGTCGCTGCTGGTTTTAGCCTTCCTGGATCAAGGGGGAGGCTTCCATGACCGAGTATGTGGTGCTGCGCACAGAACGGGCATTCCAGACGTCGGAGCCGTTCTCGCTTCCATCGTCCACGCTTTCGTTTCCATCGCTCCCGGGCACATTCGGTGCCCCCAACGTGCCATCCACCGCGACGACTGTGAGGTCACGGGTCGAGACCGCCGACATGACGGTTCGCGACGTCGCAGATGCGGCGCGCGATCCGGCGGTGGCGGCCATCGCGCCGAAAATGCCGCTCGCGCTGATCAAGCCGATGGCATCGTCCGGGCCGGTTGCAGCGGCCGGCCCGGCATGGGGCATCGATGCCGTGGGCGCCACCGGCTCGCCGGTCGACGGGAAGGGTATCGTCGTTGCCGTACTCGATACCGGTATCGACGCGGGCCATCCCGCATTCGCCGGGGTCACGCTCGATCAGCGCGACTTCACCGGATCGGGCAGCGCCGACGGCAACGGTCACGGCACGCATTGCGCGGGGACCATCTTTGGCCGTGACGTGGGTGGCACACGAATCGGCGTGGCGCGCGGTGTCGACAAGGCGTTGATCGCCAAGGTGCTGGACAATTCCGGGCGCGGCTCTTCCGACATGCTGTTCAGCGCAATGAGCTGGGCCGCCGAGCAGGGTGTTCACGTCATCTCGATGTCGCTCGGGTTCGATTTTCCGGGCATGGTTGCCCAACTCGTTCAACAGGGCTGGCCTGTGGAACTGGCAACGTCTGCCGCACTCGAGGCGTATCGCGGCAATCTGCGGATGTTCGATGCCATCATGGGCATGATCCACGCGCGTGGCGAGCTGGGTCACTCGCCGCTGGTGGTTGCTGCATCCGGCAACGAAAGCCAGCGTCCAAGATTCGAGATCGCTGCATCGCTGCCGGCCGCGGCCGAGCAGATCATCTCGGTCGGTGCCCTGGAGCAGGCCGGTGCGAATCACAGCGTGGCACACTTTTCCAACACGCTGCCGCAGATCAGCGCGCCGGGCGTCAACATCTCATCGGCGAAGGTTGGCGGCGGACTCGTTGCCTTCAACGGCACCAGCATGGCTTGCCCGCATGTTGCGGGTGTTGCGGCGTTGTGGTGGCAGGTGGTCAAGCAATCCTCGTTGCCTTTCAAGGCAGACGTGGTGCGGGCCCGCCTGTTTTCGTCCGCTCGGACAAACACCTTCGTATCCGGCACGGATGTCGCTGACCGTGGCGTGGGACTCGCGACGTGTCCGGCGACGGCCACCGTCTAGGAGCGGCTCGCGCAGTTGGGCCAGCGACCACACATGGGCCTGTCCGGCTCGATAGGATGGTGCCGAACCGCAACCCGGTGTGCGGGTGGCAGCACCTTTGATTTTGTTTACGTGCGCGTGGCGCAGCGGCTCATTCGTTGAATGGCTCGACGCGTCGCGCGTTCTGCACGAAGCGAAACATCACATAGATGCCGATGGCGAAAAATACGGCCTGCAGCACCAGTGCGCCACGGTCGCCAAGCTCAAACAGGGTTGCAAACGCCCAGCCGGCCGCGAAGGCCCCGCCGAACACCTCGGCCGCTATCAGGACCGCGGCGCTGCAGACGGTCGAGACGTTCAGCCAGTTGGTCCGGCGCTCGCGTCCCCGCGTGGAAGTATTGCTCATCGTCCTGCAGACTCCGTCGTCTTCGGCGTCAATCTCTCCGAAACCCGTGGCCGGATCAAGGCG
>CAZGSW010000028.1:0-25025 GCA_964528635.1 uncultured Rhodoplanes sp. | reverse complement strand
AGACTCCGTCGTCTTCGGCGTCAATCTCTCCGAAACCCGTGGCCGGATCAAGGCGCATAGTGCGGCATTTCCTGCGGGGGCCGGATAGCGGGACGCCCTGTCAGGACCGTGGTAGACCGCTCCGGCAAGAAGGCGGAGGGGCAGGTGGCGAAACTGACGGTCATGTGCGCACGGTCCATGCATCTGGCGGTGGACGCGCTGGGGCGGGATTTCTCGAACGCAAGCGGGCACAGCCTGGAGTTCGACTTCGGCACCGTCGGCGCCCTTCAGTCAAAGCTCGACGCCGGTGGCCGCGCCGATGTCCTGATCCTCTCGCGGGCGATGATCGACAGGCTTGGCGCCGCTGGAATGCTGGTTGCGGGCTCCGATCACGATGTGGCTATGACCTTTATCGCGGTTTGCGTCCGGTCGGGAACGGAACGGCCTGCCACGGCCACGGCCGAGGACTTCAAGGCGTCGCTCGAGCGGGCGCGGGCCGTCGCAATGAGTGATCCGGCGGTCGGTGGTTCGGCCGCCGTTTACGTGCCGACAGTGTTCGAGCGCCTCGGGATTGCCGCCCTGATGAAGCCTAAAAGCCTGCTTGAGAAGAACGGCGTCGAGGTGGCGCGGCGGGTGGTCGAGGGGAAGGCGGACTTCGGTCTGACTCTTTCAGGTGAGGTCGCCTCAGTCGAGGGAGCGGTGATTGCCGGTCCGCTACCGCCGCCGTTCGGCCAGGAGACGCTCTACACGGCGGCGGTCTGGGCCGGGAGCCCGGCACCCGAAGCTGGGGCCGCATTTGTCGCTGCGATTACCGTCGAGGCTGCCGCCAGGGTCTGGCGGCAGCAGGGGTTCGAATTGCCGCAAGGGCAGTGAGCGGCGATCCATCGCCGCCCAACAATGGTCAATGGCCTAGTTGAACTGCACGCCGCTGGCCCGGACCGGGCCTTCCCAGCGTTTGATTTCTTCCGCGGTGAACTTGGCCAGGTATTCGGGCGTCCGCCGTTCCGGCACCGGGATCTCCAGACCAACAGCTTCAAGCCGCTCTTTCAGCTTCGGGCTTTCGAGTGCCTTGTTGAGTGCGGCATTCAACTTCGCGACCTGCTGAGGCGTAGCGGCCTTCGGCATGTAGATCGCGTTCCAGGCTGAGATTTCCAGCCCCTTGAACCCTTGCTCTTGAGCCGTAGGCACATCCGGAAGCGTCGGCACCCGCTTTTCGTTCAGCGTGGCGATGACCTTCGCGGTCTTGGCCTTGTGGGCCGGAAGTGCCGTGGAGACGTAGTTGCAGATGTAGTCGACCCGGCCAGCCAGCAGATCCTGCATCGCCGGCCCGCCGCCACGGTAGGGCACGTGGGTGACCTTCACCCCCAGAACCTCGTTCATCAGCACGCAGCCAATGTGCGACGAGGTGCCCGCACCTCCCGAGCCATGCTGCATCTTGCTCTGGTTGGCCTTGGCGTAGGCGGCGAATTCCTTGAGGTTGTTGGCCGGCAGATCCTTGCGTGCCAGCAGGACCTGCGGGGCGTCGACCACCAGCATGACTGGAGAAAAGTCCTTGGCGGCGTCATAAGGCGGATTCTTGCGCATGGACTGGCCGATTGCATGCGTGCCGATCGAGCCGAGCGTGAACATGTGGCTGTCGGCGTCGGCCTTGGATACGCGGAGAGATCCGACCGTGCCGCCGCCGCCGGGCTGGTTCTCGATGATGACCTGTTGGCCAAGGGCCTCGCTCAGGTAGGGCTGGAGGTTGCGGCCCAGCGTGTCGAGGGGGCCCCCGGCAGCAAATGCAATCAACATGGTGACGGGCCGGGTCGGCCAATCCTCTGCCGTGGCAGCAGCCGGTGCGAGAATGGAAATCGCCGCGGTTGCGGCCAATGCGTGACGAATCATGGTTCCTCCAGGTTGCCGCTTGAAGCATTTGCGCTGCGGTCCGGTGCCATCATATTGCATGGACACGGCGGAGGTCGCGTCGGAATGTTGAAATTTGCGCGACAGGACAGTCAAAGCCGATTGGAATGGCTGGTGAGCCCGTAGGGTATGAACGGCCTGGCAGCGGAGTTGCAGGGGGCGGAACTTGTTGCAGATTAAGACGTTAATGCTCTTGAAAGGCGGTGCGGATATCCTATTTGAGATCAGACAGGTTCCACGGTGAGAGCCGTGGCCCCAACTAACGTGTGCCGCCTTACCGCGGATGTACCGGAGGGTAGAGCGCCGTTAGTGGGGAAGCCGATCAGGAACGCGCCCGCCATCCGGCGGGCCGTTTGCTTTTTGGGGCCGGCTTGCCACCTGGGCGGCTGTTTTTTGGGCGGCTGTTATTTTCGGCACGGTTTTCATTGGCTTGAGCCAGACGCGCGCTGCGCTTGAAGGCATCGCGTGTGTCGTATGGCCGGCCGTGCTTCCGGAGCAGATCCAGGAACGCTTCGTCGGCGAGTTCCTGGAACGTCATCATTCGCTCTCGGGCCAGGACGTCGAGAGATTGCCAGTTCGCCAGGTCGAACACGATCCGCTTGCCGACGGCGCCCGCAGGTTTCCCCGCAGGTTTCTTGGGCTCAGGCGCCTGGTCTGGCGGCTTCTTGTTCCTGCGGGATCGTGCCATCTGGCCTCCGGGCAGCCGCGGGAAATTGTAGCGGGAATGCCCGACAGTGCGATAGTCTCCCCGTATGATCGCGGTCCCGCGTCTTCTGCCTTTCCTGCTGTCACTGCTGATGGCGTCGCTGCTGACTGTTGCGACGGCCGACGCTCACGATAAGCAGGCTGGCGTCGATGCGAGCCAGATCGGCGTCAATAGTGTTCTCGCTCGGATTCAGCGGTCGATCGATCACTCGTCGAGAGTGCCACGCGACCGCGCCAGCCTGGAAGAATTCTTCGAACTCGACGACGACGCCGAGCAATTCTTCGAGCAGCCGCTCGCGCTTGTCGGTCCTCTCGCGAGCTCCGTGCCGGCGTTTCGTCCTCACTTTCATTGCTATCGCGCACACCTGTCGCGGCAGCGGCCCTGCGCGGCCTATCCGACCGGCCCTCCACACGCCTGAGAGTTTGATCTTTCGTGCGATCGCGCCGCCCCGTGCGGCTGCGACCGCTCATGCGTGAACCGAAATCAAGGACCGTGCCCAGTGCGCCGGTCCAGTCCGGAATTGGAGAAGTCTCATGACCGTCATGGTCGTTTACGTGTTGCTGGTTGTTGTGGGTGAGGTGATCGGGTTTTTCATCGGCGGTGCGATCGACCGCGTGGTGCCTGGAAACTGGAGCATGATTGCCTACATGGCCGTGTTCTTCGGCATCATCTTCGGAATGTGGCCGGTTGCCGTTCACATTACGGAAAAGTACCTGATCAAGACCGCCCCGACGTCCGTGGAATAATCGGTATCGGCAGCCGGGGCCCGGAGTGGGGCCCCGGCTATGCCCCTCTCTGCTTCCGCGTTATAGGGGTGGATGCGCTTCCTCCGCAGCACCACATGGCGCTCATGACAGACAAGACGCCCGCTTCGGCCACCGTGGTCGACAACCCGTTGTTTCAGGACTGGTCCGGCCCGTTTGGAGTGCCCCCGTTCTCGGAAATCAGGTCCGAACATTTTGTGCCTGCCTACGAGCGCGGGTTTGCCGAGCAGGATGCCGAGGTCGAGGCGATCGCGGCCAATCCCGAGCCTCCCACCTTCGAAAACACGATCGTTGCCCTCGAGCGGTCCGGCCGCCTTCTGGACCGTGTCGATGACGTGTTTGGGCATCTTGTCAGCACGGACAGCAACAAGCACTTGCTCGCGATCGAACGGGAGATGGCACCCAAGGTTGCAGCCCATGCCACGCGCATCTCGATGAACGAGAGGCTGTTCGCGCGGATCGACCGGCTGCACCGGGAGCGCAACACGCTTGGCCTGACCGCGGAGCAGGAGCGCGTGCTCGAGCGCTACCACACCGGACACCGGCGCAACGGCGCCGCTCTCGATCCGGACAGGAAGAAGCGGCTTGCGCAAATCACCGAAAGACTTGCCGCGCTCGGCACCACGTTCGGCCAGAACGTGCTGGCGGACGAGCAGTCCTACACGATGGTCCTCGAGACCGAAGACGATCTCGCCGGACTGCCGGACTTCGTCCGCGCGGCGGCCCGTGCCGCGGCTGAAGAGCGCGGCATGCCGGACAAGCATGTCGTCACATTGCAGCGCTCCAGTGTCGAGCCGTTCCTGCAATTCTCGACCCGCCGCGATCTGCGCGAGAAGGCGTTCCGGGCCTGGCAGAGCCGGGGCGATAACAACGGCACCACCGACAACAAGAGCGTGATTGCGGAGACGGTCGCGCTGCGCGCCGAACGCGCGAAGCTGCTTGGTTATCCGACCTACGCGCACTTCCGGCTCGACGATCAAATGGCGAAGACGCCGGAAAATGTGCGCAACCTGCTGGAAACGGTTTGGGCTCCTGCGCGCCACAAGGCGCTGGCCGACCGGGATGACATGCAGGAGATCGCCCGCGAGGAGGGCGGCAACTTCGCGCTGGCGCCGTGGGACTGGCGTTACTATGCCGAAAAGCTGCGCAAGCGCCGGTGCGACATAGACGAGGCTTCGGTAAAGCCGTACATGAAGCTCGACAACATCATCGAAGCGGCGTTTCACACGGCGCACCGGCTGTTCGGACTGACATTCCAGCAAACCGAGGTTCCGGTCTGGCATCCGGACGTCCGCGCCTGGGACGTGCGCGGGCCTGACGGCGCGCACGTCGGCCTGTTCATGGGTGACTACTATGCACGGCCACCCAAGCTGAGCGGGGCATGGATGGGAACGCTGCGCCGCCAGGAGAAGCTGTCAGGCGGCAATATCCGGCCGCTTGTCATCAATGTCATGAACTTCAACAAGGGCGATCCGACCCTGCTGTCGTTCGACGATGCGCGGACCCTGTTCCATGAATTCGGTCATGCGCTGCACGGCCTTCTGTCCAACGTCACTTATCCGAAGATTGCCTGCACGAGCGTGCTGACCGACTGGGTCGAACTGCCGTCCCAGCTCTACGAGCACTGGTTCGAGCAGCCGGAGGTGCTGCGCAAGTTCGCCCGGCATGTCAGCACGGACGAGCCAATGCCGGAGGATTTGCTGCGGCGCCTGATCGCGGCACGTACGTTCGATCGTGGCGCCGATACGCTGGAATACATCTCGTCGGCGTTGGTCGATCTCGACCTGCATCTCCTGGAGCAGCCCGAAGGGCTCGACGTGAACGGCTTCGAAATGGCCACGCTGGAGCGCATAGGCATGCCGGCGGAGCTGGGAATGCGGCACCGCACCCCGCATTTCACCCACGTGTTCTCCGGCGGCTACTATGCTTCCGCCTATTATAGCTACATGTGGTCGGAGACGCTCGACTGCGATGCATTCGCGGCGTTTGAGGAGGCGGGCGACATCTTCGATCCCGCCACTGCGGACAAGCTCAAGACCTTTGTGCTGTCGACCGGAGGCTCGCGCGATCCGGCCGAACTCTATGTTGCGTTTCGCGGCCGGCTGCCGAACGCCGATGCTCTCCTCCGGAGCCGCGGTTTCCTCGACGCGGCGTGACCCTTCCGACAAGGCCGGGCTTGCTCCGGCTACGCTTTTGCTGTCCTCCTGCACGGAGGCAGGGGACGATTGATGGATCTGCATTCGGCCGGACACCACCGCGGAGTCGTTGCCGCACCTCACGCACTTGCCGCCGAGACGGGGCGGGCCATTCTCGCCGAGGGCGGTAACGCCATCGAGGCGATGCTGTCGATGGCGGCAACCATTGCCGCTGTCTACCCACACATGAACCACATTGGCGGGGACGGCTTCTGGCTGATCCGCGAGCCGCGCGGACGGGTGATTGCGCTGATGGCGCCGGGACCGGCCGGGTCGAAGGCGACGCCGCGCGATCTCTATCGTCAGTACGACGTCATCCCGTCGCGGGGACCGCTCGCCGCACTGACGGTGCCGGGAGCGGTCGGCGGCTGGATGCTGGCGCTGGATGCGGCAAGAGCCAACGGCGGCAAGCTGCCGCTTCCGCTCTTGCTGGAAGCTGCGATCCGGCACGCCCGGGACGGCTACGTGGTGACGCGAAGTCAGGCTGCACTGTCGGCCGAGAAACTGGCCGAACTGAAGGACGTGCCGGGCTTTGCGGCGGCATTCCTGCCTGATGGCAAGCCGCCGAAGGAAGGCGACCGGCTCACTCAGACGGCGCTGGCGGCGACGCTCGATCATCTGGCCCATGCCGGGCTCGACGACTTTTATCGCGGCGACGTGGCGCGCGAGATGGCCGCCGACCTGGAGCGGATCGGCTCGCCGGTGACGCGCGACGATCTTGCGCGGTATCGGGCCAGCGTGGCCGAGCCGCTGTCGGTCAGACTGAACGCGGGAACCGTATTCAACGCGCCGCCGCCGACCCAGGGGTTGGCCTCGCTCCTGATCCTTGCCTTCTACGAGCGCCTGCGGGTGTCCGAGCCGGAGAGCTTCGACTTCGCGCATGGACTGGTCGAATGCACCAAGCGGTCGTTCCGGGTGCGCGACCGGGTCGTCACCGATCCGGCGCGGATCGCGCAACCACTCGACCGTTTCTTCGATCCGGAGTTTCTCGCGGCGGAGGCCGAGAGGGTCGACCTCCGAAGGGCTGCGCCATGGCCGGCGCCGCCGGGTGAGGGCGATACCATCTGGATGGGAGCCGCCGACGCAGATGGCCTCGTCGTCTCCTACATCCAGTCCCTGTACTGGGAATTCGGTTCCGGCTGCGTGCTGCCGCGCACCGGAGTCCTGATGCAGAATCGCGGCGCAAGCTTCTCGCTCGATCCGGGTGCGCTGAACCCGCTGCAGCCGGGGCGTCTGCCGTTCCACACACTCAATCCGGCGCTGGCCGTTCTGAACGACGGCCGGGTCATGGCGTACGGTACGATGGGCGGCGACGGACAGCCACAGACCCAGGCCATGCTGTTTGCCCGCCACGTGCTGTACCGTCAGCCGCTCGACCGGGCGCTCGATGGGCCCCGCTGGCTGCTCGGCCGCACCTGGGGCTCTGCGCACACCAACCTGCGCATGGAATCGCGTTTCGACGGCAATCTGATCGACCGCATGATGTCGGCCGGACACGATGTCGAAGTGCTGTCGGCTCCCTATTCCGACACCATGGGCCATGCCGGCGCCGTGGTGCTGCATCCGGACAGGACGCTGGAAGGCGCACACGACCCGCGCGCTGACGGAGGCGCAGCGGGCATCTAGTGGAGCGGATTTGACGTTCGCTACCCATATATCCGCGAACTCGCGAAGCGAATGTCAAATCCAAAGCTCCACTAGCAACTTATACCTGCCAGTGGTCTTTTGATTCTAACATTCGCAAACACGCCTGCTGAAACGGGATGCGAATACCACTAGCCGGGCTTGCCGCCGTACTGCTCGTCGGACACCTTTTCCATCCAGGTCACGTGCGTGCCGTCCAGCGCCTCCTGCATGGCGATGTGCTCCATCGCGATGTCGGGAGCGGCTCCGTGCCAATGCTTCTCGTTGGGAGCGAAGAACACCGTGTCGCCCGCGCTGACCTCCTTGATCGGTCCGCCCCAGGTCTGCACCCGGCCCTTGCCCCCGGTGATGTGGATGGTCTGGCCGAGCGGATGGGTGTGCCAGGCGGTGCGCGCGCCGGGTTCGAACCGCACCCAGGCGGCGCGCAGCCGTGCAGGCTCAGGCGCTTCCACAATGGGGTCCTGCCACACGTTGCCGGTGAAATAGTCGGCCGGCACCTTTCGCGAGGGTTGCGAGCCGAGTGGCTTGATTTCCATAGGTGTTCCTCCTGAACCGTTCCGGGCCGACAATGCAGGCCCTGTCCGGATTTTCAACCACCTCGGGCCGGCAGGGGAATGCGGTGCAGGGCGGGAAGCCTGCCGGCATACCCGGAATATGGCGCCTTAACCGTTGTTACTGGATCAATGTCCGTTACTGCGGCGGACCGCCTCCATTCCGCCCCAGTCCGTGATATGGTCTTGTCGTCCATGGGCAGATTCTTTCGAACCGTTTTGGCTGCTTGCGCCGGGCTGCTGGGCGCCGCCACGGCCGCTCTTGCACATCCGCACGTCTGGGTGACGATGACCAGCACGGTGATCTACGCCGAGGATGGCACGGTCACCGGCGTCCGTCACGCCTGGGCGTTCGACGACATGTTTTCCACCTTTGCAGTTCAGGGGCTGGAGGCGAAGCAGAAGGGCGTGTTCACCCGCGAGGAATTGCAGCCGCTCGCCGAGGTCAACGTCACGTCGCTGAAAGAGTATGACTATTTCAGCTTCGCCAGGGCGAATGGGCAGAAGACCCAGTTCAGCGATCCGGTCGACTACCATCTCGAACTCAAGGACAAGATCCTGATCCTGCACTTCACCCTGCCGCTGAAGACACCGGTGAAGGCCAAGAATCTCGAACTTGAGGTGTATGATCCGTCCTATTTCATCGATTTCTCGTTCGAGGAAAAGGATGCTGTCGCGCTCAAGGGCGCTCCGGCAGCCTGCAAGGGCAGTCTGGTAAAACCGGTGGAAATGCCGACGGAAACCCAGCAGCGGCTCTCGCAGGTCAGCCCGAGCGACAAGATTCCTGAAAACCTGTTCGGCCCGCAGTTCGTCACCAAGATCGTGGTGAAGTGTCCGTGATGGCGCCGGGCGCCTCGCGCCGCATTGTCGCCCTGACGCTGATTGTGGCGGCCGCGACGTTGTGGTGGCCCGGTGCGTTTGACGTGATCGCTCAGCAAGCCGGTCCGTTCGGTCTGCCACGTCCATCGGCTCAACCAGCGCCGCCGCCCGACGGGATCGTCGGCTGGATGTTGGCAAAGCAGGCCGAGTTCACGATCGGCATGCGAAACATGCTTCGCAACGCGCGGGCCGACGGCACCGCGGTCTGGGGCCTTCTCGGACTGTCGTTCCTCTACGGAATCTTCCATGCGGCCGGCCCCGGCCACGGCAAGGCGGTTATATCGTCCTACGTGGTGGCCAATCACGAGACCTGGTGGCGCGGTGTTGTGCTGTCGTTCGCCTCGGCGCTCCTGCAGGCCGTGGTGGCGGTCGCGTTTGTCGGCATTGCTGCGTGGATCTTCAACGCCACGATGGTCACCATGTGCCGGACCGAGCGCTGGATCGAGATCGTGAGCTACGGCCTGATCGCGCTGATCGGACTCCGGCTGGTCTGGGTGAAAGGCCGTGCCTTCGTCAACACGGCGCGCCGTATGAGCCGTCCACTGCAGCCGGTGGGTGCCGCCGTGACCCCGCACGATCACGACCACAAGCACGATCATGGTCATGCCGGCCATCATCATGATCATGGCCATGCGCACGGTCACGATCATGGCCACCACCATCACCACGGCGATGACGAGCACGCCTCCGCCTGGGGCCATGCGCACGGACCCGAACCGCAGGATCTGGCGGGGCCGGGTGGCTGGCGCCGGGGACTGGCTGCGATCGTCGCCGTTGGGTTGCGGCCGTGTTCCGGAGCGATCCTGGTGCTGGTGTTCGCGCTTGCCCAGGGCATGATGTGGGCCGGTGTCGCCGCGACCTTCGTGATGGCGCTCGGCACTGCTATCACGGTTGCGGGTATCGCCACGCTTGCAGTGCTGGCGCGGGACTTGGCCGGCCGGTTTGCCGGATCGAGTTCGAGCTACGGTATGCTGGCGTTGCGCGGGATCGAGACCGGTGCGGCTGTTGTCATCCTCGCGTTCGGCTCCCTGTTGTTGATTGGATATCTGGCAAGCGAACGGCTGCCGCTGTGTTGAAACAGATCGACACCACGTGCTGTGTCGTCGGCGGCGGGCCGGCGGGAATGATGCTCGGTCTTCTGCTTGCCCGGGCAGGCGTTCGCGTGGTCGTGCTCGAAAAGCACGCCGATTTCTTTCGCGATTTCCGCGGCGACACCATCCACCCGTCGACGCTGGAATTGATGCACGAACTGGGTGTTCTGGAGGAATTCCTCAAGCTGCCGCATCAGAAGGTCGACAGAATAGGCGCCCGTTTCGGCAGCACGTACTACAGCTTTGCGGATTTCAGCCACCTGCCTCTGACGTGCAAGTTCATCGCGCTCATGCCGCAGTGGGATTTCCTGAATTTCATCGCGGAGCAGGGCCGCCGCTATCCTGCCTTCTCGCTTCTGATGAACGCCGAGGCAGCCAGCCTTCTCGTGGACGGCGACCGCGTTGCCGGCGTCCGCGCCGACACGCCGGACGGGCCGCTCGAAGTCCGTGCCGCGCTGACCGTCGGTTGCGACGGCCGCCATTCCACCGTCCGTCCGCAGGCCGGGCTCGTGGCGGATGACATCGGTGCCCCGATGGACGTGCTGTGGTTTCGCTTGACCCGAAAGGCGAGCGACCGCCTCGCGACCGGCGGCGTGTTTGACCGCGGCCGTATCTTCATCATGCTCGATCGCGGCGACTACTGGCAGTGCGCCTATGTGATCCCCAAGGGATCGATGGACGAGATGAAGCGCCGCGGCATCGAGGACTTCCGCGCGCAGCTTGTAAAGACCGAGCCGGCAATTGCCGATCAGGCCGCGGAGATCACTGGCTGGGATCAGATCCACCTGCTGACCGTGGCCATCAACCGGCTGCAAACGTGGCACCGGCCGGGTCTGCTCTGCATCGGCGATGCTGCCCACGCGATGTCCCCGGTGGGCGGGGTCGGCGTCAATCTCGCAGTCCAGGATGCGGTGGCGGCGGCCAACGTGCTGGCCGATCCACTTTACGAAAAGCGGGACGTGACACCGCTGCTGTCCCGCGTGCAGGACAGGCGCGAATTCCCGACCCGGATGACCCAGCGCATCCAGGTCGTCATGCAGAACAACGTCATCAGCGGTGCGCTCAAGGGCGACGACGATTTCAGGCCGCCGCTGGCGCTCCGTCTGATGGACCGGTTCCCCGTGCTGCGCCGGATTCCCGCCCGCATCCTCGGGCTGGGAATCCGGCCGGAACACATCCGGACGCCCGAGCGGCCGCTCCAGACTTGAGCCGCCGCGACCAGCGGCCGCTCCCGTTCACTCGTGAAAATCGCCGGGCTGCAACTGGATCGGCTGACCGTGCGGGGTCCGGTCGGCGGCGTGATCCCAGGCGTGATAGTAGCGATCGAGCATACGGGCGTCGGTGAGACCTTTCTCCGCGACGATGCGCTCCAGCGCGCGAAGCCAGTGGTGGTAGTAGGTCTCGCCGGTGTCAGGGTCGCCCGCCGCCTGCGCTTTCTTGATCTCGTCGCCCAGCGTGGCCGCCCACTCCGGCCAGGTGAACAGTTTCCGTTCATGCAGGGCGAGCGTCATCGCAAAGGCCTGCGCCTCCCAGGGTTCGCGGAAGACCGGCCCTTCGGCATCGCAGGGAATGCCGGGGACCTGCACGGTGGCGCCTTTCGCAGCGCCCGGATCAATTGCGTTCATGCCGGTTCCAGATACGGCTCGAAGGCGTCGATCGATATCCTGACGGTCGGATCGGCTTCTTCGCCCCACAACTCGCGGCTGTTGAACACCACCGTATAGAGCCATTGCGGGTTTTCGGTGCCGTCGATCGACACCGTGTCCGGAAACACGTGTGTGCCGTGATTGATCTCGATCACCCCGACGTGGCCGCGGACATAACGCGGCAGGCGCGTGTGCGTCGTCGGGTTGATGTTCCTGCAGCGGACCTTGTCGCCGATCTTGAACTTTGGCTCGGTGTTGGTCGGCCGCCCGAACTTGGCGCGGTTGAGAACGCGCACAACATCCTTCATGCCGAACGGGCCGCGCTTGAGCGGCTTGCCCGGGCGGAGCGCATGGCCGGCCTCGAGTTCGTCCTTGTCGATGTAGCCGCGCTCCAGCAGCATGTCGCGCAGCCCGAGAAACCATTTCTGATAGTAGCTCGCCGCCAGATAGATGTGGGGCGGCAACACCTCGCGTGAATGGCGCGACATATCGATATTCCAGATGCCGGTGGCACCCATGGCGCGGTTCATCGCCATCACGCGGCCTTCCCATGGCTCGTGAAACGGCGGCTCGTTCTGTTCGACCTCGACCTTGCCGAATCCGTCCATCCCTCCCATGTCGTGAACGCCGTTCATCGTCCAATCCTGTTCCTTGTCACCGGGACTATAGCCGCCAATCCGTCTCGCTGCTCAGTGGTGATGCGCATACGGTTCTTCATCCGGGACAAGACCGGCGCGTTCGTAGGCAGACAGCCATGCTGCCAGCGACGGCAGGGTCGGCTCGGACGCCATCAACTGCCGGAGCGCGACGCGGATGTTGGCGCGCGCGAAGCGGCTGTCCGTAAGCTTGATGGCAGCCGGTTTCTCGCCGGCTGTGACCGCAGAGTGGACATGCGCCTTCAACGCGACCGCCTGCGGATCTCCGAACCGGTCAAGCAGCGACTGGAATGCAGCGAGCCTTTGCGCGTCGAACGGACGGGGCCTTCCCTGCGCGTCCCTTACCGGATGCGCCGGATAGAAGTGCGCGCAGGGCACGAAGCCATCGGGTATCGGTTCCGTCGCGGCATGCGTCCGTTGATGACGCAGCAGATCCAGCAGCACGTGGGTGTGCGGGCCCTCCGGGCTCCTGCCATGGGCGGGCGGGATCGGCTGATAGACCTCGGCGCGGCCGATCCGGCTGATAAACACCCGATGCGGACTGTGTGTCAGCAGCAGCCCACCTGCCGGATTGCCCGGGGCAAATGTGGCTTCACCGCAATATGTCCGGAGCTGGGCGGCCACAGCCGGGTCCTGAATGCGCACGCAGGCGTCCACCTGCATGGCTCCGAGTCCAAGGTCGAACAGGAAGCCGTCGCGGTCCCTGGCACGGAGTGCATCGTGGTCGGGACCGAGTTCAGTCAGCACCGTCCGGCCATTCATCGCGCAGCGATCAGCCGGCAGGCATATCGCCACGCGCGGGCTCCAGCTTTCCCGTGTCGTGGTCTCGAACGCGAACAACCGGACGTGGCCGTCCGCCGAAAGCCGGATGCCGCCGCGATCTGTCACGGCGGACAGCGCTTGCGGCTTGCTCGAAATCTCCGCCGGCTCCTCGGGGTCGCGCTGGAACTCGGCGATGGCGCCGAAAGTGCCGAGACTCCACTGCGTCTCGGGGTCCGAAATCTGGGAGGCGAGGCACGCGGCGGCTTCGCCGGTCATGCCGCCCCTCATGTTGCCGGTCCTTCGGGACGCTGCGGCAGCCCGGTTCCAATCATGCTGTCGCGGGTGACGATTTCGGTGAGTTGATCCTCGTTCCAGCCCTCGGTGCCTTCCGGACGCATCGGCAGCACCAGGAAGCGTGTTTCGGCGGTGGAATCCCAGACGCGGACCTCGGTTTCCTTTGGCAGCGTCACGCCGAAGTCGGCGAGCACGCCGCGCGGGTCCTTGACCGCGCGCGAGCGATAGGGCGAGGCCTTGTACCAGACCGGCGGCAGACCGAGCATTTCCCACGGGTAGCAGGAGCACAGCGTGCAGACGATCATGTTGTGAGTCTTGGACGTGTTCTCGACGGCAACAAGATGATCGCCTACGCGGCTGACGTGGCCGAGTGTCGCTATCGCCTTGGTGGCGTCTGCCAGCAGCGCTTTCTTGAACTCAGGATCGAGCCAGGCCTTGGCCACCACCCGCGCGCCGATATGGGGACCGATCTTCGTCTCGTAGGCTTCCACGATGGCATCGAGCGCGGCCGGATCGAGATATCCCTTCTCAGCCAGCACGGTTTCCAGTGCCCGGACGCGCAACTGGGTGTCGGACAGCTCCGAACCGTGATCGTGGTCGTGATGATGGTGATCGTGTTCTTTTCCGGCCATGGATGGGGCCTCGTTCTGATGAATTGCCCCTAATATACAGCATGACCTCCCGGAGCCCAATGCTCGCCGTTGCAGACCTGATCGACCGCGCGAACGCGGCAATTGGCCGTCTGGCGGCATGGGCTGCGCTTCTGGTGGTCCTCGTGCAGTTTGCTGTTGTCGTGATGCGCTACGTGTTCGGAACCGGGTCGATTTGGCTGACCGAGGCGGTCGTGTACGGCCACGCCACGCTGATCATGCTTGCGGCCGCCTGGACCCTCTATGCCGGCGGTCATGTGCGGGTGGACGTATTCTACGAGGAATTTGCTCCGCGCACGCGCGCCGTGATCGAGCTTGCAGGGGCCCTGCTTCTGCTGCTGCCGTTCATGCTGGTGGTGCTGTGGTTCGCGTGGCCTTATGTCGCGCGCTCGTGGGCGATTCTGGAACGCTCGCGCGAAGCCAGCGGGTTGCCCTTCGTCTTTCTTCTCAAGACGCTGATCCCGCTGTTCGCCATCACGATGGCACTGCAAGGTGGATCGCAGGCGATCCGTGCGGTGCATGCACTGCGATATGCCCGGCCGTGACGCTCGATGGTTTTGGCCGAAACCCTCGCAGTGCTGATGGTGGCCGCGGTCTGCGGCGTCCTGTTCCTCGGTTATCCGGTGGCGCTGACCCTCGGCGGCGTGTCGCTTGCGTTTGCCGTGCTGGGACATCTGCTCGGCGTCATGTCGTTCAACTTCATCGGCGCGCTCCCTGGGCGCATTTTCGGCGTCATGACTAACGACGTGCTGCTTGCGATTCCGATGTTCGTGTTCATGGGCGTGATGCTGGAGCGTTCGCGCATCGCCGAGGAGCTGCTGGAAACCATGGGCCGGCTGTTCGGCAGCCTGCGGGGAGGGCTGGGTATCTCGGTGTGCCTGGTCGGAGCTCTGCTGGCTGCATCGACCGGTATCGTCGGCGCCACCGCCGTTACGATGGGGCTTATTGTTCTGCCCGCCATGCTGCGGCACGGCTATTCCCCGGCGCTTGCCGCCGGCACAGTGGCCGCTTCGGCGACGCTGGCGCAGATCATTCCGCCTTCAACCGTGCTGGTGCTGCTTGGCGACCAGCTTTCGACTGCCTATCAGGCCGCGCAGCTTTCGCAGGGTGTGTTTGCTCCCAGATCCGTGACGGTGAGCGATCTGTTTGCCGGCGCGATGGTCCCGGGGCTGGCGTTGGTGGCGCTGTACATCGTTTTCCTGCTCTTCACCGCGGTGTTCTTCCCGAAGACCTCGCCGGCCATTCTGCCCGACCCGGATGGGCCGCGCGGCCTGGCGCTGGTGCGTCGCGTGATGGAGGTGCTGGTCGCGCCACTGGCGCTCATACTTGCCGTGCTTGGTTCGATCCTGGGCGGAGTGGCGACGCCGACCGAAGCCGCCTCGATCGGAGCAGTGGGTGCGATCCTGCTGACAGCGCGCCGGGCGCGGCTTGGCGAGACTCTTCGTCCGACGGTGCACAAGACCGCGCAGATCACCTGCATGATCTTTCTGATCCTGATTGGCGCCACCGTGTTCAGTCTGGTGTTCAGAGGACTCGGCGGGGATGATCTGGTGCATCGCACGCTGTCGAACCTGCCGGGTGGAACGGCAGGCGCGATACTCGCTGTCATGCTGGCGATGTTCCTGCTGGGCTTCGTGATGGATGCGTTCGAGATCATCTTTGTCGTGGTGCCGATCGTCGGCCCCGCGTTGCTGGCAATGCCAGGGGTCGATCCGGTCTGGCTCGGTGTGATGATGGCCCTGAACCTGCAGACCTCTTACATGCACCCTCCGCTTGGACCGACCCTGTTCTATCTTCGCGGAGTGGCACCGCCCGAGGTCACCACCCGGCACATCTATCTGGGAATCGTGCCGTTCGTGGCGATCCAGCTTATCGCCCTGATTGCCCTGTGGTACTTCCCGGGGCTTGCCACCTGGCTGCCGCGCTTGCTTTATGGCGGCCCGTGAGGGAATCCATGAAGGCTGCGGAGATTTTCGATCTGGCTGGACGGGTGGCGATGGTCACCGGCGCATCGAGCGGGCTTGGCCGCCGCTTTGCGCAAGTGCTGGCGGCAAACGGCGCCGCGGTGGCGCTGGTGGCGCGTCGCGTGGAGCGGTTGAAGGAATTGCAACGCAGTATCGAGCAGGCGGGCGGAAGGGCCGTCGCGCTGGAGGCCGACGTGCTCGACCGCGGCTCGATGGCGCGAGCGTTCGATGCCGCGGAGAAGGCGCTCGGCACCGTTACGATACTCGTCAACAATGCCGGTGTGGCGCATTCCACGCGCGCGGTCGAACTTTCGGAAGAGGAATGGCGGCGCGTGGTCGGGACCAACCTCGACGCTGTTTTTGCCTGGGCGCAGGAAGCCTCCCGGCGGATGCTGGCCGCGGGCAAGAAGGGTGCTATCGTCAACATCGCCTCGGTGCTCGGCTTCGGTGTGTCCAAAGGCACTATCGCTTATTCCACGGCCAAGGCGGGCGTGATCCAGATGACCAAGGCGCTTGGGCTTGAACTCGCCTTCAAGGGCGTGCGCGTGAACGCGATCGCGCCGGGCTGGTTCGTGACCGAGATCAACCGCGACTACCTCGAAGGCGAGGGCAAGGGCCTGACCCGCGACATCCCGGTCGGCCGGTTCGGTCAGGACGGCGATCTCGACGGGCCCCTGTTGCTGCTGGTTTCCGATGCCGGCAGCTACATGGCCGGCACAACGGTCGTGGTCGACGGCGGCCAGATGGTGGCGCTGCGGGGCTAGAGCATGATCCCGAAAAGCGGGAACCGATTTTCGGAAAAGATCATGCTCAAACAAAGAGCTAAAGCGGGATGACGATTCAAGGACAAGTCATCCCGCTTTAGCCTTCGTTCGAAAGGCGGACCAGGCCGTGGCGGCGAATATGCTGCATCGGCGCCCACCATCTGTCGTGCACCATCATGCCGACCATCATCGCGGCGACGAATCCGAACACCTTGGCGTTCAGGGTCACGAAATTGACCAGCGCCGGACCGGGGCAAAGCCCGACGAGTCCCCAGCCCAGACCGAACATGATCGAGCCTGCGATCAATGGTCCGTCGATGTCGGTGCGCGTCGGCCAGAAATTTCGTGCCGCGCACAGTGGAGTCCCGCGCCGCCGCGCCAGACGATAGCCAAGAAAAGTGACCGCGAATGCGCCGGTCATCACCAGCGCCATTGAAGGATCCCATCGACCTGCAGGGATGCCGGCCACGTCAAGGAAATCGAGGATTTTTGCAGGCTGTGTCATCCCGGAAATCAGCAGGCCGGTGCCGAACAGCAGGCCGCAGGCGAATGCCGCGAGGAGGGCCATGGCTAGACCCCGGCTCCGTGCCGGGCCGCGAACACGACGGCCGCGGCGGTCCCCATGAAGATGGCGGTCGAGACGATCGAGCGGGCCGACAGCCGCGCCATCCCGCAGACACCGTGACCGGAGGTACAGCCGCCGGCCATCCGGACGCCGAAGCCGACCAGCAGCCCACCCAGGACCACCGGCGTCCACCCCGGCATGTCCGGCACGGGCAGCGCGAAACGTCCGGCCAGCAGTCCGGCGGCGCCGTAGAGCAATGGCGCCGCAATCAGACCGGCAAGGAACGCGACCCTCCAGTCGCGATGGTTCGCAGCGGGCGCCAGCAGGTCTCCGAGGATGCCGCTGATGCCGGCAATGCGCCCGTTCAGGAGCATGAGGAGCGCGATGGCGAGCCCGATCGTTGCACCGCCGATCAACGCAGAAACGGGAGTAAAGTTGGCCATTTGCGACAGTCCCCCGGGGTGGTCTTTCCGGATTGCTGCGGGAGGTGACAATATGCTGTCACGTCTCAACGCAACGATGCAACGCCGGTAAATTGGAATGGATTTTACACTCCCCCCCGAGATCGAGGATCTGCGCAAGCGCACCCGTGCCTTCGTCGATGAACACGTGCTGCCGCTCGAGGCAGACCCTGTCAATTTCTCGGAGCATGAAAACATTCCCGACGAGCGGCTCGCGCCGGTTCGGGGGCTTGCACGGCAGGCCGGACTTTGGGCGCCTCAGTCGCCGAAGGAATACGGCGGCATGGACCTCCCGATTGTCGCCTGGGCGGTCATGTATGAGGAGGCTGCGCGTTCGGTATTCGGCCCGCTTGTATTCAATTGCATGGCACCGGACGACGGCAACATGAACGTGTTGAAGCTGTTGGGCACGCCGGCGCAGAAGGAGAAGTGGCTCAAGCCCATCGTGGAGGGAAAGGCCCGTTCCTCCGTCGCCATGACAGAGCCTGCTCCCGGCGGCGGCTCCGACCCGAGCATGATACGGACTTATGCCGAAAAGAAGGGGGACCGCTGGAGGATCTACGGCCGCAAGTGGTTCATCACCGGCGCCGCAGCGGCCTCGCACTTCATCCTTGCGGCGCGCACCTCCGACGACAAGCGCAAGGGCATCACCACCTTCCTGTACCACAAGGACCAGCCGGGCTGGCGCATCGTCCGGCGCATCCCGATCCTGGGCCCGGAAGAGCATGGCGGCCATTGCGAACTGGAGTTCGACGGGCTCGAGGTTGCGGACGAGGACATTCTCGGGGGGCTCGGCAACGGACTGAAGGTGGTGCAGGTGCGTCTGGGTCCGGCACGGCTCACGCACTGCATGCGCTGGACCGGCTGGGCCAAACGCTGCATGGAGATCGCGCAGGAGTATGTGAACCGCCGCGAGGGCTTCGGCATCCGCCTTGCCGATCGCGAGAGCGTCCAGATCAAGCTCGGCGAGGTGGCGCACAACATCCAGATCGGCAGGCTCCTGGTCATGCACGCCGCCTGGAAACTCGACCAGGGCGACCGTGCCCGCAAGGAGGTGTCGATGGCGAAGGTCCATGTCGCCAACACATTGCATCAGGCGGCCGACGTCGCGATCCAGTTGCAAGGCGCCCGCGGGTACTCCAAGGACACCATCGTCGAGTGGGTTTACCGGGCGGCGCGCGCCGCGCGTCTGGTCGACGGTGCCGACGAGGTGCACAAGATGGTGCTGGCGAAGTTCATGCGCGAGGAGGGCCGTGATTTCTGGAACTGGAGCGCCGGAAACCGTATATGACGGCTCGGCCGTCAGGATGCCAGCCGTTGCGGTGCGGGCTGGCTTCCCGGCGCCACGATGTGCTCCGGATCGATATCGCATGTCCAGACCACACCGGACGGATTGAACTCGATCCCGCCGGTGCCGAGTGCGTTCACCGTGACGCGCTCCAGAACGAACCGGCCGAAGCCTTTGCGTTCCGGCTCGACCACCGGCGGTCCGCCGGTCTCCCGCCAGACCAGCCGCACAACCCGCTTGTCCGGGGCTGCATCGCGCCATTTCCAATCGATTGTGACGCGGCCTTGTGCCACTGAAAGCGCGCCGTACTTGACGGCATTGGTCGCCAGCTCGTGCAGGGCCAGGGCGACGTTCTGAACGGCTTCCGCGCGCAGCAGGATCTTATCGCCTCCTGCGCTGACCCGTTCGGTCCCGAAAGCCGACAACTGCGCGTTCACCAAATCGTCCAGCGAGGCTCCGATCCATTGCTGTTCGACCAGCAGGTCATGGGCATCCGCCAGAGCCTGAATGCGCGCGTTGAAACGCTCCTCGAATTCGTGGAAGTTCGTTGTCGTGCGCGACGTCTGCCGTGCGATCGCAAGAACGATGGCGAGGAGATTCTTCGACCGGTGCGACAGCTCCCGCATGATCAGGCGAACGTGCGCTTCGCGTTCGTCGCGCTCCTTCTCGTGTTTTTCCAGGGACTCCGCGGCGGATACAAACGCATCGAGCGCACGGTCCACCTCCGGCACGCCGGTCCGCGCGAATTGAACGGGTTCGCGGCGGAGCAGGGCGTGGGTTCCTTGCTCGATCCTTTCGATCGGGGCCGCGATGCGGCGGGCGGCCCAGAGGCCGAGCAGCATGCTCAGCACCAACGCCCCGGCGGCCGCCGCGCTCGCCCAGACCAGGGTCCTGCGGATGGGCGCCTCGAACACGGCGCGGTTGGCGGCGAGCCCCATAACCCAGCCGCTCAGGGCCGAGGTGGTATGTGCGGTGGTGGTAGCCTCGTTTTCCAGTGTGAAGGTATCGGCGAGCCCTTCGCGCGACCCAGCTACGGCCTTGCGGAAAGTTGCCGACGCTGGCTTGCCGACAGTCCTGTCATGATCCCGGGAGCGGGCGATCAGGTTGCCGTTGCGGTCGATCAGGCCGGCAAGCCAGCCCTCGGGCAGATAGCGCTCGTCCAGCAATTGCTTGAACCCGCTGGAGTCGATGATGAGGGCAAGGCCGAGCGGAGATCTGCCCGGACGAACCACGGGAATGTCGACAGTGACGATGGGGATGCGCCGGCTCGCGCTAACGAACACGCCGGAGACCTGAATGGCGCCCGTTGCGAGCGCGCGCTTCTGCCTTTCGATCGAGGCGGGGAGACGGGTCCCGAGCTTTTCGCCGGCCGATCGCGCGAGATTGAAGATTTGATTGCCGTCCTGGTCGGCGATGACGATCCAGCTTCCGGACAGGCTCGGCCGGGCCCGTTTGGCCTCCATCCGGAACGTGGCGAAGTCGTCGTTCTGCAAAGACGTCGACGAGGCGAGCACGTGCGCGATGGTGATCTGCTTGCTCAATTCGGCGTCAACGGAATTCATCAACTGGCGGACCGAATAGAAGATCGCGTCGCGCCGGTTGGCCCGTTCGTTCTGTGCAAGCTGCCAGATGATCCCGGAGCTCAGCAGGATCAGGGGGAGGGCCACCGCGAGCGCAACCAAAGTAACGCGGTGCCGGATCGTCCAGCCTTTGCCGGGGTTGATCAGAACCGACTCCACTACGGTGGCGCTACGTGACGCAGCCGGAGATCCCTTGATCGGCGGAGCGGACGGGAGTCCGAATGCCGATCAGTTGCGATAGCTCGGATCGATCCGGTCCATCATGCGAAGGAACGCCGGCCAATCCGCGGAGCCACGGCCGCTGTCGTGCTTCTCGTATTGACGCGCGGTGCTCTCGCAGATTTGCGACGGGATCTCGATCAATTCGCTGCCGGTCGCCTCCATCTTGAGCTGGATGTTGGCGGCCTCGATCAGGGTTTTCATCAGCACGAACGCCTCGCGCGCAGTCTTGCCGACGGTGAGCAGGCCGTGATTGTGCATGATCATCGCGCGGTTCTGGCCGAGGTCGTTGTTGATCCGCTTGCGCTCCTCGAAATCCTCGGTGATGCCTTCGTAGGCGTGATAGCCCATGCGATTGTAGAAGCGGATGGCCTGCTGGGACACCATGCGCAATCCGCTCTTGAGGCCCGAGATGGCGAACCCGGTCTCGGTGTGGACATGGACGGCGCAGTTCACATCCGGACGGGCGGACAGCACGCCGCCATGCAGGGTGAACCCGGGCCGGTTGACGCCGGCCCGCTCGTCAAGGTCCGCGGTCATGTCGACCTTGCGCAGGTTGGAGGCGGTCACCTCGCTCCAGAGCAGTTCGTGCTGCTTCATCAGAAACTTGGTCGGCTCGCCCGGCACCCGCATGGAGCAATGGTTGTAGATCACGTCATCCCAGCCGTAGTGCGCGCACAGCCGGTAGACGGCAGCGAGATCGATCCGGGCCTGCCATTCCTCAGGGGAAATACCGGCTGGCGCGGTGTTGGCGGGGCTGGCGTGCTGGTTCATGGGGCGGGCCTCCGTGTGGTTCAGTCAGCATAGCATGGCTCAGCGATGCTGCGTTGCGCCAAAATGCGCGGGCGCGCGCCTGCCGATCATTTCGTTTCCGGCGGCGGCAACATCGCGACACGACCAGTCAAATTTCCGGGGACGCATTGCCGGTCCGCCAGGCTGGTATTATTTCTGCAATGATTCCAAGGTGATTTGCCGGCCAGCTGGCGCCGGGCACAATCGTGAGGCGGAGGCCCGCCAAGACCATGTCGCTCAACCACGTCACGCTTGACGACAAGTACGACCTGACGAAGAGCCGGGTCTTCGTGACCGGCTATCAGGCCCTGGTGCGGCTGACGCTGATGCAGAAGGAGCTGGACCGCAGGGCCGGTCTCAACACCGCGGGATATGTGACCGGGTACCGGGGCTCCCCGCTCGGCGGGCTCGACTACCAGTTCCAGCGGGTGGCGGCGCTTCTGCAAAGGAACGATGTGCTGTTCCAGCCCGGCATCAACGAGGATCTGGCGGCGACCGCACTCTGGGGCAGCCAGCAGGCTGAGCTGCGCGGCGAAGGCAAATACGACGGTGTGTTCGGCATCTGGTACGGCAAAGGACCGGGAGTCGACCGCTCCGGCGACGTGTTCCGTCACGCGAATTTCGCCGGCACCTCGAAGCATGGCGGCGTGCTCGCGCTGATGGGGGACGATCACACCGCGGAATCGTCGACGACCGCTCACCAGTCCGAATTCCACTTTGTCGACGTGATGATCCCGATCCTCAATCCGGCCGGGTTGCAGGAGATCATCGATTACGGGCTCTACGGCTTCGCGATGTCGCGCTTCACCGGCGCTTGGACCGCGCTCAAGTGCATGCACGAGACCGTGGAGTCCACCGGCACAGTCGACGGCAGTCTTGATCGCGTGAAGATCGTAACTCCGACCGACTTCGTCATGCCGGAGGGCGGGCTTGGCATCCGCCTCAACGACAGCATCCTCGGCATGGAAGCGCGCCTTCATGACTACAAGCGCGACGCCATGCTGGCGTTCATTCGCGCCAACAGGCTCAACCGCACGATCACGTCGGGGGGGCGCAATCCGAAAATCGGCGTCATCACCACCGGCAAGGCCTACCTCGACGTGCGCCAGGCGCTCGATGAACTGGGCATCGACGAGGTCGGCTGCAACGATCTGGGGCTGCGCATCTGCAAGGTCGGCTGTCCGTGGCCGATCGGCAGGGACGATCTGCAGGAATTTGCCAGGGGTCTCGATCTTATCATCGTGGTCGAGGAGAAGCGCTCGCTGATCGAGGTGCAGGTCCGCGAGGAACTCTACGGCACGGCGAACCAGCCGGTCTGCATCGGCAAGAAGGACGAGCAGGGCAACTGGCTGTTCCCGGTGAAGGGCGCGCTCGATCCGAACGACGTGGCGATCTGCATCGGCGAACGCATCCTCAAGGTGGCGCCGAACGAACGGATCGCGGCGCAGGTCGCACGTCTGAAGGAGGCGCAACGCGTGCTTGCGGTGACGCAGGATGTCGCCGTCCGCACGCCCTATTTCTGTTCAGGCTGCCCGCACAATTCGTCGACCGTGGTGCCGGAAGGCTCGCGTGCCTACGCCGGCATCGGATGCCATTTCATGGCGCAGTGGATGGACCGATCGACGCTCGGCTTCACGCACATGGGCGGCGAGGGCGCGAACTGGATCGGCGAGGCGCCGTTCTCGAACCGTCCGCACGTGTTCCAGAACATCGGCGACGGCACCTACAACCATTCGGGATACATGGCGATCCGTGCAGCGATCGCCTCCGGGGTCAACATCACCTACAAGGTGCTTTTCAACGACGCGGTTGCGATGACCGGAGGTCAGGCGCACGACGGCGGCCTCACCGTCTGGCAGATTGCGCAGCAGGTTGCGGCGGAGGGCGCGAAGCGCGTCGTGGTGGTCAGCGACGAGCCGAAGAAGTATCCGGCCGGCATCGCGTGGCCGCCCGGCACGACATTCCATCACCGCGACGAATTGCAGGCGGTGCAGAAGGTGCTGGCGGAGATTCCCGGTTGCACCGTGCTGATCTACGATCAGACCTGCGCCGCCGAGAAGCGCCGTCGCCGCAAGCGCGGCACGTATCCGGACCCGGACAAGCGCGTCATCATCAACGAACTGGTGTGCGAGGGTTGCGGCGACTGCGGTGTCCAGTCCAATTGCGTGTCGGTGCAGCCGCTGGAGACCGAATTCGGCCGCAAGCGCACCATCGACCAGTCGTCCTGCAACAAGGACTTTTCGTGCATCAAAGGCTTCTGCCCGTCGTTCGTCACGGTGCACGGAGCGAAGCTCAAGCGAGGGACCGGCGCGAACCTTGACGCGCCAATGCCGCCGCTGCCCGAACCCGAGCATCCCCGGATTGCGCAGACCTACAATATCATCGTTACCGGCGTGGGTGGCACTGGCGTCGTCACTATCGGCGGCATCCTTGGCATGGCGGCGCACCTCGAAGGCAAGGGCGTGGGCGTGATCGATATGGCCGGCCTCGCCCAGAAGGGCGGCGCGGTCTACAGCCACATGCGCATTGCGGAGCGTCCTGAGGACATTCATGCGATCCGCGTGGCCGCTGGCGGCGCAGATCTGGTGCTTGGTGGCGACATCGTGGTCGCCGGCAACAAGAAGGTGCTGGCCGCGGTGCAGCAGGGTCGCACCGCCATGGTGGTCAATCTCGCCGAATTCGTGCCTGGCGACTTCACCCGCAATCCCGACTTCTCACTGCCGACCGAGCGTATCAAGCGCGCGATATCCGCCGCGGCAGGCGCCGGGCAAAGCCACTTTGTGGACGCCAACCGGCTGGCCACCGCGCTGTTCGGATCGACCCTGGCGGCCAACGTTTTCCTGGTGGGCTACGCCTACCAGCTTGGCGCCATCCCGCTGTCCGGCGACGCTATCGAGCAGGCCATCGCGCTCAACGGCGAGGCCGTGAACGTCAACATCGCGGCGTTCCGATTCGGTCGCCGCATGGCGGTCGATCCCGCCGGTGTCGAGGCGCTGGCGAAGCCGCCGGTCGTCGACGAGACGCGCCGGTTGTCGCAGTCGTTTGACGACATGGTGGCGCGTCGCGTGGAGTTTCTGACCGCTTACCAGGGGGCGCGGTACGCCAGGCGGTACCGGACGCTGGTGGAGAAGGTGAAGGCCGCGGAAGCAGCCAAAGCGCCCGGCGCATGCGGTCTTGCGGAGGCGGTGGCGCGCTATCTGTTCAAGCTGATGGCGTACAAGGACGAATACGAGGTGGCGCGGCTCTACACCGACGGCGGCTTTGCCAGGCAGGTGGCGGAGACGTTTGACGGCAAGAACCTCCGCTACGAGTTCCATCTCGCGCCGCCGCTGCTGCTGGCCAAACCCGATCCGGTCACAGGGCTGCCCCGCAAGATGTCGTTCGGGCCGTGGATGATGAGCGCGCTCGGCGTGCTGGCGAAGTTCAGGTTTCTGCGCGGCACGCCGTTCGACCCGTTCGGTTACAGCGCCGATCGCCGGATGGAGCGCCGGCTCCGTGCCGAATACGAGGCGATTCTCGATGAGTTGATCGGCAGGCTCAGCTCCGACAACCATCCGGTGGCGGTCGCGCTAGCCGCCTTGCCGGAAAAAATCCGTGGTTACGGCCACGTCAAGGCACGTCATCTGGCTGCGGCGAAAGCCGACGAGGCGGCGTTGCTGGAGCAATTCCG
>CAZGSW010000027.1:17861-29048 GCA_964528635.1 uncultured Rhodoplanes sp. | reverse complement strand
GGAGGACTTGACGGTGTGGACCGACGCGCCGCCCAGTTCCTCCGCCGTGACGACCTCGTTGGTCACGGTCTTCACCACGTCCGGGCCGGTGACGAACATGTAGCTCGTGTCCTTCACCATGAAGATGAAGTCCGTCATGGCCGGCGAATAGACGTCGCCGCCCGCGCACGGTCCCATGATGACGCTGATCTGCGGGATGACGCCGGAGGCGATGACATTGCGCTTGAACACCTCGCCGTAGCCGCCGAGCGAAGCGACGCCTTCCTGGATGCGGGCGCCGCCGGCGTCGAACAGGCCGATCACCGGCGCGCGCGCCTTCATCGCCATATCCTGCACCTTGACGATCTTCTGGGCGTGGGTCTCGCTGAGCGAGCCGCCGAACACGGTGAAGTCCTTGGAGAACACGTAGACGGTGCGGCCGTTCACGGTGCCCCAGCCGGTGACGACGCCATCGCCCGGGATCTTGGTCTTCTCCATACCGAAGTCGCTGGAGCGGTGCTCGACGAACATGTCGAACTCCTCGAACGAGCCCTTGTCGAGCAGGAGCTCGATGCGCTCGCGGGCGGTCAGCTTGCCGCGCTTGTGCTGCGCATCGATACGGGTCTGGCCGCCGCCAAGGCGGGCCTGCTCGCGCCGCGTTTCCAGCTTTTCGAGGATGTCTTTCATGGTCGTTTGAGCCGCCAGCCCTGCCCGCAGGCAGTCCAAGATGTGAGCAAGAGGCATACCACGGCGGCCCCCGCCCGGCACGCCGCCCGCTGGCGCCGTCCACGCCCGGCGTTACAGTGCCTTCTCCATGTCGCAGGATACCGGCACCCGATCCCTGAAAGCGCGGCTTGACCAGGCGCGGGCGCTGTATCGCGCGGGCCGCCTCGACGAGGCGGCCCAGGCCTATCGGACCATCCTGCAAGCCGAACCAGCGCAGGCCGAGACTCACCGCCAGCTCGCCACGATCGGAGTGCAGCTCGGCCGTCCTGCCGAGGCATTGGCTGCGGCCCAGCGCGCCCTGGCGCTGGGAGTCCGGGACGCCCGCATCCTTGCTCTGATGGGACAGGCGCTGCTTGCGACAGGCCGGACCGAAGCCGCGCTCGACCATCTGGACCGCGCCGTCGCCGAAAATGCGGACGATGCCGAGGCGCACTACCATCGCGCACTTGCCCTGCGTCGGCTGGGACATCCGGAACCCGCGCTCGCGGCACTGGACCGCGCCATGGCGTTGCGGCCCGATCTTGTGGCGCTGCACGGCACCCGCGGCGATCTCCTGCACGATCTCGGCCGCAACGACGAGGCGCTGGAGAGCGTCGAACGCCTTCTCGCTCATGATACAGAGAACGCCGACGCCCACGCCAACCGCGGCGTCCTGCTCGACGAGGCGGGGCGTGTCGGCGACGCCCTGGAGAGCTACGCCCGGGCACTGGCGCTGCGTCCCGACCTGCCAGCCGCACTCGCAGGCCGCGGCCAGCTTCGCCTCGAGGCCGGCGACCTCAGGGCGGCGCGGCACGACCTCGAAGAAGCGGCCCGGCTCGCGCCTGCGAGCCGCAACACGCGACACGCGCTGGCGCGTATCCAGCTCCTGCAAGGCGACTGGCTCGCGGCCTGGCCGAACTACGAATTCCGCTACGATCCGCAGCGCCCCACCTTTGCGATGCTGCCGTTTCCGCGATGGAACGGAGAGGCGCCGGGCGGCTACCGGCTGGTGCTGGTTACCGAGCAGGGTTCGGGCGACATTATCCAGAGTACCCGGTTCGCACCGCGGCTGGCGGCACAAGGCCACCGCGTCACGCTGCTCGCCCTGCCCGCGCTGGTGCCACTCCTCTCCAGCCTGCGCGGGGTCGAAGTGGTGGAGCAGATCGAGATGCCGCGCAACGCGGCAATCCGCTGGGCGCCGCTGATGAGCGTGCCAGGGATCGAAGGCCTCACGGTCGAGACGATCCCGGCGGAGACGCCGTATCTGTTCGCCCAGCCGGAACGTGTTGCCCGCTGGCGGACGAAACTCGGTGATCATAGTTTCAAGATCGCAGTTGCATGGCAGGGCAAGCCGCATTTCCGGGTGGACCGCGGCCGGTCGATGCCGCTCGCCGCACTGGCTTCGCTCGCGGCACTGCCGGGTGTGCGATTGATTTCCCTGCAGAAAGGGGCCGGAGTCGAACAGATCGATACGTTTACCGGCCGGATCGAGACGCTGGGCCCGGAGTTCGATGAAAACGGCGGTGCATTCCTCGACACCGCAGCGGTGATGGAACTGGCCGACCTCGTCGTCACCACCGACACCTCCATCGCTCATCTCGCAGGCGCGCTCAGACGCCCCACTTTCGTGGCCCTCCAGATGATACCGGAATGGCGCTGGCTGCTCGGCCGGGACGACACCCCGTGGTACCCGGACATGCGTCTGTTCAGGCAGACCGAAGCGGGCGACTGGGCCGGCGTTGGCGAACGGATCGCCGCCGCGGTCACGGCTCTCCGGGCTTGAACGGCGGCTCCGCTCCGTCGGGCGGCATGGCTTCGGCGACAGCAAGCAGCATCGCCACGGTCACGTAGGTGCCGCTGGTCGCCACCAGGTCGACCACCTGCTGCTCGCCGAGGATCGATCTGGCACGCGCAAAGGTCTCGTCCGAGACCTGATGGGTGGCGGCGAGTTCAGTGCAGAAGTCGTACACGATCGCCTCGTCGTCCTTCATCCCAGCCGGCCGCTTCTTCTGTTTCAGATCATCGACGATTGATTGCGATAACCCGGCCTTGAGCGCGATCGGCACATGAGCGAACCATTCGATCTGCGAGCGCCAGCGCCGCCCCACGATCAGGATAGCGAACTCGTTGAGGTGCAGCGGCAGCGACGTGTTCCAGCGCAGATAGTCGAGAAGATCCAGCATCCGCCGGAGCAACACCGGACTCCGCATCAGGATGTTGTACGGACCGCTGATGCCAACGCGGGAGAAAGTCATGATCTCGTCGGCAAGCTTACGTTGCTCCGGATTGAGTTCATTGAGGCCGAGTTGCGGAAAGCGTGGCGACTTGGCGGCTGGCGTTGCGTTCAAGACAGTCCTCCCTCACCCGCGAACGGCGGTTCGCGTCATTGTCTCAGCAGGTCCAGAACAAGCGCCGCGGCCTGCATCTCGGCATAGCGGAAATCCCGCCGTGCCAGCGCCTGCTCGTCGCGGCCCCAGGTCTGCATGTTCCAGTCTTCGTCGACGTGCGCCGCGGCCCAGGCCGCTGCGGCGTCGAGCCGGCCGTGAGCCAGCGCCAGCGCGATCAGGGCGGAGCCTGTCAGGGATGTCACCGAGTTGACTGCGCCAAGTTGCCACGGATCCTTCGGGATTACGCACACAACCGCGGCGATCGCCTCCGGCGGCTGCGCGACAAAACCGATCCCTTCGACCAGCACGAACCGCGCGCCAAGTTCGTCGCGCGCCCAATCGAGTACGGGATTCCAATGCTGCGACTGGCTGGCAACGAGCCCTGCGGGTTCGTCCGCGCGATAAAATACAAGATCCGATCCAAGATACTTTTCGACCTCGGCAGCCACCGGGCCGGGGCTGCGAACCACGCCGTCGATTATGGAATTGGAAAGCCGGGTCAGCGGCATGCGCGCCGGATCGACCTGATCTCGCTGGGCATCCCATTCTGCCGCAATCGCGCGTGCAAGTTCGCGCGAAGGAGCGGCGAGTTCGGCCCTGGCAGGCGATCGGACTGATCGACCGTCCAGCAGCACCGGAAAGCCGCCCGCCCCTTCATCGCCTATGCCGGCTTTTTTGTAGAAGCGCGCACGCAATGCCGGCCGCGCACCGCGGCGCGCCGCCTCCACAGGGTCGAGCGGTTGGTTGGCATACAGTTCTTCAAGAATATCGCGCATGGTGGATGGTGCAGTGCAACAACAGCAGCTTCCGGATGCCGTTCTTTGCCATAACACAGGTTTTGTGAGCCGGCCCGCGTTCACAATGAGACGATTTTGGATCGGTCCCAGTGGAATTCAGAGGGCGTCTAAACTAACATTATTCTTGGAATCGGCCGTCAGAGCCGGCCGCTGGGGATGAAATCGCAAAGGCTGCAGGACCGCCCTTCGACAGAGTTCCGCGGGGATGCCTTGCAGATGCAGGAGTAAATGAAACCGACCGACATCGCGGCACCGGACTACTTCCACAAAGTCGTCGACTGCCAATGGGCCTGTCCGGCTCACACGCCAGTTCCCGAATACATCCGATTGATCGCCGAAGGCCGCTTCAGCGATGCCTACATGATCAATTGGAAATCAAACGTGTTTCCGGGAATTCTCGGACGCACCTGCGACCGCCCATGCGAACCGGCGTGCCGGCGCGGTCGCGTCGAAAAGGACCCGGTCGCAATCTGCCGGCTCAAGCGCGTCACCGCCGACTACAAGGGTGACGTCTCCGGCCGCATGCCGCCAAAGGTCGCAAAGAACGGCAAACGCATTGCGCTGGTCGGCGGCGGCCCCGCCTCGCTCACCGTGGCGCGCGACCTCGCGCCGCTCGGCTACCACTGCACCGTGTTCGACCAGGACCCGAAGTCCGGCGGCATGATGCGTTCGCAGATTCCGAAGTTCCGCCTGCCCGACAGCGTGATCGACGAGGAGACCGGATACATCCTCGACATGGGCATCGAGTTCGTCGGCGGAAAGCGGATTGACAGTTTGAAAGCGCTGCTCGCGGAGGGCTACGACGCGGTGTTCATCGGCTCCGGCGCCCCGCGCGGCCGCGAATTGGAGATTCCCGGCCGCAAGGAAGCGGCGGCCAACATCCACATCGGCATCGACTGGCTGTCGTCAGTGTCGTTCGGGCACACCACGAAGATCGGCAAGCGCGTCATTGTGCTCGGCGGTGGCAACACGGCGATGGACTGCTGCCGCTCGTCTCGCCGCCTCGGCGGCGACGACGTGAAGGTGATCGTGCGCTCCGGCTTCGAGGAGATGAAGGCGTCCCCCTGGGAAAAGGAGGACGCCATGCACGAGGACATTCCGATCCTCAACTTCCTGGTGCCGAAGGAGTTCGTCCACACCGACGGCAAGCTGACCGGCGTGGTGTTCGAGAAGGTCAAGGCGGAATACGACGCCAAGGGGCGCCGCAACCTGGTTTCGACCGGCGAGCCCGACCAGCTTTTCGAATGCGACGATGTTCTTGTGGCGGTCGGCCAGGAGAACGCATTCCCCTGGATCGAACGCGACATCGGCATCGAATTCGACAAGTGGAACATGCCCAAGGTCGACCCTGCGACCATGGCCTCCACTCATCCCAAGGTGTTTTTCGGCGGTGACAGCGCGTTCGGCCCGAAGAACATCATTTGGGCTGTGGCACACGGCCATGATGCCGCGCTCTCGATCCACAAGCTGTGTTCCGGCGAGGACGTCAAGGAGCGCCCGCTTCCTGAGGTGCACGTCACCAGTCAGAAAATGGGCATTCACGAGTGGAGCTATGACAACGACATCTCGGCCGACAAACGATACCGGGTTCCGCTCCGAGACAAGGTGATCGCGCTCAAGGACATCAGAGCAGAAGTCGAACTGGGCTTCGATCCGAACCTCGGCTTCGCGGAGGCGCAACGCTGCCTGAACTGTGACATCCAGACGGTGTTCACCTCGTCGCTTTGCATCGAATGCGATGCATGCGTCGACATCTGCCCGATGGACTGCATTACCTTCACCATGAACGGCGAAGAAGCCGATCTGCGAACGCGGCTCCGCGCGCCTGCGACCAATACGTCGCAGGATCTTTACGTTCAGGACGGCCTCAAAACGGGCAACGTCATGGTCAAAGACGAGGATGTGTGCCTGCACTGCGGCTTGTGCGCCGAACGCTGCCCCACAGGTGCGTGGGACATGCAGAAGTATCTCATCGACATGACCCACGCGAATTCGCCATGCCAGCCAGCCCGATCAGCAGCGTAAACGACTTCGTCATCCGCTTCGCCAACGTCAACGGCTCGGGCTCGGCGAGCGCCAACGAGACGTTCGCCCGCTCGGTGATGCGGATGGGAGTTCCGGTCTCCCCCCGCAACATCTTCCCGTCGAACATTCAGGGGTTGCCGACCTGGTACGAGGTCCGCATCACCGAGGACGGGTTCCTCGGCGCGCGCGGCGGCGTCGACATGATGGTGGCGATGAACCCCCAGACCTGGGACAAGGACGTCGCGTCGATCGAGCCGGGCGGCTATCTGCTGTACGACAGCACCAAGCCGATGCCCGCCTCGAAGTTCCGCGAGGACATCACCGTCATCGGCGTGCCGCTCACGGCGATCACCAACTCGACCTATTCGGATCCGCGCCAGCGTCAGCTCTTCAAGAACATCATATATCTCGGCGCGCTGTCCGCGCTGCTGGACATGGACGTCAAGGCCATCGAGCAGTTGATCGGCGAACAGTACAAGACCAAGGAAAAGCTCCTGTCCTCCAACGTCCACGCCCTTCACCTTGGTCGCGACTGGGCGCTGAAGAACCTGAATTGCCCGATCGGGCTGCGGGTGCGGAAATCGGACAAGGTCGGCGACCGCATCTTCATCGAAGGCAACAGCGCGGCGGCGCTCGGCGCGGTCTATGGCGGCGCCACCGTCTGCGCCTGGTATCCGATCACGCCCTCCTCCTCGCTTGCCGACGCCTTCACGTCTCACTGCAAGCGGCTGCGGCACGATCCAGAAACGAAGAAAGCCAAGTACGCCATCGTGCAGGGTGAGGACGAACTGGCCTCGATCGGCATCGTGGTCGGCGCCGGCTGGAACGGCGCCCGCGCCTTCACCGCAACGTCAGGCCCCGGCATTTCGCTGATGACGGAATTCATCGGCCTGTCCTACTTCGCGGAAATTCCCGCAGTCATCTTCAACGTGCAGCGCGCCGGACCTTCGACCGGCATGCCGACCCGCACCCAGCAATGCGACCTGTTCGCGTGCGCCTATGCCTCGCACGGCGACACCAAGCATGTGCTGCTGTTTCCCGAGGATCCTGCCGAAGCCTTCGACATGGCCGCGCAGTGCTTCGATCTCGCCGAACGGTTGCAGACCACCATATTCCTTATGCTCGACCTCGACATCGGGATGAACCACCGGCTTTGCCACCCCCTGACCTGGGACGAAAGCAAGGTCTACGACCGCGGCAAGGTGATGACCGCCGAGGAACTGGAGGCCGGCAGGGAATTCGGCCGCTATCTCGACGTGGACGGCGACGGCATTCCCTACCGCACCTATCCGGGCACGCACCCGACCAAGGGCTCGTTCTTCACCCGCGGAACGTCGCGCGACCGCTACGCACGGTACACCGAGGAAGGTCCGGCCTACGTCGACAACATGCAGCGCCTGCTGCGGAAGTTCGAGACGGCAAAGGACCTGGTGCCGAAGCCGGTGCAGGCGGATGCCACGAAGCCCACCAAGTATGGCGTGATCTACTTCGGGTCGACATCGCCGGCCATGGACGAGGCGATCGGACTTCTGGAGGTGCGAGGTCACCAACTCAACCGGCTGCGCCTCCGCGCCTTCCCGTTCCACGCCAGCGTCCAGAACTTCATTGCCGAGCACGACTTCGTATTCGTGGTCGAACAGAACCGCGACGCCCAGCTCCGCGCCATGATCGTCAACGAGCTCAACCTCGACCCGGTCCGGCTGGTGCCGATCCTGCACTACGACGGCACCCCGATCACCGCCCGCTTCATCGCTCGCGCGATCGGCGATCATCTCGACGCGCTGAAGGTCACGCCGCTGCGAAAGGCGGTGTCGTGATGGGAATTGCACCCGCTCTCCGCCTCATCCTGGGGAGCCGCCGCAGGGCGGCGTCTCGAAGGATCGAGGCGACCCCATGCTCTGCGACGCGTTGCTGCGCAACGCTCCTCAGCATGAGGGCGCTTAAAGCCGACAAGTGAGGCTCCGATGACCTACGTCGCAAAGCCGAAATTCCACCATCCCGGACTGCCGAAGAACGAGCTCGGCTACACCCACCGCGACTACGAGGGCAAGATCTCGACGCTCTGTGCAGGTTGCGGGCACGACTCGATCACCGGCGCGATCATCGAGGCCTGCTTTCAGCTCGCCATCGAGCCGCACCGCGTCGCCAAGATTTCCGGCATAGGCTGCTCTTCAAAGACGCCGGATTATTTCCTCGGCAACTCGCATGGCTTCAACACCGTGCACGGCCGCATGCCGTCGGTGCTGACCGGCGCCAATCTCGCCAACCGCGACCTGATCTACCTCGGCGTATCGGGCGACGGAGACAGCGCCTCGATCGGCTTTGGCCAGTTCGCCCACGCCATGCGGCGCGGCATCAACATGACTTACATTGTCGAGAACAACGGCGTGTACGGCCTGACCAAGGGGCAGTTCTCAGCCACCGCAGACCGCGGCTCCAAGAGCAAGCGCGGCGTGGTCAACACCGACAGCTCGATCGACCTCGCGGCCATCGCGCTGCAACTCGGCGCGAGCTTCGTGGGCCGCTCGTTTTCCGGCGACAAGACGCAGCTCGTTCCGCTGATCGAGGCGGCGATCCGGCACAAGGGGGCGGCCTTCATCGACGTCATCAGCCCGTGCATTGCTTTCAACAACCATCTCGGCTCGACCAAGAGCTTCGACTACGTCCGCGAGCACAACGAAACCGTGAACAGGCTCGACGTCATCACCGGCCGGGCCCCGATCAAGATAGACTACGCGCCCGGCTCGGTGCACGTGGTCGAACAGCATGACGGCACGCGGCTCGCGCTGCGCAAACTCGGCGCGGACTACGATGTGCACGACCGGCTTGCCGCGCAGGCGTTCCTCGCCAGGCACACCGCCAAGGGCCAGGTGGTGACGGGGCTTCTCTACGTGGAGCCCGAAGCCGAGGATCTGCATGCCCACCTCAATACGGTGGACATGCCTTTGAACAGGCTCGAGGCGGTTGACCTGTGTCCCGGACAGGCGGCGCTCGACAAGATCAACGCCAGCCTTCGCTGAGGGCCGTCAGTTGGCGCACTGCCGCACGTAAGAGCCGCGGTCGGTCGGGTTGTTGCCGATCCCTGCATTCAGCGAGAATGAGTGGTTGCAGTTGATGACGCGGTCGCCGAACGAGTTCACAGCCGGTGGCCTGTAGACTCCCGGCGCCTGCGGGGTCGTGATGGCCTCGGTCTTCGGCAGTCCGGTCGGCGGAACGTAGCCCGAGCCGCGAACCCGAGGTTTCGGGTGGGACTTTTTCTGCGCCTCAGGCACCGGCTCCACGACCGGTTTGGTCCGCTTCTTCAACGGCTTGCCGCCCTCCTCGACCATGATGTCGTAGGAGCGCTGCTGGGCGGCCGCCGGCGCAACCAGAAGCAGGCCGGCGGCGAGAGCAAAAGCGGACATCGCGCGCATGGCCCTGAGATAGACTTGCAGACCGCCCGCCGCCAGTGCCTCAGAGGGCATTCGCAATCAGTCCTCTTCAGGCGCGTCGACAATCGGGTCGTAGCGCTTCGTGTCGAACCCGAGCAGGTTCCACGACTGCTGCATGTGCGGCGGCAGCGGCGCAGTCGCGTCGATCGTGCCGCCACGCGGGTGCGGGATCGATATCCTCCGGGCCAGAAGGTGAAGCTTCTTCTGAATGCCTCCCGGCAGTTCCCAGTTCTCCTTGTTGAAGTATTTCGGATCGCCGACGATCGGATGACGGATGTGATCCATGTGGGCGCGCAACTGGTGGGTGCGCCCGGTGACCGGCTTGAGCGACACCCAGGTCAGTTTCTGCCCTGCCGTCTCCACCACCGCGTAATAGGTCACGGCGTGACTGGCGCCCTCGGCACCGTGACGGGCAATCACCATGACGCTGTCCTCGTCGCGCTCCTCCTTGGCGAGGAACGTCGATATGCGTCCCTGCCGCGGCCGCGGGACGCCGGCCACCAGAGCCCAGTAAATCTTTCGCGCCGACCGTGACCGGAAGCTCTTGGCGAGGGCCGATGCGGCGAACCGCGTCTTGGCGACCAGCAGGCATCCCGCGGTGTCCTTGTCGAGCCGGTGCACAAGCCGGGGCCGCTGTCCGGATCGATCGGTGAGCGCCGCCAGCATCCCGTCCACATGCCGGAATGTGCCGGAGCCGCCTTGCACGGCAAGCCCCATCGGCTTGTTGAGGACCAGTACATCGTCGTCCTCGTACAGCGTGATGGACTTCAGAACCGCCCGGTCCTTCTGGCCCTGCGGGGCGTTCTCCGAAGGCTTCGGCGCATCGAGCCGAAGCGGCGGGATGCGGATGGTCTGCCCGGTCTGCAGACGATCTTTCGGCTCGGCGCGGCGGCCGTTCAGCCGCACCTCACCTTTTCGAATGATCCGCTGGATATGGGAATATGACAGCCCGGGGAACTGCGCTTCGAAGAAGCGGTCTAGCCGCATTCCGTTCTCGTCTCCGCTCACGGTGACGGTCTGTACGCCACCGGATGGCGTGGCCACGGCGTTGCCGTCGGCGCGGACGGGATCCGGGCGCTGCTTCTGCCCGTCATTCGCGGCAGGTTTCGGAGCACGGCTCATGGGCGGCGGGCACATCTCGGTGGGGTGGCGTACCGCCCCACCGTACCAGAAGCCGCCCGGCTTGCATCCCGCTTACGTTCAGGACCGGGCCACGACGGCTTTGCCGTGACGAACCCGAGGCTGCAGTCAGCCCGCCGTCTCGCGGCCAACCAGCATCGGCGGCTGCTTGTCGGTTTTGCGCTCGTATTTCGGCAGCTCGCCCTTCGGGCATTCCTTCGCCTCTTCCCAGAGGAAGAGTTCGGCCTTGTCGCCATTCAGTTTCCACTGCGCCGCGACGGCACAGACCCCGGGCCTGTCGTCCGGCTTCCAGGCTCCCATGATCCAGGGAGTTTCCTTGTTGACCTTCTGATTGGGAACCTCGTCGCCGGAACCTGTGAAGGTCTCGCGAACCGGTGTCGCGGAATACAACATGTCGAGCTGGGACGCTGTGCCGTCCGGCTTGAGACCTTCGAACGTCACCAGCTTGGCATCCGCAGCCTTGGCGTTTTTCGCCACATAGACGGCAAAAGGCGTCAGCCCGCCCGGCGCAGCGGTGCACGACACGAAGAACAGCGTCGACTTGGCAAAACGCTCGGTGCTGAGTTCCACCTTGGCGTTTGGCATCGCGCAAACGTGAGCCGTTTTCAGCGCCCCCGGCAACTTCTCGACCGTCGTCATCGTCGGACCGACCGGCGCAGCCTTGGCCAGCGCCTTGTCCGCCGATTCCTTCGTCTTTGCGGCTTTGGGCTTCGTGGTCTTCTT
>CAZGSW010000027.1:15369-17761 GCA_964528635.1 uncultured Rhodoplanes sp. | reverse complement strand
AGAGCGGTGACGGCAAACAAACTCAGGCACAGGGCAAGCCAGCGGGCTTTCATTCCATACTCCTTCCGGCCCCCTCACTTGCAGCGCTGAAGCTCCTCGGTCTTGCCGCGATTCCAGGTGACCCGCATCCGGTCGCCGCGCGGATCGAGAGTCACCGGAACACTGCTGTCCCAGCAACGCGCCTCGATGTAGGCCGTCTGCCCCAGCTTGTACATTTTCCCAATTCGGCAGGACCCCGAATACCAATTCAACGAGGTATCGTTAACGACCAGCGCCGCCGTTCGCGGCGAACTGCCGCCATATCCGCAGGCTGATGGATCGACCGCCCAGCGCCCCACCCAGGGTTCCGCCGCTATCGCGGTAAAACCCCACGCCAAAGTGACGGCGCAAAACGCGCCGGCCACCGTCCGCCCCCACCGCCCCATTTACGCCCCGCCCTTCTCTTTCCGCAGCTTCGCCCAGTACTCCAGGCGCTTTCGTATCTCGCGTTCGAACCCGCGCTCCGGCGGATTGTAGAACTGCTGCCGTCCCAGCGCCTCCGGGAAATAGTCCTGACCGGAGAAAGCCTCCGCGTCATCGTGATCGTAGGCATAGCCCCGGCCATAACCCTCCGACTTCATCAGATTGGTCGGCGCGTTGAGGATGTGCCTGGGCGGCAGCAGGGAGCCCCCCTCCCTCGCAGCCCGCATCGCCGCGCCATAAGCGGTGTAGGCGGCATTCGATTTCGGCGCGGTTGCGACGTAGATCACGGCCTGGGCGATGGCGAGTTCGCCTTCCGGACTACCGAGAAAATCGTAGGCGTCCTTGGCGGCGTTGCAGACAGTGAGAGCCTGCGGATCCGCAAGCCCTATGTCCTCAACCGCCATCCGCACCACGCGGCGCGCGATGTAGAGCGGATCCTCACCCGCATCGAGCATCCGGCACAGGTAGTAGAGCGCCGCGTCGGGATCGGACCCCCGCACCGATTTGTGAAGTGCGGAAATCAGATTGTAGTGACCATCGGCGCCCTTGTCGTAGATCGGAGCGCGCCGCTGCACCACGTTCTGCAAACCCGCCGCATCGAACGTTTCGCCGGCACGGGCGGCTCGCCACACCTCCTCGGCAAGCGTCAGCGCGGCGCGGCCGTCGCCATCCGCCATGCGGACCAGCAATTCACGCGCTTGAGGATCGAGAGGCAGACGCTTCCCCTCGATCGCCTCCGCCCGCGTCAGCAGCTTTTCGATTGCTTCCACGTCGTGAGGCCGGAACACCAGCACGCGCGCCCGGGACAGCAACGCGGCGTTGAGCTCAAACGAGGGATTTTCCGTGGTGGCGCCGACCAGCACGATGGTGCCGTCCTCCATCACGGGCAGGAAGCTGTCCTGCTGAGCGCGGTTGAAGCGATGCACCTCGTCGACGAAAAGCAGTGTGCCGCGGCCCATCTCCCGGCGCGCTCGTGCCGCGTCAAAAACCTTCTTGAGGTCGGCGACGCCGGAAAATACGGCGGAAATCTGCTCGAACTCGAGCTCGGTCTCCTTGGCAAGCAGCCGAGCCACCGTTGTCTTGCCGGTGCCCGGCGGACCCCAGAAGACCAGGGAGCCGAGGGTGCGCGTCGCCAGCATCCGGCTCAGCACGCCGTCCGCCCCGAGCAGGTGATCCTGCCCTACGACCTCGGCAAGCGTTTGCGGGCGCAGTTTGTCTGCCAGCGGACGCGGAGCGTCGGAATCGAGACCAGCCGCAGCGAACAGGCTGGGAGCGCCCGGTTTGGCGCGCGGGTTCATCCCCCGAACACGGCCGATATCTGCCGTCCGCCCCGCTCGATCGTAACCCGCCAGACTCGGCTTGCCGTCTTGGTGAGGCGCGTCAGGTCCCTTGTCTTGCCGACCTTCTCGTCGTTGATGGAGACGACGACGTCGCCACGGCGCAAGCCGACGCTCTGGGCGGGCGAGCCGTCAGCCACGTCCAGAATAACGACGCCATCGGCGGACATATCCAGCCGCAATTCCTCGGCCAGCAGCGGTCCGAGGTTGGCGACCTTGGCGCCGACGAACGGCGAGCGGCCGCGGATCACAGTTTCGTCACGCGGCAGGTCGGGCGCCGTCTCGAGCAGAACAGCCAGCTTGGCCTCGCGGCCGCTGCGCATCAAACCGAGTTCAGCCCGTCCACCGAGCGGTCGCGTTGCGAAGCGGTAGTCGAATGCGTTGGGATCGTCGACGGCGTGCCCGTCCACCGCCACGATGACATCGCCGGTTTTCAGTCCGGCACGGGCCGCCGGGCTCTCCGGCGCGACATTGGTCACCACCGCACCCGCCGGACGCTTGAGGTCGAAGCGCTCGGCGAGATCGGGCGTAACCGCCTGAAGCCTGGCACCGAGCCACGGTCTCCGGACTGCACCACCGCCGCTCTTCGCCGA
>CAZGSW010000027.1:0-15269 GCA_964528635.1 uncultured Rhodoplanes sp. | reverse complement strand
GCAAGCACCAGGTCGCCGACCTCAAGCTCGTCGGAATTGCCGAACTCGAGAACGGGGAACCGCTCCTTGCGGTCCTTCACCCGCATCACCGCCAGGTCGGTACGCGGATCTTTCAGGACCACCTCGACATCGAATTCGCGGCGATCCCCAAGCGTGACCTTCACCTGGTCGGCGCCTTCGATGACGTGATTGTTGGTGACCACCAGGCCCGAAGCGTCGACGATGACGCCGGACCCCAGCGAGTGCTGCTGGCGCGGCCCCTGCGGGCCGAAGTTGCGGCCGAAGAAGCGCCGGAAAAACGGATCTTCCAGCAGCGGATTGCGGTTCTCGACCGTCTTCTCGGCGGAAACCGTAACCACTGCCGGCGCAGCACGCTTGACCACCGGCGCAAACGACAGACGCATCTCGCCGGGGGACGCCGGTACCGTCCGAGGCTGCGCCATCGCCGGACCGGCCGGCAGGCCCACCACGAATGCTGCCGCCAGATACACGGCGGGGCAAAGCTTGCGGCACATCCGCATTCTCATGAACATGCGGCGAATCCTCGCTTCCAAGCGCCGAGATATAGGCCGATAGAAGGGCCAAATGAAGGGCCAGCAGCCCTGTCCGGGCTTTTCCGGGGGACTGCCGCCGGTGTAGCTTTGCCTTCCCGGGGCTCGGGACGTGCGAAAACGAGCTTCCGCAGCTTGACGAGAGCCGGACCGCGCGGGGGCGCCTGCCATCTGCCGAATTGGAGTTTTCTTTGCCCTCAGACCGCCCCGGACGGCCCGCTGCCTCCTCCTCCGCCAGGCCTGCAGCCCTCCTCATCTACGCCATCGCCTTCGCGACCGGCGGGATCGTGATGAGCTTCGAGATGCTCGGCTCGCGGTATCTCAACCCGTATTTTGGTAGCGGCATCTACACCTGGGCCTCGCTGATTTCCACGGTGCTCGGCGCCCTGACCGTCGGCTACTTCATCGGCGGCTGGCTGGCCGACCGGAAACCCTCCGTGGCGCTGCTCGGCGTCACCGTGCTGACCGGTTCGGTCTACATGCTGCTGCTGCCGTTGTTCGCGGAGCCGGTGCTTGAACGCGTGCTGGCCGGCATAGAAGACCTCAAGGCCGGCAGCCTGATTGCCTCGATGGCGATCCTGTTTTTCCCGGTAACGTTCTTCGGGATGTATTCACCGTTCGCGATCAGGCTCATGCTGCGGAGCCCGTCGCACTCTGGCACCGTGTCGGGCGCGGTCTACGGCATCTCCACGGTCGGCAGCATCGTCGGAACGCTGGGCACGACCTTCTTCCTCATGCCGGTGATGGGCTCACGCGCACTGACGCTGATGCTCGGTGCGATGGGCGTTGCGGCGGCGCTCGTCCTGATCGGCTGGTCGCTGCGCAAGCCCGCCGCTGCCGCCGCCCTCACCGCGATGAGCCTGGTTGCTGCGATGCCGCTTTCAGCCGGGGCGCAGGGACTGGTCGACGACGCGGCGCGAGCAGCGCTGCTGAAGCGGCCGGACGGGCAAATCGCGCATCTCGAAACAGAATACAACGATATCTTCATCAACAAGAGGCGGCACGAACTGACCATGTCGTTCCAGCTCAAGGGCCGGAACTACACGGAGACCGTGGTCGATCTTCGCGACCCGGACAATCTGCCGGTCCACTACACGCGAACCATGACTGTGGCGCTGCCCTACGCCCAGGCGCCCCGCCGGGTCCTGATGATCGGCCTGGGAGGCGGGTCGATCTCGACGTACCTCGGCCGCGCCATGCCGGAACTGGCGATCGATACCGTGGAGATCGATCCCGGCGTCATCGCCGCGGCGAAGCAGTACTTCGGCATCCGCGAGAACGACAGGGTGAAGTACATAGCGGCCGACGGCCGCGTGTTCCTCAACAGAAACAAGCAGACCTACGATCTCATCCTGATCGACGCCTATCACGGCGGATACGTGCCGTTTCATCTTCTGACCAGGGAATTCTACACGCTGGTGAAGGAGCGCCTGTCACCGGGCGGCGCAGCCGCGTTCAACGTCCACGACGGCACGGAGCTTTACGTGTCGACCATCAGAACGATGAAAGAGGTTTTCGCCGATCTGCACCTTTATCCGACCGGCCGCGGCGAAGTGATCGTGATCGGAACGGCGCAACAGGCACCGCCGGACAGCGCGGTGAAGGAACGCGCCGAAGCCCTGCAGAAAGCTCACAATTTCCGCTACCCGCTGGCGTCAATGATGCGGCGCGCTCCGCACCCGCCGACGGGCAACGCCAAAGTTCTCACCGACGACTTCGCTCCGGTCGATCTTTACAACGCGACCGGCCGGAACCGGAAGCCGGGCAAGTAGCTACTCGCGCGGAGGCACCGTTCGCAGGTAGGCGACGATCGCATTGAGGTCGGCGTCTGTCATGGTGGCGTAAAGGCCGAAACCCATCGGCGGTTTGAGTTTGGTGCCGTCGGGCCGCACACCCTTGGTGATCGCATCCTTGATCTGGGCGTCGGTCCAGGCGCCGATGCCCTTGGTCCTGTGCTGGGTGATGTTGCGCGCCACCGAAACACCCCACGGGCCCTTGAACTCCTCGCCACCGCGCCCGAGCGCATTCTTGAAATCGGCCGGCCCATGGTTGGTCTTGGTGTGGCACTCCATGCAATGTCCGATGGTCGCAAGATAGAATCCGCGCTTTACCGGGTCTGCCATGTCGGCATCGCTGAACGGCTTCTCGGCGCCGGGCGGCACCTCGACCTGCATCGCCGCCTTGTAGACCGGCGGCTCGACTTCGTTCCTGACCGCAGGAACAGTCTTGAGAAATGCGACAACGGCGTTGAGATCGGCCGGCGTGAATATCTTGTAGAAGCCGAACGGCATCTGCGGCGACAGCGGCACACCGTTCGGCCGCACGCCTTCGGCGAGCGCCTTCTTGATCTGGTCATCGGTCCAGTTGCCGATGCCGGTATCCTTGTCCTGCGTGATGTTGGAGCCCTTGACCCGATACTGCGGGGTATCCCAGGTCTGGGGCCCTCCGGAGAGTTGCTTCTTCATGTCGAACACGCCGCCCGGGCCGCGGGGTGTATGGCAGTTCCCGCAAGTCAGGATACCGTTGACGAGATAGGCGCCACGCTGCACGGGCGATTGAGCCTGGGCGGGCAAACCAAGGGCGACGGCGACAGCACACGCAAGAGCCCAACGGTTCATCGCTTCCCTCCACCTTCCCCAGTTTCGAATCTTTCCAGAGAATATCGCGCGGCCTATGGAAGGGGAACGGAGTTCCCGGCCGATCAGGTCCCGGCAGAGGGGGCAATTTCTCCTGCCTGAGCACGCTCGACCTTATGATCAGGAACAGCCCGGAATACCCCCTGATGGAGGCACCGATCCGGGAGGTCCACGAACCTCCGCCGATTTCCGTGACAGTATCCGGGAAAATCCGGACCCCTGCTGTCCGGCATGGCCGCCCCAACTCTCCGGCGGCAATGCGGAACGCCGCATGACGGCGCAGGCCTTCCGGCAAGATCAAGGCCCGGGACCCGGCCTAGCGTGAGGCTGCCGACAGAATCCTCACCATGCCGGAGTAGCCGCGCTTCGTGGCATGTTGCAAAGGCGTGATGCCGTCGCGGTCGGCGATTGTAGTGTTCGCACCCGCAGCCACCAGCAACTTCACTATTTCAGTGTGCGCGGCACCGCCATCGCCGAGCACAACCGCCTCCATCAACGCGGTCCAGCCGAGGTTGTTGACGTGATTGACGTCGATCTTGGTGGTGAGGAGAAATTTGACCGCCTCGACATGTCCACGGTGCGCTGCCGGGATCAGCGCGGTGCCGCCGAACCGATTGGTGTCTGTGAGGTCGGCACCCGCCGGAATCATCAGGCGGAGCAACGCCAGGCGGCCGAGCGCTCCGGCCAGCAGAAACGGGCTGTCCTGGATCAGGTCCTTGGCGTTGACGTCGGCACCCTCCTGGATCAGGAAACGCGCCACCTCCACCCGGTTGCGCTGCGTTGCCGCCAGCAGCGCCGTACGGCCCCGATAATCGCGCCAGTTGATCTGCGCGCCCTCCGCGACGAGCTTGCGGACCGCGTCGATCTCGCCACGCTCGGCGGCGTGCACCAGATCGCGCTCACGCTCCGGATTGCCCTGTGCCATCGCAAGCCCCGACAACACCGCACCCATTGCAATGAAAAGCAAAAAGGCGGCCGCAGCCGCCTTTGCCAACTGTCGGATCATGGCGAAAGAGGTCCCTACGCCGCGGTGGCTTCTTCTTCCACCTTCCGTTCCTGTACCGGTCCCGAGTCCTGCCCCTTGGCCGACTCGTCGCGGTCGACAAACTCGATCACCGCAACCGGAGCGTTGTCGCCGTAGCGGAAACCAGCCTTGAGCACGCGGGTGTAGCCGCCGTTGCGCTCCTTGTAACGGGGACCGAGCACATCGAAGAGCTTCTTGACCATTGCCGCATCGCGCAGCTGCGAAACCGCCTGCCGACGGGCGTGCAGATCGCCGCGCTTGCCCAGCGTCACCAGCTTCTCCACGATCGGCCGCAGCTCCTTCGCCTTCGGAAGCGTGGTCGAAATCTGCTCGTGCTTGATCAGCGCCGCGCACATGTTGGCGAACATCGCCTTGCGATGCTCGGGCTTCTTGCCCAGCTTGCGGTGAACCTTGCCGTGACGCATCGAACTATTCCTTCTTGTCTTCGTGTCGCGACGGTTCGTCGGACGCTGTGCTCAGGTGGGCTTCCTGCGTTCGCCAGAATGTCGTGACCGGACCATAGACGTTTTAGAACGCCGTTCTTCGAACGGCTACGGCCGGACACGCCAATGAAACGAGCCTCAGTAGTGATCCTCGAAGCGCTTCGCCAGCTCTTCGATGTTCTCGGGCGGCCAGCCCGGCACTTCCATGCCGAGATGCAGCCCCATCTGGGCCAGCACTTCCTTGATCTCGTTGAGCGACTTGCGGCCGAAGTTCGGCGTGCGGAGCATTTCCGCTTCCGTCTTCTGCACCAGATCGCCGATATAGACGATATTGTCGTTCTTGAGACAATTGGCGGAGCGCACCGACAGCTCAAGCTCGTCGACCTTCTTGAGGAAGGCCGGGTTGAAGGCGAGATCCGGGATCGTGACCTCGGCCTGCTCCTTCTTGGGCTCCTCGAAGTTCACGAACACGTTGAGCTGGTCCTGCAGAATGCGCGCGGCATAGGCCAGCGCATCCTCCGGGCTCACCGCACCGTTGGTCTCGATCTGCAGCGTCAGCTTGTCGTAATCGAGGATCTGGCCTTCGCGGGTGTTCTCGACCTTGTAGGACACCTTGCGGACCGGCGAGTACAGGCTGTCCACGGGGATCAAGCCGATCGGCGCGTCCTCAGGACGGTTGCGCTCCGACGGCACGTAGCCCTTGCCGGTGTTGACCGTGAACTCCATGCGGATTTCGGCGCCCTCGTCCAGCGTGCAGAGCACCAGGTCGGGATTGAGCACGACGATGTCGCCGACCGTCGAGATATCGCCGGCTGTCACCACGCCCGGGCCGGACTTCTTGACCACCATGCGCTTGGGGCCGTCGCCCTGCATCTTGATGGCAATGTCCTTGATGTTCAGCACGATGTCGGTCACGTCCTCGCGGACGCCCGCAATCGACGAGAATTCGTGCAGCACGCCGTCGATATGAACCGACTGCACAGCCGCGCCCTGCAGCGACGACAGAAGCACGCGGCGCAGCGCATTGCCGAGCGTGACGCCGAAGCCGCGTTCCAGAGGTTCGGCAACCAGCGTCGCCGAACGCTTGGCGTCCGACCCGACAGACACCTGAAGCTTGTTCGGCCTGATCAGTTCCTGCCAATTCTTCTGAATCACGTTTGCACCCATAGCGTTGAGTGGTGCGGACCGTGGAGTATCCCAGCCCGCCTCCTGGGATGCGTCCGCGGCGGCCTGCGGCTGATCCGATGGCCGTGTGAAGGAGGTATCGCTCATACGCGCCGCCGCTTTCTCGGCCGACAGCCGTTGTGGGGAATAGGCGTGACGTCGCGTATCGACGTCACGGTGAAGCCTGCGGCCTGCAAAGCGCGCAGCGCTGACTCGCGGCCCGAGCCGGGACCCGCGACTTCAACCTCGAGCGTGCGCATGCCGTGCTCGGCGGCCTTTTTGGCGGCGTCCTCGGCGGCAACCTGCGCCGCATACGGCGTCGACTTGCGCGAGCCCTTGAACCCCATGGTCCCGGCCGACGACCAGGCAATGGTATTGCCCTGGGCGTCGGTAATGGTGATCATGGTGTTGTTGAACGACGCATTCACATGCGCGACGCCGGAGGCGATGTTCTTTCGCTCGCGGCGGCGTACGCGCGCGGTTGCGGTAGCTTCCTTACCCATTCATGATCCTTTCGCGGTCCGGGGCCGATGCTCCGGTGGCCGATCCGAATTACGTAGCCTTCTTCTTGCCGGCGATGGCCTTCGCAGGTCCCTTGCGGGTGCGGGCGTTGGTGTGCGTGCGCTGACCGTGGACCGGCAGACCGCGGCGATGGCGCAGGCCGCGATAGCAGCCGAGGTCCATCAGGCGCTTGATGTTGACGGAAGTTTCGCGACGCAGATCGCCCTCGACGACGTAGTCGGAGTCGATCACTTCGCGAATCTGGAGAACTTCCTGATCGGTGAGCTGCGACACGCGCCGTTCCGGCGCGATGCGCACCTTTTCCACGATCTCCCTGGCCTTGGCCTGGCCAATGCCATGGATGTACTGGAGCGCGATCACGACGCGCTTGTTGGTCGGAAGGTTGACGCCGGCAATACGGGCCACGAATTCACTCCTGTTGCAGCCGGCGCGACGCCGGGCGGTGCGGTCCTATCGCGTGCAGGGCCCTGCAAGCGATAACGCGACGCCGTCCCCCTCCCAATGGGGGCGGCATCGTTCGAACGATGTCCGACAGAATATGCAGGTTATTAGGGGATTCCCCCTCATTCCGTCAACTCCGGGGCCGGCTTTTCCGGCCGGGTTTTTTGCGCGTTTTAGGGGCGCTTCGGGCCTTGGGGGCGGCTCCCTTCCTGGCCTTGGCGACGCTTCGGGCGGCAGCAGACCGGCGGGAGGCCTTCTTGGCCCTGGAGACCGTCTTGGCAGGCTTTGAGCGGGATTTCCGGCGCGAACTGGCCGCCTTCCGGGCAGCGGCAGGCTTGGCAGCGGACTTTTTAGGCTTTTTGCCCTCCTTACCCGCCGCGGACGCAGTCGCGTCCGCCAGCACGCGTGATATCGCCGCGGTAACCTCGGCAATCGAAGCCATGCCGTCCACGGTCCGCAGCATCCCCTTTTTTCCATAGTAGACGATCAGCGGGGCGGTCTGGGCCCGATAGGCGGTCAGGCGCTGTTTGAGGACCTCGGGGGTGTCATCCGGCCGGATCGGCATGCCCATCGAGCGCATTTCGAACACGCGGGTCTCGATCCGGCGGATCAACGCCTCCTCGTCGACCTTGAGTTCGATGACCGCGTCGAGCTTGAGACCCTTTTCGGCCAGCATCCGGCCCAGCGCCTCCGCCTGAGGGACGGTGCGGGGGAAACCATCAAGGATGAAGCCGCGTTTGGCATCGGGTTGATCGATGCGGTCGGATACGATGCCGACCACCACCTCGTCGGGCACCAGGGCGCCACGGGCCATGATGTGCTTGGCCTTGAGGCCGATCGGCGTCTCGGCAGCAACGGCGGCGCGCAGCATGTCGCCCGTCGAGAGCTGCACGATCCGGTAGCGATCAACCAGCGTCTTCGCCTGCGTGCCCTTGCCGGCCCCCGGCGGACCAAGCAGCACAACCCTCATCGACGCTTCCCCCTCAGCTTCGAGCGCTTGATCAGGCCTTCGTACTGGTGCGCGAGCAGGTAGCCCTGGATCTGGGCCACCGTGTCCATGGTGACACTGACCACGATGAGCAGCGACGTTCCGCCGAAATAGAACGGCACGGCCGCATAGGAGATCAGGATTTCGGGAATCAGGCAGACGATCGACAGATATGCCGCGCCGACCACAGTGATGCGGGTCAGGACGTAGTCGATGTATTCGGCGGTGCGCTCGCCGGGGCGGATGCCCGGAATGAAACCGCCGTGCTTCTTGAGGTTGTCGGCGGTCTCGGTCGGGTTGAACACGATCGCCGTATAGAAGAACGCGAAGAAGATAATCAGGCCGATGTAGAGGATCAGGAACAGCGGCCGGCCGTGCCCCAGCTGCGTGGTCAGGGTCACGAACCACTCCGGCCCCTGCCCGGCGTTGAAGTTGGCGACCGTGGTCGGCAGCAGCAGCAGAGACGAGGCGAAGATCGGCGGAATCACGCCCGAGGTGTTGAGCTTCAACGGCAGGTGCGACGCCTGCCCCTCGAACATGCGATTGCCGACCTGCCGTTTCGGATACTGGATCAGGAGTCGCCTCTGAGCCCGTTCCATGAACACGATGAAGGCAATGACCACCACCGCCATCACGATCACGACCAGGATCAGACCGGTGGACAAGGCGCCCTGGCGGCCCAGCTCGAGCATGCCTGCGATCGCCGACGGAAGCTCCGCGACGATGCCCGCCATGATGATGAGCGAGATGCCGTTGCCAATGCCGCGTGCGGTGATCTGCTCGCCGAGCCACATCAGGAACATGGTCCCGCCGGTCAGCGTGATCACCGTCGCGATACGGAAGAACCAGCCGGGATCGGTGACGACGTTGCCGGCGCCCTCAAGTCCGAGTGCTATGCCATAGGACTGGAACACCGCCAGCAGCACCGTCAGATACCGGGTGTACTGGTTGATGACCTTGCGGCCCTGCTCACCCTCTTTCTTAAGTTGCTCAAGTGTCGGCGAAACGGTCGTCATCAACTGAATGATGATCGAGGCCGAAATGTACGGCATGATGTTCAGGGCGAAGATCGCCATGCGGTGGATGCCACCGCCGGCGAACATGTTGAACATGCCGAGAATGCCGCCAGCCTGCGACTTGAAGATCTGGTCCCAGGCGGCTGGATCAATGCCGGGCAGCGGGATGTAGGTGCCGAACCGGTAGACCAGCAGCGCCCCAAGCGTGAACCAGATGCGCTTCTTGAGCTCTTCGGCCTTGGCGAGCGCCGAGAAATTGAGGTTCGCCGCCAGTTGTTCCGCTGCAGAGACCATGGAGAGCTCCCGTTACCGTCCGCCCCGGCCAGAATATAGGGGGGTCAGGCGGCCTTTTCGCCCTCTGGGTCTTTCGGTGCCAGAATCTTGACCGAACCGCCGGCCTTCTGCACGGCTTCCTGGGCGGACTTCGAAGCGCCATAGACGGCAAAATCCACCTTCGCCTTCAGTTCGCCGCCGCCCAGCAGCCGTACGCCGTCCCGGGCACGACGCAGCACACCCGCCTTGACCAGCGCCGCCGCGTCGACCACCGCTCCGGCATCCAGCAGCTTCGCATCAATGGCGGCCTGAACCCTGCCCAGGTTCACCTCGTTGAGACGAAGCTGGAACTTGGTGTTGCGGAAGCCACGCTTGGGCAGCCGCCGGTGGAGCGGCATCTGGCCACCCTCGAACCCCTTGATGCTCACACCCGAGCGCGCGGTCTGGCCCTTGCCGCCGCGCCCGCCGGTCTTGCCCATGCCGGAGCCGATGCCGCGGCCGATCCGCATGCGCTTCTTGGTCGAGCCCGGCTTCGGGGCAATCTGGTTGAGCTTCATCGTCCGTCCTCGTTCAGTCCCTCAGCTTCCGGCATGCAGCCGAAGCGAGTGCGTCATTTCCCGCTTTCGACGACGCGCACCAGATGCTTGACCTTGGTCAGCATCCCCCGCGTCATCGGGTTGTCCTGCAGTTCGCTCGTACGGCCGATCTTGTTAAGACCGAGCCCGATCAGCGTCTCGCGCTGGGTGTGCTCGCGCCGCATCGGACTGCCGATCTGCTGGATCTTGATGGTCTTGCCGCTTGCCATAAGCCTACTCCGTCGCTTCGGCGTCGGCGCCCTCGCGCCGGCGCGCCTGCAGGGCGGATACCTTGACATTCCGCCGAGCCGCGACCGAGCGCGGCGAGTCGACGTGCTTGAGCGCATCGAACGTGGCGCGAACCATGTTGTACGGATTCGACGAACCCATCGACTTCGCCACGACATCCTGCATGCCGAGCGTCTCGAACACCGCGCGCATCGGTCCGCCGGCGATGATGCCGGTACCGGGAGGAGCCGAACGAAGGAACACTTTGCCGGAGCCATGGCGGCCATGCACGTCGTGGTGCAGGGTCCGGCCCTCGCGCAGCGGAACGCGGATCAGGTTGCGGCGCGCCGCATCGGTCGCCTTGCGGATCGCCTCCGGCACCTCACGGGCCTTGCCGTGGCCATGGCCGACGCGGCCCTTCTGGTCGCCGACCACAACGAGCGCGGCAAAGCCGAAGCGCCGGCCGCCCTTCACGACCTTGGCGACGCGGTTGATGTGAACGAGCTTGTCGACAAACTCGCTCTCTTCCCGCTCCCGTCTCGGTTCACGTGCCATAACGATCTCTTTCCTTGTCGGGCGCCTTGCCCGTCAACTCCGTTAGAATTTCAGCCCGCCCTCGCGCGCTGCATCGGCGAGCGCCTTGATGCGGCCGTGGTAGAGATAGCCGCCGCGGTCGAACACCACCTCCGAAATGCCCTTCTGGACAGCCCGCTCCGCCAGCAGTTTCCCGACCGCCTTCGCAGCGTTGATGTCGGCACCGGTCTTCAGGCTGCCGCGCATGTCCTTTTCCATGGACGAAGCCGCCGCAACCGTCGCCCCTTTGATATCGTCGATCACCTGGGCATAGATGTGCTTCGACGAGCGGAATACCGACAAACGGGCGCGTCCGGCAGCCGTGGCCTTGACCCGCCGCCGCACGACGCCCTTGCGCCGAGCTGTTCTGACTTTTGCCGTCGCCATGGCGCGCTCCGTTACTTCTTCTTGCCTTCCTTGCGGAAGATGAATTCGCCCGCGTATTTCACGCCCTTGCCCTTGTACGGCTCGGGCGGCCGGAAGCCGCGGATTTCAGCCGCAACCTGGCCGACCCGCTGCTTGTCGATTCCGCTGATCTTGATCTCGGTCGGCTTCGGCGTCACGATCGCGATGCCTTCCGGGATCGGATAGACCACGTCGTGGCTGTAGCCGAGCTGGAGCTGCAGGTTCTTGCCCTGCACCGCGGCACGATAGCCGACGCCGGTAATCTCGAGGTTTTCCTCGAAACCCTTGGTCACTCCGGTCATCAGGTTCGACACCAGCGTCCGATACGTGCCCCATTGCGAGCGGGCACGCTTGGTCTCGAAGCGCGGATCGACCTTGATGCCGTCCTGCTCCATCTTCGCCTGGACGTCGCCGTGCAGCACGAGCTGCAGCGCGCCCTTGGGGCCTTTCACCTTGACGGTCTGGCCCTCGATGTTGGCCGTCACGCCGGAAGGGACCGGAACCGCCTTCTTGCCGATACGAGACATGATCTTTCTCTTCTTCTAGCCCGCCGCCCTCAGAATACGGTGCACAGCACCTCGCCGCCGACATTGGCGTCGCGTGCATCGTGGTCGGCCATGACGCCCTTCGGCGTCGAAATGATCGCAACGCCCAGACCGTTGTTGACGCGCGGCAGATTGCGAACCGCAACGTACACCCGGCGGCCGGGCTTGGAGACGCGCGACATCTCACGGATCACCGGCTGGCCTTCGTGGTATTTGAGTTCGATCTCGACCTCGTTGCGTCCGTCGGTGTGCTCCACGGTGGAGTAACCGCGGATGTAACCCTCGCTCTGGAGGACATCGAGAACGCTGACACGCAGCCTGGAGTTCGGCGTCGACACCTTCGGCTTGCGCCGCATCTGAGCGTTGGTGATGCGCGCGATCAGATCGCTGAGAGGATCGTTGATTGCCATTCGACTCTCCTCACCAGCTCGACTTCAAAAGGCCCGGGATCAGGCCCTTTGAACCGAGTTCGCGCAGCGCGATACGGCTCAGCTTGTGCTTGCGATAGAATGCACGCGGACGGCCGGTCAGTTCGCAGCGGTTGCGGATGCGAACTGCAGCCGAATTGCGCGGCAACTCGGCGAGCTTGAGAACAGCCGCAAACCTCTCCTCGATCGGCTTGGTCTTGTCCATCGAGATCGCCTTGAGGCGTGCACGGCGGCCCGAAAACCGCTTCGCCATGCGCCGGCGCCGGTTGTTCTTCTCTATCGAACTCTTCTTCGCCATCCGTCTCTCCTGATGATCCGCGTCTGAGGGCCCTTCAAACCCTCACTGCCGGAACGGGAAATTGAAAGCGGTCAGCAGCGCTCGCGCCTCGTCGTCGCTCTTCGCGCTCGTGCAGACCGTGATGTCCATGCCCCAGACGTCCTGGGCCTTGTCGTAGTCGATCTCGGGGAAAACCGTGTGTTCCCTGATGCCCAGCGAATAGTTGCCGCGGCCGTCGAAGCTCTTCGGGTTGAGCCCGCGGAAGTCGCGCACGCGCGGCAGCGCGATGTTCACCAGCCGATCAAGGAACTCGTACATGCGAGCCTTGCGCAGCGTCACCTTGCAACCGATCGCCTGGCCGTCACGCAGCTTGTAGGTCGCGATCGACTTGCGCGATTTGGTGATGACGGGCTTCTGGCCTGCGATCGCCGCCATCGCCTCTGCGGCCTGCTCGACCTTCTTGCGGTCGTTGACGGCCTCGCCCACGCCCATGTTGATGACGATCTTCTCGAGCTGCGGCACCTGCATCGGGTTGGTGTAGCCGAACTGCTCGGTCAGCTTGGAACGGACGACCTTGTCAAACTGGGTGCGCAGCCGCGGCGTCACCCGCTCCTCCGGCTCGCTCGGCGCCTTCGGTTCGGACGCAGCCGCCCTGGCGGCAGCCTTCTGCTTGGCCTGCTCCGCCTTCTCGGCGCGCGCAGCAGCTTCCGGCGAACGGTCGACCTTCGGCTGCTTGTCGGGCTTGCCGCCCTGGTCCTTCTTGTCAGCCATCGATCTCGACTCCCGAACGCTTGGCGATGCGAACCTTCCGGCGATCGGCGCCCTCGCCCATGATCTTGAAACCGACGCGGGTCGGCTTGCCGTCCTTCGGATCCGCCACTGCCAGATTGGAAAGATGGACCGTCGCCTCCTTGGAGATGATCCCGCCTTCCTGCTGGGCGGTCTGCCGCTGGTGCCGCTTGACCATGTTGATGCCGCGCACCAGAGCGCGACTCTGGTCCGGACGAACCTCGATGACCTCGCCGGTCCGGCCCCGGTCGCGGCCGGTCAGAACGACGACCTTGTCGCCTTTTCTGATCTTGGCAGCCATCACAGCACCTCCGGTGCGAGCGAAATGATCTTCATGTGGTTCTTGGCGCGCAGCTCGCGCGGCACAGGCCCGAAGATGCGGGTGCCCACCGGCTCGGCCTGGGCATTGATCAGCACGGCGGCGTTGCGGTCGAACCGGATCACCGAACCGTCGGGACGGTGGATGTCCTTGCGCACGCGAACGACGACGGCCTTCATCACCTCGCCCTTCTTGACGCGGCCGCGCGGGATCGCCTCCTTCACCGAGACGACGATGACGTCGCCGATGGTGGCGTACTTGCGCTTGGAGCCGCCCAGCACCTTGATGCACATGACACGGCGCGCGCCGGAGTTGTCCGCCACGTCAAGGTTGGTTTGCATCTGGATCATGAGGCGCCTCGTATTCCGTTCCGTTCGTCCTGCGCTTATTGCGCCGCCGCCCTGGACCGGGTCTTTGGGTTCTTTTCGGATTCGGACTGGATCGGAGCTTCCGTCCTGGCCCGCTTCTCGCCGGCGATCACCAGCCAGCGCTTGAGCTTCGAGATCGGCTTGTGCTCCTCGATCTGCACGAGATCGCCGACCTTGTACTCGTTGTTCTCGTCATGGGCGTGGAAGGTCTTCGACCTCCGGATGGTCTTCTTCATCTGAGGATGCGTGAAGCGACGCTCAACACGGACGACAACCGTCTTGTGCTGCTTGTCGCTGACCACCACGCCTTCAAGCGTACGCTTCGGCATCTCGACCTCTTACTTCCCGGCCCTGGCTTTGGACTTGGCGGCGGACTTGCGACCCGCGCCGGCTTCGCCAGTCCGCTTCTGTCTGGCAACCGTCTTCAGTAGTGCAATGTCGCGCCGCACGGTGCGAACCCGCGCTGTGTTCTCCAGTTGCCCGGTGGCGCGCTGGAAACGCAGGTTGAACTGCTCTTTCTTCAGCTTGAGAACCTCGTCGTCGATCTGGTCGACGGTCATGGCGCGGGCGTCGGACGTTTTCATGTGTTTCCCCGTCAACCCGGAATTCGCTCGATGAAACGCGTCTTGATCGGCAGCTTGGCAGCGGCCAGCGTCAGCGCCTCTTTGGCCAGTTGCACCGGGATTCCGTCGATCTCGAACAGGATGCGACCCGGCTTAACCCTGGCCACCCACAATTCGACGTTACCCTTGCCGGAGCCCATGCGGACTTCGAGCGGCTTCTTCGAGACCGGGACATCTGGATAAACCCGGATCCAGACCTGGCCGGCGCGCTTCATATGGCGCGTAAGCGCCCGGCGGGCCGCTTCGATCTGACGCGCTGTCAAACGCTCCGGCTCCATTGCCTTCAGGCCGAACTGGCCGAAAGCAAGATCGACACCGCTCGTGGCGATGCCATGAATGCGGCCCTTGTGCGCCTTGCGAAATTTCGTGCGCTTCGGTTGCAGCATGACGAACCCTTCTTAATCTCCGCGTGCCGTGCTCACGCCGTTTCCCGGCGCGGCCGGCCGGCCTCGGCCTCGGCAAGACGCTTATCCTGAGCCATGGAGTCGTGCTCCATGATTTCGCCCTTGAAGATCCAGACCTTGACGCCGCAGGTGCCGTAGGTGGTGAAGGCGGTCGAAACGCCGTAGTCCACGTCAGCGCGCAGCGTGTGCAGCGGCACACGGCCTTCGCGATACCACTCCATGCGCGCGATCTCCGCGCCGCCGAGACGGCCCGAGCAGTTGATGCGGATGCCGCCAGCACCCAGCCGCATCGCCGACTGCACGGCGCGCTTCATCGCGCGGCGGAACGCAACACGGCGCTCAAGCTGCTGCGCGATCGACTCCGCGACCAGTTGCGCATCGAGTTCGGGCTTGCGGATCTCGATGATGTTGATGACCACATCGCTCTGCGTCAGCTTGGCGACCTGCTTGCGCAGCTTCTCGATGTCGGCGCCCTTCTTGCCGATCACGACGCCCGGCCGCGCCGAGTGAATGGTCACGCGGCACTTCTTGTGGGGGCGTTCGATCACGATCTTGGACACCGCCGCCTGCTTGAGCTCCTTCATCAGGATCTCGCGGATCTTGATGTCCTCGTGCAGCAGCGAGCCGTACTCGTTCTTGCCCGAGTACCAGCGCGAATCCCAGGTGCGGTTGATGCC
>CAZGSW010000026.1:0-29347 GCA_964528635.1 uncultured Rhodoplanes sp. | reverse complement strand
GCCGCACCGGCTCCAGCCCCTCCAGCACCTCGATGTGCCTGGCGGAGTAGCCGGCGTCGCCGCCTGAACTGCGGCTTGAGCGCGCCGCCCTGGCGGAGCCGCGCTTGGGCTCCAGCCCGGAGAACAGGTCGCCAGCGGCGCTGACCTTCTTCTCCACCTTCTTGTTCTTGTTTGCGGATTTTGCCATGGATTGTCGGACACGTTTCTAGGGCCTGGAATCATAGACCGGTGACACCGTTGTCATCGCGAGGAGCGAAAGCGACGAAGCGATCCGGCCCTGCGTTCGCCCCTGGATTGCTTCGCTTCGCTCGCAATGACGGTGCCCCGTGAATCACCTTTCTCTGATGGCCAGTACTAGCGCCTGGACCTGCGCGAATCACCCGCGCTGCCCGAATATGCCACATGAATTTCCGGAGCCGGCCGCCGCGAGGGAAGGCTTGCGATGGCCTGCGAAAAGCGCGGCTATTCGATGCCCGGGATGTTGGTGAAATAGTGGTCGATGTGGACCGTCTTCAAGTAGCGGTAGCCCAGTCCGGCGAACAGCGCCTTGAGGTCCTCGAAACGCTCCGAATACAACTCGACCTGCAGATAGCAGGCGTTTTCGGCGAGCGTGCGGCGCATCCCGTCGAGCGCATGGAACTCCGAACCCTCCACGTCCATCTTGATGACCAGGGTCTGTCCGGAGATGGCGAACTCGTCGTCGAAGCGGATCTGCCGCACCCGGTGGGTGGCGACGCCGGGCGCCTCCTCGGGCGGCTTGTCGGGATGCACGATCCAGGACTCGCCGCGGTTGTGGCTGCCGGCCTCCATCAGTTCGACCTCGCGGGCCTCCGAGCCCACCGCGCAAGGCACCACCTGCACGATCCCGCTCAGCCGGTTGGCGGCGAGATTGGCGACCAGCCGCGCCCGGTTGCCGGGGTCGGGTTCGAACGCCACGAACCAGCGGGCCGAGCCGGTCATGGCGAGCAGGATGCTGTACACGCCGGAGTTGGCGCCGATGTCGAGGAACCAGTCGGCATCGGTCCGGTGGCAGACCTGGGCCATGCTCTCGACCTGCTCGCCCTCCCAGTCGCCGTACAGGGCCAGCGACCGGTCGATCAGGTCGGTGGTGTCGACCACAAACCGCGCGCCCTGCGCGCACACCAGGTGAGGCCGGCGGCCCAGCATCCGCATGGATTCCGAATGGAGCATGCGGAAGCCCTGCTCGACGCGGCCGGCTGGGAAGCGGAAGAAACGGGGAAGCATGCGACGGCTATCCTGCACGCAAAGATCGGGTCTGGCCATGCTGGTGCGCAGCCTTCGGGCAGGTTAAAACAGCGGCCCGTCCCAAGCGCATACCCATGGACATCGACGCCTACGCCCAGCCGATCATCGAGTTCGTGCGCGCGCACAGCGCCTGGGCGGCACCGGTGGTGTTCCTGCTGTGCTTTGCCGAGTCGCTGGCGTTCATCTCGCTGCTCATTCCGGCATGGGCGGCGCTGGTCGGTATCGGCACGCTGATCGGGGTGAGCGGCATCAACTTCTGGCCGGTGTGGATCGCCGGCGCGCTGGGTGCCGCGCTCGGCGACTGGGTATCGTACTGGATCGGCATCAAGCTCGAGAAGCGCGTCTATCATATGTGGCCGCTGTCGCGTCACCCTGACATGATTCCGAAGGCCGAGGATTTCGTAAGGAAGTGGGGCGCGCTTGCCATCTTCATCGGCCGCTTTTCCGGCCCGTTGCGCGCGACCGTCCCGCTGATCGCCGGCATCTTCGCCATGCCGCCGCTGCGTTTCCAGGTCGCGAATTTCTCGTCCGCCATGGTCTGGGCCGCAGTGCTGCTGACGCTCGGCGACGTGACGTCGCGGCTGATCAAGTGGCTGTCGGGAATGCTGACGTAACGGACTGGATCCGTTGCACAAACGGCGGTTGCCCAGGGCAACGGTCGGACCGCCAGGCAAGCGCAGGCACGAATTTGTCGCGGCTTCGTGCCGGAATAGAGCGTTTCCCGAGGTGTTTGTTGACCTTGAGCGGGCTCCGCCACGATGCGTCTTGGGTTATATTGCGACCACTTCGCCGGGGCCGACAGCTCCGGCTTTCCAGGGAGGAAAATTCCATGATCGAACTCAACCGCCGCAGCCTGCTCGGGAGCGCCGCCGTTGCGACCGCCGCGACCGCGCTCACGCCGTTCTCCGTTCTGAAAGCACAGGCGCAAGCCGCGGGCTTTCATCGCTACAAGGTGGGCTCGCACGAGATCACCGTCGTGACCGACGGTTTCAGCTCGTTCAAGTTTCCCGACGCCTTTGTTTCCAACAAGAAGCGTGACGAGGTGAACGCCGCCTGGGTGGCGATGTCACAGCAGGCCGACCAGATGGTCGTTCCGTATTCGCCCATCGTGGTGAAGACCGGCTCCCGCACGGTTCTGATCGACACCGGCCGGGGCGCTGCGGGCCAGTTCCAGGCCAACCTGAAGGCCGCCGGCATGGATCCCGGCCAGATCGACACCGTCGTCATCTCTCACTTCCACGGCGATCACATCAACGGCCTGCTCGACAAGGAGGGCAAGCCTGCGTTCGCGAAGGCCGAAGTCATGGTTCCGGCGCCCGAGTACAAATACTTCATGGATGACGGTGAGATGGGCAAGCAGACCACCGACCGCATGAAGGGGGTGTTCGGCGGGGTACGGAAGGTATTCGGCGCGGTCGGCAAGGTCGCGCAATACGAGCCGGGCAAGGAGGTGGTGCCGGGCATCACCTCGGTGGCGACGTTCGGCCACACGCCGGGTCACATGTCGTTCATCATCGCGTCCGGCAACGCCAAGGTGTTCGTGCAGAGCGACGTCACCAACAATCCGCTGTTCGTCCGCAACCCCGGCTTCCACATCATGTTCGATCAGGATGCGCAGATGGCCGAGGCGACCCGGCGCAAGATCTACGACATGCTGGTGGCGGAGAAGATGCCGGTGCAGGGCTTCCACTACCCGTTCCCGGCGCTTGCCCGCATCGAAAAGACCAGCACGGGCTACCGCGAGATTCCCATCACCGCGCTCTAGCAGGGAACGGTTCGCCGCAATGGAAAGGCCGCCGGTGACGGCGGCCTTTTTATTCATCGCTGCAATAAGCTAACGTGCCGCGGATTTCGCATCAGGGAGGAATGGCAAGGTGGCTGACGCAGCGCATCGCTACAAGATTGGCGACATCGAGGTGACGGTTCTGACCGACGGGTTTCGCGACGTGCCGGTGAACGGCAACTACCTGAGCAACGCCAGCGCCGAGGACCTCGCGGCGCAGCTCAAGGCCGAGGGGCGACCGACCGATTTCATGCGGAACACGTTTTCGCCGATCGTTTTGAAGACTGGCGGCAAGACCGTACTGTTCGACACCGGCAACGGCGAGGCGCAGCTCGGCCCCAGCAAGGGCGAACGCGGATTGCTGAACCAGAACCTCGCGGCGGCCGGCATCGACCGCAACCGGGTGGACGTCGTGGTGATCTCGCATTTCCACGCCGACCACGTGAACGGCCTGCTCGGCGCCGGCAACAAGATGCCGGCCTTCCCCAACGCCGAGATCAAGGTGCCGGCCAACGAATGGACGTTCTGGATGGACGACGGCGAGATGAGCTGCGCCTCGCCGGGCCGCATGACCGAGCTGTTTGCCAACAACCGGCGGGTGTTCGACGCGCTCGGCCGCAAAGTCACGGTCTATGACTGGGACAAGGAGGTGGTGCCGGGTGTCACCGCGACCGGCACGCCGGGCCACAGCATCGGCCACACCTCGTTTGTCGTGACGTCCGGCGGCAAGAGCGTGTTTGTGCAGTCCGACGTCTGCAACAACGCCTTCGTGTTCGCGCCGCGCCCCGACTGGCAGGGCTTCTTCGATCAGGATCCGCCGCAGGCCGCGGCCACCCGCAAGCGCGTCTACGACATGCTGGTCGCCGAGAAGCTGCCGGTGCAGGCCTATCACTTCCCGTTCCCGGCGCTGCGCCGGATCGAGAAGGCGGGGCAGGGCTACCGCACGGTGGCAATTTCCAGCGTTTAGAGTCGTTTGGTTTTGGTAGAAGCAGTTCGTCATCGGCAGCCCGCTCCCTCCCCCGCTTGCGGGGGAGGGTTGGGGTGGGGGCAGAACGTCTTCTCCGCGGAATTCCCCCTCCCGGCGCTTCGCGCCGACCTCCCCCGCAAGCGGGGGAGGTAAACTGAGTATGCGGCACAAAAGCAGAAACGCTTCTAGCCGACCGGACTTTGCAAGTGTGCACCGGAACTCAGGCTCCGCCGGTGTTAGCGTTTGCGTCAGCGCGCGTTCTTCGCGAGCCACGCCTTCATCTGCGCGATCTCGGTCTCCTGCGCCTTGATGATTGCCTCGGCAAGCGCCCGCACTTCGGGATCCTTGCCGAACGCCAGCACGACCTTGGCCATGTCCACCGCGCCTTCGTGATGCGGGATCATGCCTTTGATGAAATCAACATCGGCATTGCCCGAGAAGGTGATGTCCATGCCCTTGTGCATCTTCGCGTTGACTGCGTTGTAGGCGAGGCTGGACGGGCTTTGGTCGCCCTTGGCGTTTTCGGCCGCACCGTGTGCGCCGTGTGCGCCATGCCCGCTGTGGCCCTGACCGCGCATTCCCGATCCATGCATTCCCGGTCCGTGCATCCCCGGTCCATGCATGCCCGGACCGTGCTGCATGTTCTGAGCATGCATGACGGCCCCCTGCATCGCCTGTCCGCGCATGCCGTGATTCATGTGCGCGTAGGCTGCGGCGGACGCGAGCAGGAATGCTGCGCCGACCGCGATGGAAAGTGTCTTCATCGATTGTCTCCACGTGTTTCCGATGCGGCCGTGCGTTGTGCGCGCCGCGTTGTTGACTGGCTTGCGGGAAGGCTCAGCCGTGGAGACGGGGAGGCGGGTCTGCCGGTTGGGCCGACGCGGGTGAAACAGACGCAGGCGGCAGCGGATTCAGCTTGCCGAGCAGATGCATCGCGAGAGCCGGAGCGAGCACGGCAGGCGCTTCGACGGAAACGAAGCAGCCGAACGCGTTGCAGGGCGCCGCGTCGTGCGTCCCGCCGCCGCTGGCGGCCGGTTCGTGTCCGGCGATCCTGTCGTGATCGTGGCAGTCGGCCGGTCCGGTGTCGGTTGCCGCAGGATGGTGGTGCGAGGCCGCCTCATGTCCGCCACCGGCGGCCCCGGGATGCGTGGCGTCTGCGGGTGCGTGATGGCCGCCGGCGCCTTCGTCGTTCGCAGACGGCACATGAGATGCGGCACGAGACGCCGCATGAGCGAACGTCATCACAGGGCCGTGGCCGAGCGACATGAAGCCGAACACCATCGCCACTGCGATGCGCAACAAGCGGCAACCCATGCGTCTCGTATTCATGAAGATGAATGTGAATCCTGGATCGGGGCTTTTTGAGGGCCATTCGCCGGGCTGATTCCTTGACCCTATCATGTGTGGGGGCTATCCGGTCACGCCGCTGGCCCGTGAGGCGCTGGCCCGTGAAACGGATCGATCATGCCTTCCAAAGCGAGAGTCGGCGTCCTCGGCGCCTCCGGCTACACCGGATCGGAACTGGTGCGGCTCCTGCTGCGCCATCCAAGGGTCGAACTCGTCCTGCTGACCGCCGACCGCCGTGCCGGGCAGGAGATGCGGGCGGTGTTCCCGCAGTTTGCGCCGTTCGATCTGCCGAAGCTGGTCTCGATCGACGACACCGACTGGAAGAAGGTGAAGCTGGACCTCGCCTTCTGTGCGCTCCCGCATGCCACCACCCAGAAGGTGATTGCGGAGCTGCTTGAGAAGTCCCCGAAGACCAGAGTCGTCGACCTTTCGGCGGACTTCCGGCTCGCCGACACCGCCGCGTATGCGAAGTGGTACGGCCACGAGCATCATGCGCCGAAGCTGCAGCGCGAGGCGGTCTACGGTCTCGTGGAGATGTACCGCGACAGGATCAGGAAGGCGCGGCTCGTTGCCAATCCCGGCTGCTACACGAGCTGCGCGCAACTGGCCGTCACGCCGCTGCTCAAGGCGAAAGCCATCGATCCCGACGAGATCGTGATCGACGCCAAGTCCGGCATGACCGGGGCGGGGCGCTCGGCCAGGGAGGAGATGCTGTTCTCCGAGGTCTCGGAGGGCGTGCACGCCTATGGCGTCGGCCACCACCGGCACATGGCGGAACTCGATCAGGAGTTCTCGCTGGCGGCGGGCCGCCAGGTGGTGCCGACCTTCACGCCCCATCTCATGCCGATGAACCGGGGCATCCTTTCCACCATCTATGTGCGTGCAACCAAAGGGAAATCGCCCGAAGATCTTCATGCAGCGCTGTTGAAGTATTACGCGAAGGAGCCGTTCGTGCACGTTCTGCCGTTCGGCCAGACCCCGCAGACCCGCCATATCCGCGGCTCCAACATGACCTTCATCGGGGTCGCGAAGGACCGTCGGCCCGGCCGCGCCATCGTGGTCTCGGCGCTCGACAATCTGGTGAAGGGCGCCTCCGGCCAGGCGGTGCAGAACATGAACCTCATGCTCGGCTACCCCGAGACCATGGGGCTGGAGCAGATTGCGCTGTTTCCCTGAGGAGCTACCGCAGTCCGAAGCGCAGGATTTCCACCAGCAGCATGATCTGGGCGATGAAGCCGCCGAAGAAGGCGAGCGTGCGCCCGACCGGCCAGCCGGCCGTGTAGATGACGAGGTGGGCGAGCCGCGACCAGAAATACAGTGCGCACGCCGCCGCCGTAATGCCGTTGCGGATGTTGAGCACGTCGGTGACCAGCACCAGCGGCGCGAACACCACGAGGTTTGCGACCGCGTTCTCGTGGGCGAACATCATGCGCACCGCCCAGTCCGACTGCGGCTTGTCGTGCCGCGACGGGTTGGCCAGCGTCGCCATCAGGCCGCGCACCATGATGCGGTCGAGGATGTAGGGCACCCAGATCAGCGCGGTCATCGCGAGCGTCAGCGTCAGCCAGAGCAGTTCTCGTGACATCGCCTGGGTCTCCCTTGTTCGCGGCGGCCTGCGGGCGATGATAGCGGCACAATGCAACGCCGGGCTAGTGGAGCGGGTTTGACATCCGCCGCTCATCTGACCGCGCCCTTGCGAAGCGCATGTCAAATCCAGAGGCCCACCGGCAACTTGTATTTTCCAGTGGATTCCAGCGTTCGCAAACAGGCCTGCCGGAACGGTGCCAGTGTTAGGATCGGACCGCCAGACGGCAGAAGACGCCGGGAGGGAACATGCCGCCATCGCGTACCGCGCCGCCATTCCGCGCCGACCACGTCGGCAGTCTGTTGCGGCCGCGTGAACTGATCGAGGCGCGGGCCGCGCGCCACCGCGGCGACATTTCGGCCGAGAGCTTGCGCGAGGCCGAGGACAACGCGATCCGCGGGGCGGTGAGGCTGCAGGAGGACGTGGGCCTTGAGGCCGCGACCGACGGCGAGTTCCGCCGCGACTCCTGGCACATGGATTTCCTCAAGGAGTTCGGCAGCGTGGCGGTGGTGCCGTCGAAGATTCCGGCGCGGTTCCAGACCTCCGACGGTCCGGTGGAGTATTCGCCGCCGACGCTCGAAGTCACCGGCCGGCTGAGCCGCCCGCACCCGATCTTCGTGGATCATTTCCGGTTCCTGCAATCGGTGACCAAGGTGATGCCGAAGCTCACCATCCCGTCACCGAGCTGCATGCATTTCCGCGGTGGCCGGGCCGCCGTCGACCGTGCCGCCTATCCGGATATGGCGGAGTTCTATGCGGACCTGTCCCGCGTCTACAGTGAGGAGGTGCGTGAGCTTGCCGACGCGGGCTGCCGCTATCTGCAGATCGACGAGGTCTACATTGCCTACCTGTGCGATCCAGCGTTGCGCGAACAGGTCACGGCGCTCGGCGAAAATCCGAAGACCCTGCCGCGCACCTACATCGACATGATCAACGGCGCGGTGGCGGGGCGGCCCGCCGACATGACCATCTGCATGCATCTGTGCCGCGGCAACAACCAGAGCGGCTGGGTGGCGTCGGGCGGCTACGAGCCGGTTGCGGAGATCCTGTTCAACGAGGCCGATGTCACCGGCTACTTCCTCGAATACGACAGCGAGCGGGCGGGGGATTTCGCGCCGCTGCGGTTCGTGCCCAAGGGCAAAGTCGTTGTGCTCGGCCTCGTTACCAGCAAGAGCGGCGCGCTGGAAAGCAAGGACGCCATCAGGCGGCGCATCGACGAGGCGGCGAAATACTGTCCGCTCGACCAGCTCGCGCTCAGCACCCAGTGCGGATTCTCGTCGACCGCCGCAGGCAACAGGCTGACCATGGAGCAGCAGGCGGCAAAGCTGCGGCTCGTCGTCGAGGTCGCGCGCGAGGTGTGGGGCTGATCGTCAGTCCCGTATCTTCACGTAACTGCCCGGTGCGTCCTCGATGGCCTTCAGCTTGCCGCCGCCGGGCTCGCGGGCCGGGACGGTCTCGGAGTCCTGCGCCCTGATCCAGGTGAGCCAGTCCGGCCACCAGGAGCCGGGCGTCTCGGTGGCCTTGGCCAGCCAGTCCTCCAGCGTGCCTTGCCCTGCCTTGCCGCCGGTCCAGTACTGGTACTTGTTCCTGGCGGGAGGGTTGACCACGCCGGCGATATGGCCCGAGCCCGCCAGCACGTATTTCACCGGACCGCCGAAGAACTTCGAGCCGAGAAACACCGACTGCGCCGGCGCGATGTGGTCCTCGCGGGTGGCGAGGTTGTAGATCGGGATGGTGACCTTGCGAAGGTCGAGATTGACGTTGGCGATCCGCATCTTGCCGCGGGTCAGCGCGTTCTGCCAGTAGCACTGCCGCAGGTAGAACGAGTGATTGGCCGCCGGCATGCGCGTCGAGTCCGAGTTCCAGTACAGGAGGTCGAACGGCATCGGCATCCTGCCGCGCAGGTAGTTGTTGACGACGTAGGGCCAGATCAGGTCGTTGGAGCGCAGCATGTTGAAGGCGTTGGCCATCTTCTTGCCTTCGAGATAGCCGCGCTCGGCCATCCGCTTCTCCACCGTCTCGAGCTGCTCGTCGTCGACGAACACCTTGAGGTCGCCGGCGTGGGTGAAATCGACCTGCGCCGTGAACAGCGTCGCCGAGCCGATCCGGTCGTCGCGGTTGTGCGCCATGGTGGCGAGCGTGATCGCGAGCAGCGTGCCGCCGACGCAGTAGCCGATCGAATGCACTTTGGTCTCGCCGGTCGCCTGCTCGATGGCGTCGAGCGCGGCGAGCGGACCGAGCTTCATGTACTCCTCGAAGCCCATCGCGGCGTGGCGCTCGTCCGGGTTGATCCACGACACGACAAAGACCGTCAGGCCCTGGTCGACGCACCACTTGATGAACGACTTCTCCGGCGTCAGATCGAGCACGTAGAACTTGTTGATCCACGGCGGCACGATCAGCAGCGGCCGCTTGAGCACCGTCCCGGTCGACGGCGCGTACTGGATGAGCTGCATCAGCTCGTTCTGATGGATCACCTTGCCGGGCGAGGTCGCGAGATTGCGGCCGACCTCGAACTGGGTGGCGTCGGACTGCCGGATCCGGAGGTCGCCGCCGCCGGCCTGGATGTCCTCGGCCAGCATGTGCATGCCGCGCGCCAGGTTGTCGGCGTTGCTGCCGAGCGTCTCGCGAAACAGCTCCGGGTTGGTCAGCACGAAATTCGACGGAGACATCGCGTTGGCGATCTGCCGGACGTAGAACTCCGCCTTCTGGCGGGTGTGCGGATCGAGACCTTCGGCGTTGCGCACCAGATGGTCCGCCCAGTTCGTGCTGAGGAGATAGGCCTGCTTGATGAAGTCGAAGAACTGGTTCGACGACCACTCCGGATCGGCAAAGCGGCGGTCCTTCGGATCGGGCACCGCCACGGGCCCGGCGTCCTGGCCGGACATCCGCTTCACCGCGCTGCCCCACAGATCCAGATAGGCCTGTCCCAGCCTGCGCTGCAGTTCCACGGCCCGCTGCGGATCGGCCAGCCAGTATTCGGCGACCTCGGCGAGGGTCTTCACCACGTCGGTCACTTCGTCCGACAGATCGCCGGCCGGCTTGCCCGTCTCGCGCGGCTTCATGTATGCGGCCAGGGCCTTGCCGCCTTCCTCGACGACGCGGGCAAGGTTCCTGCTGAACGCCTCGATATCGAGCCGCCCGGAATCCGACGATGGTGTTGTGACGTCGTCCTTCATCGCCCGTTTCAGGTTGGGGAGGGGGCGTGGAACGCCCGGCCGCCTTCCCGACGCCATTCTACATGGTTTCGCTTCCGCCCTGATGAAAGGCTTGTGAAGTCCGGCATTCCGCCGCGGTCCTTGGTTTGGACATATTGGCGCGGTACCCGACAATTCTTTGAGTTTACGACATTTTCACGGGTGATGCGTTTTCTGGCAGAACACATCGCAGTGCAGCGTACCGGCGTCGCGGGATCGATGAGAGAGACTGGCAGCATCGCTTCGGGGCGCGACGGCGTTGTCCGCCGTCTGCGCGGCTTGGCGTGCGCCGTCACCCTTGCGGCTTTGCTGGGCGGCTGCGGTTCCGTGAACGATCGGATGTCGGGTGTGCTCGGCAGCGCTCCCGGGATCGGTCTTCCGGACGAGGCGCCGGAGCGTCCGGCCGATCGGCTTGCCTATCCGCCCGTCCACGACATGCCGCCGCCGCGGACCACGGCGGTCCTCACCAGCGACGAGCAGCGCCGGATCGAGAAGGACCTGGTGACCGCCCGCGAAGGCCAGCGCAACGCCGGCCCCGCCGAGGAGCCCCAGGCCCCCGCGCTTGCCCCGGTGGCGCCCGCCCGGAAGCCGGTGATCCAGCCCAAACCCGCGGCCCCCCGCCGTGCGGCGCCTGCCGCCTCCAGTTCCGGGACGATTTACTAGCGCCTTGTGGAGGCCGTGCTAGAACGAGGGCGAATTGGCCGATGGCCGATTCCAAGAGGCCGATCATGGAAGAATTTCACCGAATCCGGCGTTTGCCGCCCTACGTTTTCGAGCAGGTGAATCGCGCCAAGGCCGCCGCGCGCAACGCCGGCGCCGACATCATCGACCTCGGCATGGGCAACCCGGACCTGCCGGCCCCCGCTCATGTCATCGAGAAGCTGAAGGAGACGCTGGGCAAGCCACGCACCGACCGCTACTCCGCCTCCAAGGGCATTCCCGGATTGCGCCGCGCCCAGGCCGCGTACTATGCGCGCCGGTTCGGCGTGAAGCTCAATCCGGACACGCAGGTTGTCACCACGCTCGGCTCCAAGGAAGGCTTCGCCAACGTGGCGCAGGCCATCACCGCCCCGGGCGACGTGATCCTGGTGCCGGACCCGAGCTATCCGATCCATGCGTTCGGCTTCCTGATGGCCGGCGGCGTGATCCGCTCCGTGCCCTCCGATCCGACGCCGTCGTTCTTCTCGACGCTGGAGCGCGCCATCACCCATTCGATCCCGAAGCCGATCGCGGTGGTGGTCTGCTATCCGTCGAACCCGACCGCGTACGTTGCCGATCTCGACTTCTACAAGGACCTGGTTCAGTTCGCGAAGAAGCACGGCATCTTCATCCTGTCCGATCTCGCCTACGCCGAGGTGTACTTCGACAACAACCCGCCGCCGTCGGTGCTGCAGGTGGCGGGCGCGATGGACATTGCGGTGGAGTTCACCTCGATGTCCAAGACGTTCTCGATGCCGGGCTGGCGCATGGGCTTCGCGGTCGGCAACGAGCGGATCATCGCGGCGCTGACGCGCGTGAAGTCGTATCTCGACTACGGCGCGTTCACGCCGGTGCAGGTCGCCGCCACCGCCGCGCTGAACGGGCCGGAAGAGTGCATCGGGGAAATGCGCGACATCTATCGCCGCCGCCGCGACGTGATGGTGGACAGCTTCGGCCGCGCCGGCTGGACCGTGCCGTCGCCGCGCGCCTCGATGTTCGCCTGGGCCCCGATCCCGGAGCCGTTCCAGAGCATGGACACGGTCGACTTCGCGAAGCTGCTGGTCGAGAAGGCCGAAGTCGCGGTGTCGCCCGGCACCGGCTTCGGCGAGCGCGGCGAGGGTTACGTGCGCATCGCGCTGGTCGAGAACGAGCAGCGCATCCGGCAGGCCGCGCGCAACATCCGCCGTTTCCTTGAAACGGGTCCGGAAAAGTTGCACAACGTGGTTCCGCTCGCCACGCGGCGTTAGCCGCCTCAATCCCCGGACGCTTCATGGTTGCCCCGCTCAAGGTGGGTCTCGCCGGTCTCGGCACGGTCGGCGCCTCCGTGGTGCGGCTCCTGCGCGAGCAGTCGGCAACGCTGACGCTGCGCTGCGGACGGCCCGTCGAGATCGTTGCCGTCAATGCGCGCTCCCGCAACAAGGACCGCGGCATCAGCCTCAAGGGATTGCGCTGGGTCGCCGATCCGCTGGCACTGGCGACCGATCCCGATATCGACGTGTTCGTCGAGCTGATGGGCGGCGACGGCGATCCGGCGCGCGGCGCGGTCACCGCGGCGCTGGCCGTAGGCAAGTCGGTGGTCACCGCCAACAAGGCGCTGCTGGCCAGGCACGGCGTGGCGCTGGCCACGCTCGCCGAAAAGCAGAAGGTGGCGCTCAACTTCGAGGCCGCCGTCGGCGGCGTCATCCCGATCGTCAAGACGCTGCGCGAAGGCCTGTCCGGCAACGCGATCGAGCGTGTCTACGGCATCCTCAACGGCACCTGCAACTACATCCTGAGCCGCATGGAGCAGGAGAAGCTCACCTTCGACGCCTGCCTGAAGGAGGCGCAGCGGCTGGGCTACGCAGAGGCCAATCCGTCGTTCGACGTTGACGGCCACGACACCGCGCAGAAGCTCTCGATCCTCGCCAGCCTGACGTTCGGCATCAAGGTCGATCCGAAGGCGATCGATGTCGAGGGCATCTCGTCGATCACGCCGGCCGACCTCGAGGCCGCCGACGAGTTGGGCTACCGGGTCAAGCTGCTTGGCGTCGCGGTGAAGACCGACAAGGGCATCGAGCAGCGGGTGCACCCGACCTTCGTGCGCAAGGATTCCGCGATCGCCCAGGTGATGGGTGTCACCAACGCCGTCACCATCGATGCGCAGGGCATCGCGCCGATCACGCTGGTCGGAGCGGGGGCGGGCGGTCTTGCGACCGCGTCCGCGGTGGTGGCCGACATCGCCGACATTGCCCGCGGCGTCCGCGTCGCGCCGTTCGCGCGACCGGTGTCGCGCCTGACGACGAGCAGGAAGGCGCCGATGCAGCGCCACGAGGGCGGCTACTACATCCGCCTCCTAGCGGTGGACAAGCCGGGCACCGCCGCGACCATCGCGCGGCGCATGGCACAGCAGCACATATCGATGGAATCCATCGTGCAGCGCCATCGCGGTCCGGTCGGCACCGGCAAGGGCGCGGTTCCTGTCCTTCTCATCACCTACGCGACCGCCGAAGATGCCGTGCGCAAGGCGCTGGCGGCGGTCAAGCGCGACAAGGTAATCTCCGGCGAGCCGCAGCTCATCCGTATCGAGAAGAACTGATCCGGCATCGGGAGGGACGCAAGCGATGTCCTCTGTCACCGTTCAGTCCAGCCAGTTGCTGGAGCGCGTGCTGTCGATCGAGATCGTGCGCGTCACCGAGCGCGCTGCGGTATCGGCCGCCCGGCTGCGCGGCCACGGCAAGGACAAGGCCTCCGACCAGGCCGCGGTCGACGCGATGCGGCGCGAGCTGAACAAGCTGCCGATCGACGGCACGGTGGTGATCGGCGAGGGCGAGATCGACGAGGCGCCGATGCTGTTCATCGGCGAGAAGGTCGGCAACAGGTTCGGCCCCAAGGTCGACATCGCGGTCGACCCGCTGGAAGGCACCGTGCTGTGCGCCAAGAACATGCCCGGCGCGATCGCCACCATCGCCATGGCCGAGGAGGGCACGCTGCTGCACGCGCCCGACTGCTACATGGACAAGATCGCGATCGGCCCCGGCTATCCGAAGGGCACCATCGATCTCGATGCGCCGCCCGAGGCGAACATCGCCAACCTGGCAAAGGCGAAGGGCGTGAAGCCCTCCGAAATCACCGCGATCCTGCTGGACCGGCCGCGGCATTCCAGGATCATCGAGGCGGTGCGCAAGACCGGCGCTGCGGTCAGCCTGATCAGCGACGGCGACGTGGCCGGCGTGATCCATTGCGCCGAACCGAAGACCGGCATCGACATCTATCTCGGCACCGGCGGCGCGCCGGAGGGCGTGCTGGCTGCTGCGGCGTTGCGTTGCATTGGTGGCCAGATGCAGTGCCGGCTGATGATCGATTCCGAAGAGCTGCGCGAGCGCACCCGCAAGATGGGTATCAGGGATCCCCGGAAGAAATACGCCATCGAGGACATGGTGAAGGGCGACTGCCTGTTTGCGGCGACCGGCGTCACCACCGGGGCGATGCTCAACGGCGTGAAGTTCGACAAGGAGCTGATTCACACCGACACGGTGGTGATGCGCTCCGTCACCGGCACCGTGCGCCGCATCACCGCGGAGCACCGCCAGCTCGATAAATTCCACCTCGACTAGGGGCGTCGCGGCCATGCGGCATGTCCATCTTGTCGGCAGCGTTCCGCTGCTGGACGCGCGCACGGTGTTCCGGACGGTCGGCGCAGCGCTGGGGCCGCACCTCAAGCGCATTCCTGATGGCGAAACCGGAGAGCGCGGCGACTGGATCACCTGGCTCGAGCCTGTGTTCGCCAATGCACCGGCGCTGGAGAAGTCGGATCAGGTGTTCCGTATCCATCCGAGCGCGCCGCCGCGCACCCGCTACCGGCTCAGGCCCGGACGCAGCGTTTCGGACGTGACGTTCGACAATCTGTTCTATGCCGATATCGCGCTGCGCTCGTACCGCGACTTCGCCGAGTTGAAGCGGACGGGGGAAATTCCGGCGCATTGCCGCTTCCAGGTTGATCTGGTGCCGGCGCACTCGGTGCTGTGGCTCTATCTGCAGGACGATCTGCACGCCGCCGTCGATCCGATCTACAACGAGGCGGTGAAGCGCGAGATCGACAAGCTCGCGGCTGCCATCCCGCACGACGACCTGGCGATCCAGATCGACGTGGCGTCCGCCGTGTTCGCGCGGCTGGAGCGCCGCGACGTCAGCAGCTACGGCGCCACCAAGGACGAGATGCAGGATCGGTTCAGCGGCATCCTGGCCGACCTTTCCGAGCGTGTTCCCGCCGGCATCGAGCTGCTGTTCCATTTCTGCTACGGCGACAGCAACCACCGCCACGTGGTCGAGCCGACCGACATGGGCGACATGGTCGAGATGGCGAACCGGCTCGCCGCTCGCATCCGCCGCCGCGTCGATCTCATCCACATGCCGGTGCCGCGCGACCGCTCCGACGACGCGTACTTCGCGCCGTTGAACGGCCTGAAGCTCGCGCCCGGAACCGAACTCTGTCTCGGTCTCGTCCACCACACCGACGGCATCGCCGGAACGCGGCAGCGGCTCGCCACGGCCGAACGGTTCGTGCGCGAATTCTCCATCGCCACCGAATGCGGCTTCGGCCGGCGCGATCCGGCGACCATCCCGGAATTGCTCCGAATTCACGCCGAGGCGGCGCGATGAGCGCGCCCGCGGTGACGATCAGGCCCGTCACCGCAGCGGAGCGCGGCGACTGGGAGCCGCTCTGGACCGGTTATCTCGATTTCTACCAGGCGAAGCTGCCGCGCGAGACCTACGACGTCACCTGGGCGCGCCTGCAAGACCCGGCCGAGCCGATGTTCGTGCTCGGCGCCTACGTGGACGGCAGGCTCGCCGGCATCGTGCACTATCTCTATCACCGCTCGTGCTGGACGGCCGGCGACTACTGCTATCTCCAGGACCTGTTCGTTGCCGAAGGCCACCGCAAGCTCGGGCTCGGCCGCGCGCTGATCGAGGCCGTGTACGCCGCCGCGAAGAAGGACGGTGCCAGCCGCGTGCACTGGCTGACCCACGAGACCAATGCCACCGCGCGGGCGCTGTACGACACGCTGGCCGACCGGCCGGGATTCATCCAGTACCGCCGGATTTTCTGACGCTGCGGCCCGCACCGCCTGCACTTATCCACAAAGTCGCAGTCGCGGCCTTGCGCCGCCGGCCCATTGCGGCGCGAATCATTGCGTCCGGCGGGGTGCGCGCCACATAGAGCTGCCATGCTGTCGCCTTCACTAGTCAGACCGTTTCTCGGCGTCGAGCGCTCGGCCAGTGGCCGGGTGTGGCGGCCGCGGCTCGACGAGCGCGGCAGCGCGCGGGCGCTCGCCATCGCGCAGCGCCACGAGACGCCGGAATTGCTGGCGCGCATTCTGGCCGGGCGCGGCGTCGATGTGGACCAGGTCGAGGCCTATCTCGATCCGACCGTGAAGCGGCTCCTGCCCGACCCGTATTCGCTCACCGCCATGGAGGCCGCCGCCACGCGCATCGCCGACGCGATTCAGCGCGGCGAGCGGATCGCGATCTTCGGCGACTACGACGTCGACGGCGCGACCTCGTCGGCACTGCTGGCGCGGTTTCTTCGCACTGGGGGCAACGATCCGCTGATCCATATCCCCGATCGCATCTTCGAAGGCTACGGCCCCAACGCCGACGCGATCCGTTCGCTGGCGGAGCGCGGCGCCACGCTGCTTGTGACGGTCGACTGCGGCACCACCAGCATCGAGCCGCTGGCGGAGGCACGGCGGCTCGGCCTCGACGTCGTGGTGATCGACCACCACCAGGCCGACGAACGGCTGCCCGACGCCGTGGTGGTCAATCCGAACCGGCTCGACGACCTGTCGGAGCTTGGGCACCTCGCCGCCGTCGGCGTCACGTTTCTGACCGTGGTGGCGGTCAACCGCATTCTGCGAGGCCGCGGCTTCTGGAGCGATGCGCGGCCCGAACCCGATCTGCTCGATCTGCTCGATCTGGTGTCGCTCGGCACCGTCGCCGACGTGGTGCCGCTCAAGGGACTGAACCGCGCCTTCGTCGCCAAGGGCCTGATCGCGATGCGCCGGCGCGAAAGCCCGGGCCTCACCGCGCTGATGGATGCGGCGCGCCTGTCCGGTCCGCCGGAGCCGTGGCATCTCGGCTTCCTGCTCGGACCGCGCATCAACGCCGGCGGACGGATCGGCCGCGCCGATCTCGGCGTGCGTCTTCTGCTGGAGGACGATCCGGTCGAGGCCGCGCGCATCGCGGCCGAGCTCGACCGGCTCAACCGCGATCGCCAGACCATCGAACAGGCCATGCTCGCCGAAGCCGAGGCCGAAGCGCTGGCTTCGCTCGGGCTGGAGGAGAAGGGCGCGGTGGTGGTCACCGCTGCCGCGAACTGGCATCCGGGCGTGGTGGGCTTGATCGCGGCCCGGCTGAAGGAGCGGTTCAACCGCCCGGCGTTTGCGATCGCGCTGGAGCCCGGCGGAACGGGCACCGGATCGGGCCGCTCCATCCAGGGCGTCGACCTCGGCCGCGTGGTGCGGCAGGCGGCGGCCGACGGCCTCATCCTCAAGGGCGGCGGCCACGCCATGGCGGCGGGCGTCACGCTGCGGCGCGACGCGCTCGCCGCTTTCCGCGCCTATCTCGAGGGCACGCTTGCGGAGGCGGTGGAGGCGGCGCGGCTCGACCGCTCGCTGCTGATCGACGGCGCCGTCAGCGCGGCCGGCGCCGACGCCAGGCTGATCGCCACGCTGTCGCGCGCTGGGCCGTTCGGCAGCAGCAACCCCGAGCCGGTGATCGCGCTGCCCGGCCACACCCTGATCTATGCCGACCGGATCGGCGAGACCACCGTTCGCGCGCGGCTCAAGTCGGGCGACGGTGCGATCGTGGACGCGGTGGCATTCCGCGCCCATGACAAGCCGGTGGGGCAGGCGCTGATGAGCCATCGCGGCCGGACGATCCATGTCGCCGGGACATTGTGCCTCGACCGCTGGAACGGCTCCGAGCGCGTGCAACTGCGCATCACCGATGTGGCGAGTCCCGAGCAGACCGTGGCGAGCGGCGTGGCCTAGCGGCGCCTCATCCTGCGCAGTCCATTTGCAATATCGCCTGCAATATCGTATCGTGCGGGATGAGGCTGCTGTTCGACACTGCAATCATGGTGGCCGCGATCCGTAGCGACGCTGGAGCCTCGCGTCGCCTGCTGGTCGCCGCGCTGGAGGGCCGTCTGACACTGCTGGCATCCGTTCCGCTCATGATCGAGTATCAAGCGGTAATGACGCGTCCGGAGCATCTGAAAGTCGCCGGACTGACGTCAGCGGAAGTCGAGGTGTTGCTCGATGCCTTTGCGCAGGTGGCGGAGCCGGTGCGCCTTGCCTTCCTGTGGCGGCCGGCGCTGCGCGATGCTGACGACGACATGGTGCTGGAAGCGGCTGTCAATGGGAGGGCGGACGCGATCGTGACGTTCAACACCCGCGATTTCGACGGGGTATCGGATAAGTTCGGCGTTGCGGTGGTGTCCCCCGCCGAGGCCATCAGACGACTGGGAACGAAGATATGAGAAAGAGCAATTTCGCGTTGCGGCTCCAGCCCTCGCTGCTGGACGAAGCGCGCAAGGTGGCCGAGACGGAAGGCGTAGCCTTGAATCAACTTATCAATGTGGCCGTGGCGGAAAAGCTGTCTGCGCTCCGGACGGAAAGCTATTTCGCGGATCGTGCCATGCGGGCGAGCATCCCGCGGGCGCTCGCCGTTCTCAAGCGCGCGGGTGCCGGCAAGCCTCCAGTGAAGGGCGACGCACTGCCGAAGCGGCGAAAGTAATCTGTTCATCAACGCGAAGGTCCCACATCCTCTCATGGCCAAGCTCAACCTGTCCGTCGCGATCGGCGACTACGACCGCAACCGTCCGCTGATCGACGGCGCCGTGCAGATCGACGGCGTCGATCCGGTGTTCATGAAGCTCTATCCGGAGGAGATATTCTTCCGCGCGTTCCGCACCCACGACTTCGACATCTGCGAATGCTCGCTGTCGAGCTTCACCGTGAAGACGGCTGCGAACGACTGTCCCTATGTCGGCGTTCCCGCGTTCGTGTCGCGCATGTTCCGCCACACCTCGCTCTATTGCCGGACCGACCGCATCCAGAAGCCGGAAGACCTCAAGGGCAGGAAGGTCGGCATCCCCGAGTACCAGCTCACCGCCAACGTGTGGGCCCGCGCCATCCTGGAGGACGACTACGGCGTGACGCCGAAGGACATCCACTGGATCAAGGGCGGCATCGAGCATGCCGGCCGGCCGGAGAAGATCAAGATCAAGCTGCCGGACGGCGTGCGAATGGACGACGCGCCGGAAGGCAGGACGATTTCCGAGTTGCTGGCGGAAGGGGAAATCGACGGCTTCATGGCGCCTCGCGCGCCGACCACGCTCGGCGAGAAGAACGTCGGCTGGCTGTTCCGCGATCCGGTCGCGGCCGCGAAGGACTACTACGCGCGCACCAAAATCTTCCCGATCATGCATCTGATCGGCGTGCGCCGGACGCTGGCCGAGCAGCATCCCTGGCTGCCCGCCGCGGTGCTGAAAGCCTTCGAGCAGTCCAAGGCGGCGGCGATGGCGCACTTGTGGGACACCTCGGCGACCAAGATCACGCTGCCGTTCGCCGAGGAGCGCGTCGCCGAGACGCGGGCGCTGATGGGTGACGACTACTGGCCGTACGGGTTCGAATCCAACCGCAAGACGCTGGAAACGTTCCTCAAGCATCATCACAGCCAGGGGCTGTCGTCGCGGCTTCTCAAGCCCGAAGAACTGTTCCATCCTTCGACGCTGGAGAGCTTCAAAATCTGACCGGCCCGCAACGTGGCCGGCACCGGGAGGGACGGCCATGTACGCGCTACGGGCGATCGTTGCGATTGCGTGCGGAGTCTGGCTTGCGGCGGCCGTCGTGCCCGCCGCGGCGCAGAGCTGGCCGGCGGCCAGGCCCATCACCATGGTCGTGCCGGTGCCGCCCGGACCGTCGGTCGACATGATTGCGCGGCTGGTCGCGTTGAAGCTCGGTCCGGCGCTCGGGCAGAACGTCATCATCGACAACCGCGGCGGCGCCAACGGCACCATCGGCTCCAACGTCGTGGCGCAGGCCGCGCCTGACGGCTACACGCTGCTCGCCGCCACGCCGGCGTCGCATGTCACGTCCGTGCACCTGATGAAGACCCTGCCGTTCGATCCGGTGAAGGACTTCACGCCGATCATGGCCGCGGTCGAGCCGGTCACTGCGCTGGTGGTGAACTCAAAGCTCCCGGTCAACTCGGTGCAGGAGCTGATTGCCTACGCGAAGGCAAATCCGGGCAAGCTGTCGTACGGCAGTTCAGGGATCGGCTCGGTGTTCCATCTCACCGGCGAGCTTTTCAACAAGACCGCGGGCGTAGACATCGCCCATGTTCCTTATCGCGGCGTCGCCAAGCCGGTGCAGGACGTCGCGGCCGGACACATCCAGCTCATGCACATCTCGCTCTCCAGCGCGCGGGGCGCGCTGGCGTCGGGGCAGGCCAAGGTGCTGGCGATCCTCGAGCCGCAGCGCTACAGCAAAATGCCCGACGTGCCCTCGATCAGCGAGATCCTCCCGGCGTTCCGCAAGCCGTCGACCTGGTTCGGCTTCTTCGGCCCTGCGAAGCTGCCGCCGGATATCGTGGCGCGGCTCAACGCGGAGATGCGCAAGGCGATTGCCGCGCCCGATGCGCGGGACAAGCTCGAAGCAAGCGATCTGAGGATCATCGCCGGAACGCCGGCGGAGTTCGGCAAGCTGCAGCGGGACAGCATCGAGCAGTTCGGCGAGATCATACGGGCCGCCGGTATCAAGCCGCAGTAGCGGGAGAGGGCAGAGGGCGGGTCAGATCTCGAACGTGGCTTTCGGCGGTTCGAACGTCTCCTTGGAGATGAACATCAGCCCCATCGCCTCCTCCGAGCGCCAGACCACCTTGCAGCGGCGCCCGACCCGGCCGTCCTGCGTCATGTAGAGATCGATGGTTTCCGGCAGTTCCGCCTGGGCGCGGCACACCACCTTGGCGCCGCCCTCTGAAATATTCCGGACATTGGCCTGGATCAGGTTCGAATGATCGCCCGCGGCGATCCAGCATTCATAGTCGACCTCGCGGCGGGCGTACTTGCGGCGGTTCGGCTGGTTCATCCGGCCCCCAAATCCGGTCGGAACGCCGCACCGTGCGACAATCCACAGACGGGAGCTGGATATCCGATGATTCGGCGCGGGCGATAAAGGGGGTCAGCCGCCCTTGCGCAAACGTTCCAGCACCTTGAGGCCGGCATAGCCGTCGGCGGGCTCGAGCCCGACCTTGCGCTGATAGTCCCGCACCGCCTTCATGGTCATGCCGCCGACCCGGCCGTCGACGCCGCCGGTGTCGAAGCCTGCCCTGGTGAGCCGCTCCTGGATCTCGGTGATCTCGGCCAGCGTCGGCGTGCGCTCGCTGTCCGGGAACGGCTTGACCAGCGGACCTTCGCCGCGCAGCCGGTCGCTCAGATGCGCGATCGCCAGCACGTAGTTCGATGACGGGTTGTAGCTGCGCACCGAATAGAAATTCGGTCCGATCAGGAATGTCGGTCCTCCGGCCACCGGCACCAGCAGACGAGCCCGCGCCCCCGGTTGTGGATAGGGCTCGCCGTTGGCGCGCTTCACGCCGGCGGCGTCCCATGCCGAGTAGGGGCGTTCGGCGCCGGACCGGGCCTTGACGCCGATCACCTCGTAGCCCCAGCGCTCGCCGCGGCGATAGCGGCCGCGCTTGAGCAGATAGCTTGCGCTCGAGGCCAACGCGTCCGCCGGATCTCCGAACGGAGAGACACGGCCGTCACGGTTGTAGTCGAGGCCGACGTTGAGCCACACCTCCGGCATCCACTGAGTGTGTCCCATCGCGCCGGCCCACGAGCCGCGCATCTCGGCCGGCGTGCTCCAGCCGCGCTCGACGATCCGCAGTGCGTTGAGCAGTTCCTGTTCCCAGTAGGCGCGGCGGCGCGGCTCGCCCCAGGCGAGCGCGGCCAGCGCCGGAAACACCGGGCGCATGTGGTTCTTCTGCACCAGCGGATCGCCGTAGGCGGACTCCACGCCCCACAGCGCCAGCAGAAGATAGCGATCGACGCCGTAGTCCTTCTCGATGCGCGCCAGCAGGGAGCCGTATTCCTTGAGCTTCTGCCGTCCGGTGACGATGCGCCAGTCCGAAACGCGCCGGTTCAGGTATTGCCAGGTCTGCTCGCGGAACTCCGGCTGCGCCGATTGCAGAGCATAGACCGAGCGGTCCGGCTTGAGACCTTTCATCACCCGGTCGTAGGTCGCGTCGGACACACCTTTGGCGCGGGCCTTGGCGCGGAACTCCTCGACCCAGCGCTCGAACGGCATGCGGGCCTGCTGCGCCGCCGAACGGCGAGGGAAGGCCAGCGCTGCGGCGCCGCCGACGATGATGTTGCGCCGTGTGAGGATCGGGACCATGGGCCCGTGTCTATCTGCGCCGGGCATCCCGGCGCAAAGCGAAAGTTCGGCTCAATCGTCGCGCGGCGAGCCGTTCCGTTTATGGTTCGCGATCTGCACGGGCTTGCCGTGCGGCTGGGCGACGGACTTTGCGGGCACCTTGTGCTTTTTGATGTGGCGCTTCGCGGGTTTGCCTCGCTTGACGTATTTCTTCGACGCCTTGCGGTGCTTCACGATCCGCTTCTTGCCGTTGTTCCTCTCTGCCTTGGTTTTCTCCGCGTCGCCGGGCTCGATGCTGGAGGCGTCGTCGCCCGAGGAGCCCGTGGTGCCGGGGTGCTTGGTTGCCACCGGCGCGAACATCTCGCCGCGCTGGCCGAGCAGGCGTTCGTACGCCGCGACCAGCGTCATGTACGGGTTGACGAACACCCAGCCGTTGCGGGTCGGCACCTGGATATCGAAGTGCAGGTGGTAGCTGGTGCCGCCCTCGCGCTTGCTGAAGTTGCCGATCTGCGCGATCACCTCGCCTTCGAGCACGGTGCGGCCGCTGAGCAGGTTGTCCTCGTCCATCTTGCGCGGCAGCATGTGCAGGTAGCGGAACCGGATCCGCTCGCTGGCGGTGTTGACGAACAGGTAGACCGCCTCCTGCCTGGGGCGGCGCAGGATGGCGCCGTCGCGAACCGCAACGAGGTTGTGGTCGGCCATGCACTTGTCGCCGCCCGGCCCGGGCGGGCAGCGCGGGGCGCGGATGTCCTGGCCCTGATGGCCGACGCCGGCCGGGCACTGGCCGACCGGAAAGCCGCGGCGTTCGCAGAAATTGTCGCGCCACGGATAGGTGTAATTCGCGTTGCCTTCGGAGTTGCGGTTGCGGCTCTGGAACAATTGCGAATTGACGAACGCCGGCGCCTCCGCCAGCGGGAAGCGGATCTGCGAATAGACCGTGCTGTCGGCCTTGCCGCCGGCGCCGCGGAAGCCGGTGTCGCGCAAGAGCCGGCCCGGCGGGTGATAGGTGAAGTCCGGCGAAGGCTCGACAGGCCGCTCGATCGCAAGCGGCTCGACGATCCGCGCCGGCGCCGGCGTGCCACCGGCCAGCCTCAGCGACCGCAGGAAGTGCTGGAGCACGCGGTCGGCGGAGCGGCAGGTCGGCATGCCGTAGCGCGCCACGCCTGCGTTGAAGCAGATGGCGGAGACGACGTAAGGCACGCCGTAACGGACGAACGTGTAGCGCAGATGATGCTCGTGGACGAGCCGGCGGATGCCGGGAAACAGATCGTCGAGCTCCGCCACCGGCGTCCCGGTGGCGGGCGTCGGATCGTCCAGTTCGTAGAGCAGCAGCGAGCCCGAAATCAGGACGTCGATCGGCCGGGCGTACTTGATGTCGCGGAACCCCTCGACCTCGTCGGTGTGCAGGGCGAACACCGCGTCGTATCCCGACGCGCCCGGATAGAAAAACCTGGAGGCGCGAAACCCGGACAGGTATCGCTCGCTGCCGTCCGGCGCCGCGCCGTTGTGGATGTCGCGGACCAGCGCGGTGCTGTCGAACGGCAGCAGGACCGGAACCGGGCTTTGCTCGACGCCGGGAAAGCGCGGTCCCATCGCCGCGTTCAGCCGCCGCAGCGGGCGCGGCAGCGGACGGTTCGCCCGCGAAAGTGACCGCCGGTCGCGGAACGTGATTGCGGGGGCGCGAAACTCCGGGATCGCGGACAGTTCGCGCAACGCCGCCAGCCAGTCGACCCTGGCGGTGACGATCTGCGGCGGCTGCATGTCCTGAGCGGCCGCCACGGGGCGGACGGCAGCCCCGGCCAGCAGGGCGCCGAGCAGCAACGCTGTGAAACCGGGAAACCTCAAGACCGTGATCCTCGAACCGCGAGGGAACGAAACGTGGCTGTTCGGCGGGCCGAAAACTAGCGGAAATCGGGGCCTTTGTGGGGAGGTAACATGCGACAAATTGGTGAAAACACGAAGCCGGATCCGGGTCCGCCGGGTTGCATGTGGACGGCTGGCCGCCACGAAGGGACTCGAACCCCTAACCCCCGGAATCGAAATCCGGTGCTCTATCCAGTTGAGCTACGTGGCGATCTGCAGGCTGCGGCCCGTGGACCACGGCGCGCCGCATAGTCTATCCTGCCGATCCTGCGTTATGCCAAATCGCAGTTTCAAGTCGCAGTTTCACGCCGCAGTTTCAAGGCGTCGTTTCCGGAATGGAGTGGACATGATCGAAGTCAGGCGGATGGGGCACGCCACGTTCGAGACCCCGGACATCGATCGGCAGATCGACTATTTCACCGAAATCTCGGGCCTGGTGCTGGCGGAGCGGCAGAACGGCCGGGCCTACCTCGCCACCAGGCTCGGCAATCTCGCCGTGCAGCTCGTGCAGGGCGAGACCTCGCGCTGCAGCCAGATTTCCTTCCAGGCGGCGCCCGGCACCGACATCAACGAGATCCGCCGCGGCATCGAGGCCGAGGGCGTGCGTTGCGAGGTCCGCAACGATACGAGCCCCGGCATCCCCCAGGCGGTGGCGTTCAAGGATCCGAAGGGAACCACGCTGGAGGTGTATGCCGACCAGACCCCGGTGACGGACAAGCGCGCCTCGGTGTCCGGCATCGCGCCGTTCAAGCTCGGCCATCTCGCCTTCGTGGTCGAGGACCCCAAGCCTTATTCGGAGTTCTACGCCAAGGTGCTCGGCTTCCGGGTGTCGGACTGGATCGAGGACTGGTTCTGCTTCATGCGCTGCGGCCCCGACCACCACACCATCAACTTCGTGCGCGGCAAGACCGTCAAGATGCATCACGTCGCGTTCGAAGTGCGCGACACCTCGCAGCTCATCGCGGCGTGCGACTTCCTCGGAACCAAGAAGATCCCGATCATCTGGGGACCGGGGCGCCACGGGCCGGGTCACAACGTCTACATCTATCACCGCAACCCGGACGACCAGGTCATCGAGACGTTCTGCGAGCTGGACAAGATGCTGGACGAGAAGCTGGGCTGCTTCGATCCGAGGCCCTGGCACGGCGACCACCCGCAGAAGCCGAAGACCTGGTCGATGCCGACCGACGTGTGGGGACCGCCGCCGACCCGCGAATACCTGCGCCAGCGCGAGTGACGCGCGCGCCGCGCCCGCCGCAGCATTGTCTTACGAGAAACCTTTCAGGAGGAACGCTATGGCTTTACCGCAACGCGAGCTGGGCAAGAGCGGCATCAAGGTGTCGGCCGAAGGGCTGGGGCTGATGTCGCTGTCCGGCACCTACGGTCCCTCGGAAGACGCCGCCGGCGTCGCGCTGATCCACGAGGCGATGGATCGCGGGGTGACGTTCCTCGATTCGTCCGATGCCTACGGCAAGGGCCACAACGAGACGCTGCTCGGCAACGCCCTCAAGGGCCGCAGGCAGGGCGTGGTGGTCGCCACCAAGTTCGGCAACCTCGGCGGCGCCGGCGGCAAGTTCGCCGACGGCCGGCCGGACTTCGTCGTCGAATCGTGCGAGGCGAGCCTGAAGCGTCTCGGCATCGACGTGATCGATCTCTATTACCAGCACCGCGTCGATCCGGTGGTGCCGATCGAGGACACGGTCGGCGCGATGAAGAAGCTGGTCGAGCAGGGCAAGGTGAGGGCGCTCGGGCTCTCGGAGGCGGCGCCCGACACCATCCGCCGCGCCCACAAGGTGCATCCGATCGCCGCGGTGCAGAGCGAGTACTCGCTGCTCTATCGCGAGGTTGCCGAGGAGACGCTGAAGACCACGCGCGAACTTGGCATCTCGTTCGTCGCCTACGCGCCGATCGGCCGCGGCCTGCTCAGCGAGGAGATCGCGGACCCGGCGACGCTGACCGACGGCGACACCCGCAAGCGCCAGCCGCGCTATTCCGGCGACAACCTCGCGCACAACAAGTCGCTGGCGCAGAAGGTCCAGGAGATGGCGAAGAAGAAGGGCTGCACCACCGCGCAGCTTGCCATCGCCTGGGTGCTGGCGCAGGGGCCGGACCTCGTTCCGATCCCCGGCACCAAGCGCAAGGAGCGGCTCATCGAAAACCTCGGCGCGCTGGGCGTGACGCTCACGCCCGACGAGATCGCGAGCCTGTCGAACGCGATCCCGCCCGGCGCCGCCAAGGGAACGCGCTATCCCGAAGGCCAGATGAAGAGCCTGTATATCTGATCCCAATCCCGGCGCTGTCGTGGCGGAGCGCCGTCCCCGCCGCGACGGCGCTGGAATTTGAATTTGCAGCGAGCAAGGCGCGCCGTTGCCTCGGACGGCGCCATCGCACTGCGCGTGAAAGTATCGTGAAAGCACAATGGCCATGAACAGCGACCTTGCCGAAGCCGTCGCAAGGCACCGGTGGCATCATTCGATGGACCTGGGCGGTGGAGTGATTACGCCCGGACACAAGCCGTTTGCGGTTTGCCAGACCGAAGCGGACATCGTGTTCGAGCGCGTCGACCTCAGAAACCGAACCGTGCTCGACGTGGGTGCGTGGACCGGACACTTTAGTTTCGAGGCGGCAAGGCGCGGCGCGCAACGTGTGCTGGCGACCGACTCCTACTGCTGGGACCAGTTCGACGGCCGGGCCGCCTTCGACCTGGCAAGAGAATCGCTTGCAAGCCCTGTTGAAGCTCGTGAAATCGACGCCACGGACCTGTCGCCGGACACCGTGGGGACGTTCAATATCGTTTTGTTTCTGGGCGTATTCTACCACCTGTACGATCCCATCGCCGTGCTGTCGAACCTTGCCAGAGTGACAACGGACGTTTTGATCGTTGAGACGCATCTCGAGCTTCGCGATCTGGCCGTGCCCGCCATGCGTTTTTTCCCGACAACCGAACTGGGCGGCGACCCGACGAACTGGTGGGGGCCGAACGAACATTTGATTGAGGCCTTGCTCCGCGGGCATGGCTTTACCACTCTGGAAGCCGCCCGTTCGCCAGATCACAACCGCGGCATATTCTTCGCGTGGCGCTCGACCGCCGGCCGCATCAGACCGCTTGCGGAAAAAGATGCATTGGCGCCGTTCCGCGCTCCGGTGTGGCGGAAGGCCGTCCGCGAGTGGCGCAGGCTGTTCCGTCAGGCCTGAATTCAGACTTAGATTGAAGCGGCTTGGGCCCGGTTCGATTGTTAGCCGGCGGTCGCGTTCGCTTCCGCCAGCGATGGGCCGGGCGATCGCGAAGCATTTTGTTAACCATGACCGGTGTGTCGTGCCCGTGACGGCCTGTCACGATTCGCACGATGGAGCTGGTCCATGTTGCGCGCATTCGCGGGTGGCGTAGCTCTCTCGGTCGCAGTCGGGATGCAGTCTGCCCTGGCCGCCGATCCGGCCGCCTTCCCGCAGCCTGCGGTGACCAAAGTCGCGCCCTGGCTCGAGGTCGAAGCCTATGCTGGGTATCTCACCGGCCGCTCGCGCGAAACCGTCTACGACCCGGCGACCGGCCAGCGCATCAGCCAGCTCAACTGGGACATCAAGTCCGCTGCCGTGCTCGGCGGCAACATCGCGGTGAAGCCCGCCGAATGGATGCGTTTGCGTTTCGGCGGCTGGCTGCCGTTCGCCTCCAGCAACCACATGGAGGACTACGACTGGCTCGTTCCTCCGTACGAAACCGCAAGCCACGTCTCGGTGCATCCGGACACCCGTCTGCAGACGGCGTATCAGCTCGATGCCCAGCTCGGGCTGCGCATCATGCACGGGTGGGGCGCGTCGGTGTATGCGGTGGGCGGCTATCGCCAGTTGCACTACGGCTGGACCGCCTATGGCGGCACCTACTCCTATCCGCCGCCGACCGGCTCGGGAGCGTTTCCGTCGGGGCTTGCGGTCATCAAGTACGAGCAATGGTTCGAGACGCCGTACATCGGGCTGTCCGGAGAATGGAAGTCCGACTCGTGGTGGTTCGGCGGCGAGGTGGTCGGCAGCCTTTGGAGCACGTCGCGCGACCGTGACGACCACGTCCTGCGCCGGACGCTGTTCGAGGAGAAGGCAACCGGCGTCAAGGTCATCGTCGCGTCGGCGACGCTCGGCTACGACTTCACTCCGATGCTGTCGGCGTTCGGGCGTGTCGAGTATCAGCGCCACTTCGAGGGCAGGAGCGCGACGGACATCACGCTGTACGACACCGGCACCCGCTTCCATATTCCGGGCGATGCCGCCGGCCTCGACAACTATTCGCTGGTGGTCGCGTTCGGGTTCAAGGGCAAGCTCTGACGGATCAACGCGGAGCGCGTTTGACGCGGGCGAAAGCGATCGTCTTTACGGCCTGCGACGCACGGTGGCGTCGACGCTCCACGGACCGGGCCCTGCGGCTGCGAGATAAAGGAAAGCAAAGCAGAACAGGATGGCCAGTGTGCCGCCGTTCGCGAGCGGCGAGAACATCCCGCGCGGTGCGTGCCCGAGAAAATAGGCGAACGCCATCAGGCCGGAGAGGATGAACGCCGAGAACCGGGAGAAAAGGCCGATGACCAGCAACGCGCCGAAGATCAGCTCGATCATTCCCGCATACCATGACGGCCACTGACCGGCGGCCACATTCGCGAACATTGGAACCGCCGGAAATCCGAGGATTTTTGCGGTGCCGAACTGAAGGACCATCAGCCCGGCCATAATCCGGAAAATGCTCAACAGTTGTGGTCGGTACGGTGCGAGAAGATTTTCCATGAAGGGTCCCGTGCAATGCGCGTTCAGCGCACGTCCTGGCGTCCCCTACGGGACTCGAACCCGTGTCTTCACCGTGAAAGGGTGATGTCCTGGACCGCTAGACGAAGGGGACGTCCGCGCGGGCGCACCTATAAAGAGCTTCGCCCGGAGGGGCAAGCAAGCGGGCTAGATGCTTACCGCCTCCATTCGTCTCGCGAAAAACGAAGGTCCACGAGGCTCCGGCTTGTTGGGCGTCGCATTCTGTCGGGATGAGACTGCGGCACTGGACCGCCCTTTTCGCGAGCCATGACCCCAGGTGGAAAGTGGCGATATGGGTCCTCGAACAGACGACATATTGACTTCAGTCCTATAGGACTTTATACATATTCCGTCCCGCTCATTCGAGGGCGTCGTCGATCGCGATGCTGGATGACGGAGCGGGGCCGGTCTTCCTCATATCGAAGGCCGCATGGAGCGCCGGGA
>CAZGSW010000025.1:0-29725 GCA_964528635.1 uncultured Rhodoplanes sp. | reverse complement strand
GGAGCGCCGACACCGGGGGTCGCCGCCCGAACCGCAACGCCGGCCGGCACGGGACGCAGCACAACGCCCGGCCGGGCCACGCAGCCCTTCGGATAACCGACGTATTGGCAATAGACCACGGCATCCGCCGGCTGGTGGCTGCCGATCAGCGCGGCGGCGGTCAGCAAACCGAACGCAATCGCTCCTTTAAGCATTTCTCTCTCCGTTCGTTCGTCGGGTCGTACCCTCGGACCGCCCCATCGCGAGGCGACAGGGGCGGGATTGTCGTTACATGGCCTGCTTGAGGCACGCTCCGGCGGCCTGCGCGGCAGACTGTGCCTGCGCGCGATTGATTTTGCCGGCCATGACGAGACTGCGCGCGTTGGCCCGGACCTTGTCGGGCAGGTTTACGCCGGGTCCGACCGAGCCGATGGTCGCGGTGTAGATCAGCTTCGCATCGGCCGGGAGCCGGCTCGCGCAGGAGTCTGCGGCGGCACGGTTGGCATGCGAAGGCGCTGCAAACGACGCCGTGATGGCCACGGCAGCGAGGGCAACAAGCGGACGGCGCATTTTCGGAATTCCTCCCGTTCAGGATGGTCGGTCAACACGACGGAAGGTGGGCTCACACGCGTCCGCGGCCCATCCCATGATCATGGTAGGCGTGCACAATCGCGGGTAGAGCGGCTCCGCGGCCGGGGGCCGGGTTCATGGACCTCTCATGGGCTTCTACGGGCACCGGCCGTATTTGCCTGCGCCATGGCCCCGCATATGATTGGACTGCGCAGTCTGCCGCCGGAGCGGCATCGGAATGAAGGCGGGCGACATGAAACGAATGCTGATCAAGTGCGGCTGGCTGGTCACCCTGGATCCGGACATCGGTGACTTCGAGGGCGGCGAGGTTCTACTCAACGGCAACAATATCGAAGCGGTGGGGCGAAGCCTGAACGCCGACGCCGACGAGACCATCGACGCCACCGACAAGATCGTCATGCCGGGACTCGTCAACGCCCACATGCACACATGGGAAACGGCGCTGCGCGGCATCGGCTCCGAGTGGCTGTCGTTCGATTATTTCAAGAACGTGCACGGCAACCTCGCCACCCGCTACACCGCGGAAGACAACTACGTCGCCAACCTGATCGGCGCGCTGGCCCAGATCGACGCCGGTGTCACCACACTGGTCGACTGGTGCCACAACATCACCTCGCTCGACATGGCCGAGCGCGCGATCGACGGACTGGCCGACAGCGGCATCCGCGCCGTGTTCGCGCATGGCACAGCCAAGCCGATGGGCCGCAACGATCCGGTCCCGTTCACGCATCAGCCCCATCCGCGCGACCGGCTGGAGGCGCTGCGCAAGGGCCGGCTCGCCTCCGACGACGGCCGCTTGACGCTGGCGATGGCGATCCTCGGACCGGACTGGAGCACCTGGGAGGTGGTCGAGCAGGACATCCGGCTGGCGCGCGAGCTTGGGCTCTACTCGTCGTCGCACACCCGCCGCAACGAAGACAGTCTCAATCCGAACGGCTACGCGCGCATGGCCAAGGCCGGCCTGCTCGGTCCCGACCATAACCTGGTGCACGGCACGAGCTACGACTCCGGCACGCTACGAACCATCGTCGATTCCGGCGCCACGCTCACCTCGACCGTTCTGGTCGAACTGCATCACCACATCGGCGACACCATGGTGGCCGCCTACCGGGAGGCCGGCGGCCAGCCGTCGCTCGGCATCGACGTGGAATTGTACTGCACCGGACAGATGTTCCGCGAGATGCAGGCGGCGCTGCTGTTCGCGCGCGGCAAGGAAATCCGCAACAACGTGCTGCGCGGCAACTCGCACTACAAGACGATCCCGGTCCGGTCCCGCGAGGCGCTGGAATGGACCACGATCAACGGCGCCCGCTGCTTCGGTCTCGACAGCAAGATCGGCACGCTATCGCCCGGCAAGAAGGCGGATATCGTGATGCTGCGTGCCGACGATGTGAACATGGCTCCCGTTTACGATCCGATCTATTCGATCGTCGAGATCGCCGGTCCCGGCAATGTCGATACCGTCATCGTCGATGGCGAGATCCGCAAAAAAGACGGCAAGCTGTCATTCCCGGCGGACGTGCTCCGCAAACGGCTGACGGAGCTGCGCCAGTCCGGCGAACGGATCATGCGTGAGGGTGGCTACAAGGTAGAATCCGCCCTGCAATGAGGCGTCCATGACTGCCGATCCGAACAATCTGGCCTGCCGGACTCCCGCTGCCGCTGTGCAACGACACCAGATTTGCTGACTGCTCACTTCAATTGCCTGGTCAACCGGAGACTTCACATGCCCAAGATCACGCGCCGCACCGCCCTCGCCGGACTTTCCGCCGTGGCCGCATTCCCCGCCCCGGCCATCGCGCAATCGACCCGGCCCATCACGCTGATGCACGGCTTCACGCCCGGAGCAAACGTCGACATCACGGCGCGGCTCGTTGCCGAAGGATTGAGCAAGCGTCTCGGCCAGCCGGTGGTGGTGGAAACCCGCGTTGGAGCGGGCGGAACGGTTTCGGCGGCCGCTGTGGCGCGCATGGCCCCGGACGGACATACGCTGACCATCCTGCCAAGCGGACACCCGGTCGCCGCCGCGCTCTACAAGAAGCTCTCCTACAACGTGCTGAACGACTTTACCTTCATCAGCATGCTGACGGAAAATCCGTTCATCATGGTCACCTATCCGGACCATCCGGCAAAGACCGTCGCCGATGTGATCAAGTCGGCGCAGGCCGATCCCGGCAAACTGACCTACGCGACGGCGGGGAACGGCACCGGAATGCACCTGGCCTCCGAACTGTTCGTCGCCATGGCGAAGGTCAAGATCCAGCATGTGCCTTACCGCGGATCACCACAGGCAATCACCGACCTGATCGCCAAGCGCGTCGACTTCCAGGTCGACACGCCGCAGGTGCTGCTGCCGTTTCTGGCAGACGGCCGGCTGCGCCCCATTGCGATCACGGGCACAAAATCGTTCTTCGCGCTGCCCAACGTCCCAACCATCGAAGCGTCCGGGAGCCTCAAAGGCTACTCCGTCACGGGCTGGCTTGGACTCGGCGCACCGGCCGGCCTGCCGCCCGATCTCGTAAAGCGGCTCAACACCGAAGTTCGCTCGGTGCTGGCCGACGCCGCGGTGATCGAACGGCTGCGCTCGCTCGGCGCCGATATCACGCCGACCACGCCGGAGGCCTTCAAGTCGCGCGTTGCCGACGACATCGCGAAATGGACCAAGGTGATCAACGACGCTGGCATCCCGAAGGTCTAGACAGCCGGTCCGCGGCCGCCGATCGACCGGAGCAACACGGCGAGACGATAACGGCTTCCGTATAAACTCCGGACCGCAGTTCATCCGGCTGCGCTCCGCACTTGCGCGCGGGCCTTCGTTACGTCAAGACGGCGCCGATGGAGACCGGACGCCCATGAGTAAACCCCTCGCCGACCGCATTGCACTGATCACCGGGACCTCCCGCGGCATCGGCTTTCCCACCGCCGTCGCGCTGGCTCGCGAGGGGGCGCATGTGGTCGCGGTCGCCCGCACCCAGGGCGGACTGGAGGAGCTCGACGACGCAATCAAGGCAGCCGGCGGCACCGCGACGCTTGTGCCGCTCGAATTGCGCGACGTCGAAGGCATTGCGCGTCTGGCAGCGGCGCTCGACGAACGCTACGGCCGACTGGACATCCTGATCGGGAACGCGGCGCTCGGTGCATCGAACTCTCCGCTCGACCACTTTCATCCGAAGGAATGGGAGGAGGTCATGGCGGTGAACGTCACCGCCAACTGGCACCTGTTGCGCTTCCTCAATCCGCTGCTGCGGAAGTCCGACGCCGGCCGGGTCGTGATGGTGACGTCCGGCTCGGGCATCAACCCGCGCGCCTATCGCGGCCTCTATGCCGCGTCGAAGGCGGCGCTGGATGCCATGACCCGCACCTACGCGGCTGAAACTGCTTCGACGCCGATCAAGGTCAACCTGTTCAATCCGGGACCGACGCGCACGCGCATGCGCGCCGCGGTCATGCCGGGAGAGGATCCGATGACGCTTCCGCCGGCAGAAGAGGTGGCCGAGGCGATCGTGCCGCTTTGCCTGCCGTCGTTCGGCGGGACGGGCAAGCTGTACGATTTCCGGGCGAAGCGGCTGCTGTCGTTCCAGCCGCCGGCGTGAGGCTCAGCCTCGCACGTCCAGCATGGTGCCGCGTCTCGGATAGATCTTGACGGGTATCTTCCTCGTCGCGGGCCGATAGACGGTGCGGTACCGCTGCTGCACGAAATTGATCGTCATGGTCGGGACCGGGACCCGGCGCACGTAACGGATCTCTTTCTCGATGACGGTGTGATTGTGCCGCACCACGCCGATGTGCCGAGTCGTGTTCTTGCGGACCACGAGATGATTCCTGGTGCGGACAGGCCGCGAGGGCACGTGGATCACGGACTGCGTGTTGATGACGCGCGAATGATCGACGTCGCGCGTCGTCCGCACCACCTCCCGCGAATCGTAATGCGGCCGCGGGGCGACGCAATTCTTGCAGCTCTTGCGATCGGATGCTGATGCCGGCACCGCAATTGCGACGGCGACCGCGCACAGGATAACGGTAACGGCAGCATTTCTCATCATGAGGCTCTTTCAAACCTGGCCTCCTCATGACGTCCGCGCAATCTATCCTGCACCGGCCCGCGACAGTGAGCCGTCGGCAATCGTGGTTAACAGCGTCAGTGTTTGCGTTTGGCCCGTCCCGCAAACGGATTGGCTTTCTCCCGCAGCATCAGGCGGACCGGCGTACCCGGCAGGTTGTATGCATCCCGCAGGGCATTGACGAGATACCGGCGATAGTCGTCGGGAAGCGCGTCGGCCCGCGTGCAGAACAGGACGAACGTCGGCGGCCGGGTTTTCGGCTGGGTCAGGTAGTTCAGCTTGAGGCGCCGCCCCGAAACCGCCGGTGGCGGATGGGCTGAAATGATCGCTTCAAATCCCTTGTTGAGCGCTCCGGTCGGAACGCGCGTATTCCAGACCGCATGGATCGACACCACGGCTTCCATGAGATGGTCGAGACCTTCGCCGGTCATGCCGGACACGCCGACCACCGGCACGCCCCTGAGCTGCGGAAGCCAGTGATCGGCCTCGGCGCGAAGCCTGGCGAACGCCCCGGGCTTCCTGTCGACAAGGTCCCATTTGCTCATGCCTATCACCAGCGCCCTGCCCTCGCGCTCGACCAGATCGGCAAGTCTCAGATCCTGCTCCTCAAACGCGCGGTCCGGGTCCATCAACAGCACCACCACCTCGGCGAAGCGGATTGCGTGCAGCGCGTCAGCCACAGAAAGCTTCTCGAGCTTCTCCTGAACCTTGGGACGGCGACGGATGCCCGCCGTGTCGTGCAGTCGGAACGCGCGGCCCTGCCATTCAAGCTCGACCGCGATGGCGTCGCGCGTGATACCGGCTTCGGGCCCGGTCAGAAGCCGATCCTCGCCAAGCAGCCGGTTGATCAGCGTCGACTTGCCGGCGTTGGGCCGCCCGATTACGGCGACGCGGATCGGCTTGTCCTGATCGTGCTCTTCATCGTCCTCTGGTGAAGGCTCGGCCGTCGCCTGCGGCAGCGCGTCACGGATTGCATCGTAGAGGTCCGACAGTCCCTCGCCATGTTCAGCCGAAATGCCGATCGGCTCGCCAAGTCCGAGTTCGTAGGCCTCAAGTCGCCCGGTTTCGCCGGCCCGGCCCTCGGTCTTGTTGGCGATGACGATGGTGGGCTTGCCGGATTTGCGGACGAGATCGGCGAACACGCGGTCATCCGGCACCAAACCGGCACGCCCGTCGATCATGAAGATGACCGCGTCGGCATCCGCGATGGCTGCCCGGGTTTGCGTCACCATGCGGCCGGCAAGGCTGTCAGGGGCGGCACTCTCCAGGCCGGCCGTATCGATCGCCTTGAACTCGAGATCCCCAAGGCGGGCCTGCCCCTCGCGGCGGTCCCGGGTCACACCCGGCGTATCGTCGACCAGGGCGAGCCGCTTGCCGACCAGCCGGTTGAACAGGGTCGATTTTCCGACGTTGGGCCGGCCGACGATGGCGAGGGTGAAACGCATGGTGGCACGCTAGCGCATGATCCCGAGCTTCGGAATTGGGACACTAGCGGGTGGTCGTCGCCGGAGGGGCCGGCCACGCAGTTGAGGACGGCTGAGCTGCCGGGCGTGGCGCTGCCGGCCAGGCTGTCGTGTTCGATTGCTGGGGGGCGGAGGAAGGTGCCGGCGGCCAGGCCACTCCGCCAGGGTTCTGCTGTTGCGATTGAGCCGGCGCGGCGGGCCAGGCCGCCTGACCCGGCTGCTGCTGAGCTGCCGGCGGCTGCGAAGGCTTGGGCGGTGTCGCGGCCTGTTGCGGCGGGGGCGGTTTGCGGGCCGGCGGAGGCGCGGGGCGCGCCGGACGCGGTGTCGCGACGCGACGTGGCGGCGGTTTTGGCGGCTCGGCCTCGACCACCGGCGGCGGTTCGGCTGGCTCCTGATAGCCTCGCACCAAATCCGCAGGAATGCCCTGTTGCACGCCCGGAACGCCATCCGGAAACACAGCGCGGCGATCACCCGGCAGCGGTTTCTTGGAATTGAAGATGCCGTCGAAATCGAACGTCTCGCAGCCGCCCAGGGACAGCCCTGCACCCAGCACAAACGTGGCGATCAGAATGCGCCGTACAGCCATCGCGATCAACTCTTGCCGGCGGCGCCCGTGAGCGCGGTGAGCATCTCGACCTGACTGCGCGTGTTGGACGGCGTCTCAGCGTCGCCAAGCACAAGGTCGGTCCAGCGCTTCAGTTCGGTGCCATTGTTGGCGTGCCACGCAGACAAGGCGAGCAACGCGCGGGCGCTGTGGCGGAAGGTGCGGTCACTGGCGGCGAGCGGCTCAAGACGTGACTTGATGTCGTCATAGGACGCGCTGTCGACCAGCAGATAGCCGGCACGCATCGCCGCGACATCGCGCTGGACCTGATCGAGACTCTGGTTTCCTGCGATGGCGTCATAGAGGGCAACCGCAGCTTTCTGATCGCGCTCGGCCAGCGTTGCCGCTTCGCGCAATTTCGCCAAGACACGATAGGCCGGCGTGCCGTCGGTTGCGATCTTCGCAAACGCTGCTTCCGCCTCCTCGTGCTTGCCCTGCTGGGCCAGGGTGGCTGCGGCCTCGAAGGCCACACCGGACGCCGCGGCCTTCTGACCCTGCCACCATTGGTAGCCGCGCCAGCCGCCAACGGCGACAACGATCAGCACAGCCAACGCTACAAGGGCGAAGCCATAACGCTCCCACAGCTTCTTGAGCTGTTCCCGGCGCAGTTCCTCGTTAACTTCATTGAAGATGTCGGACACGAAGCTGTTCCCCGCAGGCCTGCCGTCCGTCACAGCGGCTAAACCCATGCGCAATCGCGTAAAATACCGATGTGGCGGAGGCAAGGCAAAAACTCGCCGCCGTTCTATCGGACCGCTCCGGACAGGTCTACAGCGGCGGGAGTTAAGGCTTCTTCATGCCATAAACGTGGTCGGCGCCCGGGAAGGCGCGGCTGCGGACCTCTTCCGCATATCCGGCAACAGCCGCTTCGATGCCGGGGCCGATGTCCCCGTATTTCTTGACGAACCGGGGAACCCGCGGCGACAGGCCGAGCATGTCTTCAAGCACGAGGATCTGCCCGTCGCAGGCGGCGCTCGCACCGATGCCGATGGTCGGTATCGGGATCTGCCCGGTGATGCGGCGCGCCAGCGGCTCGGCAACAGCCTCAATCACCACCGAGAACGCGCCGGCTTCGGAGACCGCGCGCGCATCGTCCTCGATCGGAGCCCAGTCCTTTTCCTCGCGGCCCTGAGCGCGGAACGAACCGATCGTGTTGATAGCCTGCGGCGTCAGTCCGATGTGACCCATTACCGGCACGCCGCGTTCGGTAAGAAACCGGATCGTCTCGGCGAGCCGCCGGCCGCCCTCCATCTTGATCGCGCCGCATCCGGTTTCCTTGAGCACGCGCGATGCATTCATGAAGGCCTGCTCTCGCGACGCCTCGTACGAACCGAACGGCATGTCGACGACGACCAGCGCCCGCCGCGAACCGCGCATCACGGCGTGGCCCTGCAGGATCATCATTTCGAGCGTTACCGGGACGGTCGTCTCGAGCCCGTGCATCACCATCCCGAGGGAGTCGCCTACCAGAATCGCATCGCAATAGCGGTCCACAAGCCGCGCCGTATGCGCGTGATACGACGTGAGCGACACGATCGGTTCCCCGCCCTTGCGCGCGCGAATATCCGGGGCCGTAAGGCGTCTGATCTCGTTCTGCGTCGACATGATTTATCCTGCGAAGGCTGGGACGCCGATGACATAGGGATGGAACAACCATCCAAGCAAGAAATATATGACGCTGCCCGCCACCACGGCGGTCACATCATTCCTGACGCCACCCACGGGAATTGGAGCCGCGCCGCTATCCGTGCGCCGCTTTAGCGAAATCCTGTCGAACACCGCATAGGCAAGAAACGACCCGAACAGGATGATGGATCCGAGATCGCCATTCGAGATCAGATGAGCGAAGGCCCACAGCTTGATCCCGACCAGCATCGGATGCTTGAGCGTGGTCTTGATGCGGCCCGGGCTGTAGGCCGCGACAACGCAGATGACGGCCAGCCAGACCAGCGCGACTGTCACATGTCGTGTCCAGGCCGGCGGATACCAGATGTCGATCCAGCCCGTCGCACGATACTGCGCATAGCCGTAGGCGATCAGCACAAGACCGATCAGCGAGACCACTGAATAGCCGATCTTGTAGCCGGCTTCGCCGACCTTGGCGATCAGGGCGGCACGCGACGGCCGCAGCGCGGTGAGGACATGCGGCGCCATGAGAATGACCAGTCCGAGAACAAGCAGCGCAAGTCCCATCGCTCGATGCCTCAAAGCCGTATTGACGCCCGCCGGAACAGGCTACCATGCATGCATGATCGCCCGATACACATGCGCGGCTCTTGCGGGCCTGACCATAATGCTGGCCGCCGCGACCGCTCCGGCGCACGCCCAGGAATGGCCGTCAAAGGCCGTGAAGATCGTCGTGCCGTTCGGCCCCGGCTCGACGCCAGACATCATCATGCGTCTCATCGCCGAGCGGCTGCAGCAGAAACTCAGCCAACCGTTTCTGATCGAGAACCGTCCCGGCGCCAGCGGCATGACGGGAACCGACGCGGTCGCAAAGGCGCGCCCCGACGGCGCGACCATCGGCATCAGCATCGGCGGGCCGCTCGCCATCAACACGATGCTGTTCGACAAGCTGCCCTACAACCCCGCCACCGACCTGGCGCTGATCACGCTGCTGACCAGCCAGCCCAGCGCACTGGTGGTTCATCCCGGCGTTAAGGTTAACAACATCAACGAACTGATCGCGCTGATGAAGCGCGAACATGGTAAATTCAACTATGGGTCCATCGGAACCGGGTCGCTCTCGCATCTCGCCATGGAGGCGGTGGCGATGAAGAGCGGTACGCGCATGGTCCACGTTCCCTACCCCGGTTCGCCGGCAGCGATGACTGCGATCATCCGCGGGGACGTGCAAATGGGCTGCCTGCCTGCGATCGCGGCGACTCCGCATGCGGCTTCCGGCGCTGCAAAAATTCTCGCGGTCACAACGGCGACGCGCTCGCCGTTCCTGCCGGAAATTCCGACGCTGAAAGAAGCCGGTATCGACGTCGAGGCAGACGCCTGGAACGGCCTGATCGCACCCGCCGGAACGCCGGAACCCGTCGTTGCGAAAATTCGCCATGAGGTGATAGAAGCAACCCGAACGGCGGCTGTCCGCGACAAGCTCGCGGCTCAGATGATGCAGCCGATCGGCGGCACTTCGGCAGAGTTTCGGGCCCGTATCGAGGCCGAGATCCTGCGCTGGGGGCCGGTGATCAAGGCCGCAGGCATCAAGGTTAACTAGCTCCGCGGCGGCGCGTTTCGGTGGGGAGTGGTGCGAGATGAGCACGGATCGTACGGATCAGTACCCTGAGGTCGGCGCCGAAGACACGGCACTGGTACCGCCACAGGGCGCGGCCAAGTCGGAATGGCCGAAGAAAATTCGCACCCTGACCGCGGCCGAGCTCGACCGCCTGACCATCGACGCGATGGGCCGGTTCTACTGGGACGGCAAGCTCGTCAACTACGACAGCCACCCCAGCCGCCTGGACAAGCCGGTCGACCTCGACCAGCGGGCCATGGAACTGCTCGACCAGACAGCGCGGGAGCTGTCGGACCCCTATTCGTCCACCTCCGTTACTCCGGATACCCGGGAGCAGACGCCCGAGGCCGAGACCATTGTCGAAACAACTGTGGAAGCCGAGCCCGCAATCGAGCTGACCGCCGCCCCGGAGGTCGCGCCGAGCGCCGCCGATGCGCTGACGCCGTCGGTTCAGGCTCCGCCGCCTGCACCTCTCGTCGACGTGCGCCGGCCTGAAGTCCTGGTTGCGGCCCCGGCAGAAACCAAGCGCGTCAAGTTCACCACGCTGCAATCGATCGGCATCGGTCTGGGCGTGGTCGGTCTGCTTGCAGCCGCAGGCGGCCTGGCGCTGTCGAGTCTCGTCGCCGCCAACGAATGGGCGTGCAAGGTCGGCTATGTGACGAGCTATTGCCCGCCGGCGCCCGCCGCTCCGAAGCCGCCGGCACGTCCAGACATCCCGCTCTGAGTCTGTCGCTCCGGCCACTTGTCCACCGGCCCGCCTCCGGGCCGGCAACCATTGCTGGACTCGAATCGCGCGCGCGACAAACATCGTGCGCATGAGTCTCTTTCCCGCCCAATTCGGCGCGCGCAAAAGCGCCGACGACGAACCGGCTCCGGTTCCCGAACCGGATGACGAGTCGCGCTCGGACGTATTCAATCTGATCCCGCCCCGCGCTGACCAGAAATTCGAGCGCCCTGCAGAGGAGAAGCCCACGCAAGGCAATGCCGTCGCTGGTCCGGCGGATACCCAGGCCCCCAACGTCAGACCGGTCAGTGCAATGGACCTTGCGCGGATGTCGATCGACAACAACGGCCAGCTTTACTGGGACGGCAAGCCTGTGGAGGTTCGCCGGAAATTCACGATGTCACGAGGCCAGCTTATCGGTGTGGCGCTGATCGCCTTCTTCATTGTTGGCGGCGCCATCAGTTCGACCATCCAGGCCGCAGCCACGGTTCACGCCTGGGCATGCCAGGCTGGCTGGGCATCGGGATGCCTCGCAGCCGACCCGATGCCCGTCGGGTCGATCGCGCCGGCACAGCCCGATATCCCGCTCTGATGCCCCTCACACAGCCGGCGAACGTCCGCCATCGACGTTTATGGCTGTTCCCGTGATGTAGGACGCGGCATCGGACACCAGGAAGCACGCCATGTTGGCGAATTCCTCGGCCTTGCCGATCCGTCCCAGCGGAATTTCCTTCTCGCGTGGCTTGACGTAATCCGCGAGCGAAACGTTGGCGCGCTTCGCCGCCTGCACATGCTGATCGGCCTCGATGAAGCCGACGAGCATGGCGTTGACCAGCACATTGAACGGCGCGAACTCCTGCGACAGCGCTTTGGTCATGGCCATTCCGGCGGCGCGTGATACGGATGTCGGCATGCTGTTCGGGCGGGGCGCCTTTGCGCCGATGTTCAGCACATTGATGATGCGACCCCAGCGGCGCTCTTTCATCTGCGGAGAGACCAGGCGGACCATGCGGATCGCAGCGAACAGCTTGTCCTCGAGATCCTGCTGCAGGATTTCGTCGGTAAGCTTCTCGAACGGGCCGTTGCGCGAGGTGCCCGCGTTGTTGACGACGATATCGACCTTGCCCAGCGTCTTCATCGTCTCGTCGTAGGCCTTCTGGATGCCTGCTGCCGTGCTGACGTCGGCCTGGACACCGATGACCCTGGATTTGACGTTCGCCTGGATCGCCTTGACCGCCTCGTCGAGGGTCTGCTGCGTCCGCGCCAGAATCGCCACGTCTGCGCCGGAGGCCGCAAACCGTGTCGCCACCGCGTAACCGATGCCCTTGCTGCCGCCGGTCACGATAGCGGTCCGGCCCTTGAGACTGATTTCCATGCATTCCTCCACGGGCATTCACGCGCCCGCCTGTTTCCTAGCGCCACGGGCGCCGGCCGGAAAGCCGCTTGACGCAGTCAATCGAGCGGGATGCCCTTAGCCGGCCGCCCGTTGCGGCGCGGGAATGCCGTGGGCAGGCGGCTGCAGCGTCCCGGGTTTCGCCACGACCACCCGGTTGCGGCCGGCCTGCTTTGCCGCGTACACGCCCGTGTCCGCATGTTTCATCAACGCGTCGAGGTCGTATCCGAACCGCTCCGTCGAGGCGATCCCGAGGCTCACCGTCGCGCAGGCCGGCACGCCGCCAAAATCGACCGTCGCTCTCTCGAACGCGCTTCGCACCCGCTCGGCAACGCGAGACGCCTGTGCCTCGTCCGTGTGCGGTAACAGGCAGCAGAACTCCTCGCCACCGATCCGGAACAGGAAATCGGTCGGCCGGATGATGTCGTGAACCACTGTGACGAACTTCATCAGCACCTCGTCGCCGCCCGCATGGCCGAACCTATCGTTCAGCGACTTGAAGTCATCGATGTCCAGAAACAGAAGGCATAATGGGCGGGCTTCGACGGCATGACGCCGCAGCATCCGTGTGCCGCGCAATATGAATGCACGCCGGTTGAACGCTCCGGTCAGAGGATCGGTCTGCGCCTTCAACCTCTGCTCCAGTTCCAGACGCTCCTTCGACATCGCCACGATCAACACCGTCAACAGCAGTGTGTGAAACGACATGATGAGGTTGAAGGCGCCGACCGTGCCGGCCTGCATCGGGAGCGCCCCGAACGGAAACGGCAGGACGTCGACCAGCGGAACCCGCAAGGCGAAGAACAGGCCGAAGCTGGCGAAAATCGCGATCACGGGCCAGCGGGACGGAAGGCGTTCCTCGCGGCCACGCCAGAACTCGATCGCTGTGGCGAACAGCATCGACGCCGCCAGAACCGACGAGACGATCACACGGTACGCAACGTTCTCCATGAACCCGGGGATCGTGCACGCCGCCAGCCAAATGGCCGGTACCGCAATCAGCGGCAACCGCAGCGGCTGCCTGCGGTTGAACACCCTCGCCGCCTGCCAGCAGCAGGCCAAGGCCCCGACCAGTGCGACGTTCCCGATCCCGACCGCGAGGATGTCCGCTGTGAAGCCGCGCACGGCAAACAGGATGGTCGCGATGCAGGCCAGCGCGAATGTGACGCTCCACCAGGCAAACCAAGATGCCTCGCGCTGCCGGTACCAGAAGAACAGGAACAGGCCGCCCAGCACCGCCTTGATGAACAGGCCAAACACCAGAACCGTGAAGGAATCGATGGCCATGCCGAGAGATTCGCAGAGTCCCGTTGGCGACGCCGGACCGTAGCCCAGCCGTCATGATGATGCGAGCCGCGGAACCGCCACACTAGCGGGAGTCGCCGAATGCCTGCGTATAGATTTCAGGGGAAAACCCTACGAGAATCTTTCCGCCAGCGAGTTCCACCACAGGGCGTTTGATCATCGAGGGCTGCGCCTCCATCAGCGACATCGCCCTGCCGGCGTCAAGAGCCTGCTTGTCCTTGTCGGGAAGCTTCCGAAACGTCGTACCGGCGCGGTTCAACAGGACCTCCCAGCCGACCTTCCCGCTCCAGCGTTCCAGCCGGGCGCGGTCGATCCCCGCACTCTTGTAGTCGTGGAAAGCATAGTCCACGCCCTGCTTGTCCAGCCAGGCCCGTGCCTTCTTGATGGTGTCGCAGTTCTTGATCCCATACATGGTCACGGGCACGGACGTCACTCCCACTCGATTATCCCGCCGCACAAAGAAACCCAGTCGCGTACGCGTCCTGATGATGCCCTACCAGGGCGACGAAGATAAAGATCCGGTCGGCTATTCAGGCCCGGCTATTCGTGTTTAGTGTTATTGGCTTTCACCGCCAACGATCCGGCTTTGCGGGGGTGAAGTGTTTCGCCACGGACCAGCATGGCGACGAATTTCGTGATCCGTTCAGCCCGTGTTTCCGGACGCTTTGCGTCATTCACCCGGTAGATGATGGCATAGCGGTTAGCGCGATCTAATTCTTCAAAGAATACCGCAGCCGACTTATTGCGCGTGAGAGCCACGGACAAATCTGCCGGCACTTCGGCCTTTCCCTGAGAAACGTAGGCGGCCGCCCACCGCCCGTCATCTTTTGCAGCCTCGATCTCCGCAATCCCATCCGGCCGGATCCGGCCTTGTGCCAGCAATTGATCGGCTGCATCGCGATTTTTTCGGGACCAGCGACTGCCTCGCCGGCGAGGCGTCATTCGGACGAGGAAATGCTCGTTATCAAGTGGTGCCAGTTGACCGTCGATCCAGCCGCAGCAGAGCGCGGCCTCTATCGCTTCCTGTTTGGTGATGGTCGGCTTAGCAGCTCCAGCCTTGGATAACTTGAGCCAGCATCCGGTGGACGTTCGGGGCTCAGCGGACATGTACGCCTCGAATTTCGCCGGACTTCGAAAAGTCAGGATCGGTTCCGATTTTTCGGTGGCGCGCACCATTGTTCATATTCCCCTGGAAGCCGCGCCATTCGTTTGCGATCGCCAACTATCGAGGCATCAAACTACGCCAGGCTATCCTGATCTATCCTGCTGTATCCCCCTCACTCCCACTCGATGGTGCCGGGCGGCTTGCTGGTCACGTCGTACACGACGCGATTGACGCCCTTGACCTCGTTGATGATGCGGGTGGCGACGCGGCCGAGGAATTTCATGTCGAACGGATAGAAGTCGGCCGTCATGCCGTCCGTCGATGTGACGGCACGCACACCGACCACGAACTCGTAGGTGCGGCCGTCGCCCATCACGCCGACGGTCTTGACCGGCAGGATGACGGCGAACGCCTGCCAGATTTCGTCATACAGACCGGCTTTTCTGATCTCGTCGATATAAATGGCGTCGGCCTGCCGCAGGATCTCGAGCTTCTCGGACGTGATCTCACCCGGGCAGCGGATCGCGAGCCCCGGTCCGGGGAACGGATGACGGCCGACGAACACATCCGGCAGGCCGAGCTCGCGGCCAAGCGCGCGCACCTCGTCCTTGAACAGCTCGCGCAACGGCTCGACCAGCTTCATGTTCATCCGGTCCGGCAGACCGCCGACGTTGTGATGCGACTTGATCGTCACCGACGGACCGCCGGTGAACGACACACTCTCGATCACGTCGGGATAGAGAGTGCCCTGCGCGAGGAACTCGGCGCCGCCGATTTTCTTCGCCTCGGACTCGAACACATCGATGAACAGCCTGCCGATGGTCTTTCGCTTCTGCTCCGGATCGGTGACGCCCGTCAGCGCGCCCAGAAACTCCGCCGATGCATCGACGTGCACCAGCGGGATGTTGTAGTGCCCACGAAACAGCTCGACGACCGTCTTCGCCTCGTCGAGACGCAACAGGCCGTGATCAACGAACACGCAGGTAAGTTGATCGCCGATCGCTTCGTGGATGAGCACGGCAGCGACGGCGCTGTCGACGCCGCCCGAGAGGCCGCAGATCACCCGGCCCTTGCCGACCTGACTGCGGATGCGCGTCACCGCCTCGTCGCGGAATGCGCGCATGGTCCAGTCGCCCCGGCACTGCGCGATGTTGCGAACGAAATTGCGCAACAGCGCGGCACCCTGCGGGGTGTGAACAACCTCGAGATGGAATTGCGTGGCGTAGAACTTCCGCTCGTCGTCGGCGATCACTGCGATCGGCGCATTCTCCGAAGTGCCGACCACGCGAAAGCCCTTCGGCAGCACGGTCACGCGGTCGCCGTGGCTCATCCAGACCGGATAGCGCTCGCCCTTCTTCCAGACGCCCTGGAACAGCGGCGTGTCCTCGGTGACCAGCACCTCGGCACGTCCGAACTCGCGATGATGGCCGGACTCGACCTTGCCGCCGAGCTGGGCGCACATGGTCTGCTCGCCGTAGCAGATGCCGAGAACGGGAACGCCCGCCTCGAACAGCGCCCTGGGCGCGGCCGGCGCATCCTTTTCAAGCACCGAAGCCGGGCCGCCGGACAGGATCACCGCCTTCGGCTTGATGGCCGCGAACGCCTCGGCCGCTTTCTGATACGGCACGATCTCGCAATAGACCTTTTCTTCCCGCACCCGCCGCGCGATGAGCTGCGTGACCTGGGAGCCGAAATCGACGATCAGAATCCTGTCGTGCTGGTCCATGGCGGGTTCTAGGGAACCCCGTTCCGGTTGTCGAGACGCTTCAAGCCTGGCTGCAACGCTCATGTTCGCCGCACAATGGAAACGAAAAACCCGTCGGTGTCGGTGCGGCGCGGGGTCATCAGCAGCCCTTCGTCCGACATGAGCACCGCCTTGCCGAACATATAGGCGCGCTCGCCCAGCGCGCTTGCCGTCTCGGCTGGTTTTTCCACGGAAAATTCGCCGTGCCGGGCCAGAAAGCCCCGGACCTGATCGTTGTTTTCCTCGTTCAGGACCGAGCAGGTGATGTAGGCGATCCGGCCTCCCGGTTTGACGATACGGGATGCCCGGTCGAGCAGGCCGGACTGGTCCTTGAGGCGCTGTTCGAGCGCGCCCGGACGCACCCGCCATTTCGCGTCGGGGTTCCGCCGCCACGCCCCGATTCCGGTGCAGGGGGCATCGATCACCACAAGATCGATCTGCCCTGCGAGATCCTCTACATCGGGCTCGCGCCCCCTGGGCGTGCGCACCTGGACGTTCCGGACCCCTGCCCGTTCGAGACGCTGATGGATCGGCGCGAGCCGCCGCTTGTCGTCGTCGGTCGCGAAAATCTGCCCCCTGTTCTCCATCGCAGCCGCCAGAGCCAAAGTCTTGCCGCCTGCCCCCGCGCAGAGATCCAGCACCTGCTCCCCCGGCTGCGCCCGCGCGAGCAGCGCCGCAAGCTGGGAGCCTTCGTCCTGGATTTCGATCTGCCCCCTGATAAAGACCGGCTCGGCATGAACCGGTGGGCTCTTGGCATCCGCCCCGAGCCTGACCCGCAAGCCGTGCGGCGACCACCGCGTCGGCTCCGGCTTCAGGTCTGCAAGACCTGAAGCCGCCTCGTCGCGCGATGCCTTCAGAATGTTGACGCGAAGGTCGAGCGGCGCACGGCCGCCGAGCGCTATTCCTTCGTCAGCTCGCTCGTTTCCGAAAGCCCGCGTCAAATGCGGATCGAGCCATTCCGGGTAATCGCCCCTGACGTGAGCAGGCGCATCGTCCAGGGACACCCGATCGAGCGCGGCCCGCTCCGCTGCGGTCAGCGGCGGGGGCGAATGACCTTCGCCGCTGGCGAGCCGGGCTATCGCATCGGTATCGAGGCCACGCTCGCGTTTGAGCATGCCGAGTGCGATCGCACGCGGCGTCTCCTCCTTCATCAGCCAGGCAGAGGAGGACTTGCGCCGCAGCGCGTCGTACACGAGACCGGCAATGGCCGCGCGATCGCCGGAGCCGGCAAAGCGATGCCGCTGCCCCCACTCCTTCAAAGCATCGGCTGCCGGGCGCCGGCGCTCGCCGATGTCGGCGATGACCTCGATGGCCGCGGCAAGCCGTCCGCCCGGTGTCATGGCAGTCCGAGCATGATGCGGACGACGAAGATCGCCCACATGATGATCAGCACGATGGCGCCGATTGCGTACCAGCCGCCGCGCCGTATCACCATGTTCCTGGTGGTATGCTCGAACGCGTGGGCGAGCCGCGTCACCACAAAAATCCACGCCATCACCACAAAAACCAGATCGGCATGGCGGGTCGCCATCGCCAGGATGGTGAGGACGTAGAACAAAACCGGCAACTCGAACTGATTGCTGAAGGCGTAAGCCACCTGACGCGTGCGCACCGGCCAGTTCGGTTCTCGCAGCGCGATGTCACCCGGCTTCACGGCGCCGCTCGTGAAGTCGCGCTGCCGCAGGACCGCAAGCCAAAGAAGCAGGCCGAGCGTCAGCGCGACCTGCACGAACAGCGGCGCAAGGATCATCGGTATCGACATGGCGCAGCACTCCAGCCCGACAGGATCACGACTTTCCAATCCGCACCAGCAGCTTGCCGAAATTCTCGCCGCGCAGCAGGCCGATCAGTGCACGCGGCGCATTCTCGATGCCATCGACCACATCCTCGCGGTACCTGATCCTTCCTTCACGCAGCCAGGCCGACACGTCGCGCAGGAAATCCGGCTGGCGCGACGCGAAGTCGGTCACGATGAAGCCGCGAAGTGTCAGCCGCCTGGTCAGGATCGCGCGGGTCACCGCCGAGGTCGGCAGCGATCCGGCCGGCATCTCGGTCGCGTTGTAGGTCGCGATCTGGCCGCACACCGGCACCCGCGCGAAATTGTTGAGCAACGGAAACACCGCCTCGAACACGGCGCCTCCGACGTTCTCGAAATAGACGTCGATGCCGTCCGGGCACGCGGCCCTGAGCCGTCCGGGAAGGTCGGCGGCGCGATGGTCGACGCATGCATCGAAGCCGAGTTCATCGACCACGTAGCGGCATTTGTCCGGCCCGCCCGCGATGCCGACCGCACGCGCCCCCTTGATCATGGCGATCTGCCCGACCAGCGATCCGACCGCGCCGGAGGCGGCCGACACCACCACCGTCTCACCGGCCTGCGGACGGCCGATGTCGAGGAGCCCGGTGTAGGCCGTCATCCCGGGCATGCCGAGCACGCCGAGCGCAGTCGATACGGGCGCCAGCGCCGGATCGACCTTGCGCACGCCCTTGCCGTTCGACACGGCATGCGTCTGCCAGCCGTGCGGGCTGAACACGATGTCGCCCGCGGCAAAGCCGTCGCAGTTGGACGCCAGCACCTCGCTGACGGTGCGGCCCTCCATCACCTGTCCGATCCCGACCGGCCTGGCATAGGACGGCGCATCGCTCATCCGTCCGCGCATGTAGGGATCGAGCGACAGCCACAGCGTGCGAAGCAGCATTTCGCCGGCGCCCGGCACCGGAACCGGCATGGCCTCGATCCGGAAATCGCTTTCCTTCGGCTCGCCGACCGGCCTTGCCGCCAGCACCACGCGTACGCCGGCATCCATGCGCTAAACCCGGCTGGGGTAGTTGGGACTTTCGCGCGTGATGGTCACGTCGTGCACATGGCTTTCGCGCAGTCCGGCCGACGAAATCCGCACGAACCGCGCCTTGCTATGCATTTCGTCGATGGTTTTCGCCCCGACATACCCCATGGCGGCGCGCAGACCGCCGGCAAGCTGGTGCAGAACGGTTGCGACCGGGCCCTTGTAGGGCACCTGACCCTCGATGCCTTCGGGCACCAGCTTCAGGTTGTCCTTGATGTCCTGCTGGAAGTAGCGGTCCGCCGAACCGCGCGCCATGGCGCCGACCGAGCCCATGCCGCGATAGCTCTTGTAGGAGCGGCCCTGATAGAGAAACACCTCGCCCGGCGTCTCGTCCGTGCCGGCCAGCAGGGACCCCACCATCGCCACATTGGCGCCGGCCGCCAGCGCCTTGGCGAGGTCGCCGGAATACTTGATGCCGCCGTCGGCGATCACCGGGGTGTTGGTCTTCTGCGCGGCCTCCACCGCGTCGATGATGGCCGTGAGCTGCGGCACACCGACGCCCGCGATCATCCGCGTGGTACAGATCGAGCCCGGACCGATGCCGACCTTGATGGCGTCGGCGCCGGAATCGATCAACGCCTTCGCGCCATCGGTCGTCGCCACGTTGCCGGCAACGACCTGTACCTTGTTCGATGCCCGCTTGATGCGGTTGACCGCATTGAGGACATGCTGCGAATGACCGTGCGCGGTGTCGACCACCACGAGATCGACGCCCGCCTCGATCAGCCGCTCTGTGCGGCTGTAACCCTTGTCACCGACCGTGGTCGCGGCCGCAACGCGCAGCCGGCCCTGCTCGTCCTTGGCTGCGTTCGGATTGGCCACCGCCTTCTCGATGTCCTTGACGGTGATGAGACCGACGCACCGATAGCCATCGTCCACCACCAGCAGCTTTTCAATACGATGCTGGTGCAGCAGCCGCTTGGCTTCCTCCTGACCCACGCCTTCGCGCACCGTGATGAGCCTGTCCCTGGTCATCAGTTCGGATACGAGTTGCCGCATATCGGTGGCGAACCGGACGTCGCGGTTGGTCAGGATGCCGACCAGCTTGCCCGCCTTGCCGTTCGCTCCCTCCACCACCGGCACACCGGATATGTTGTGCAGCTTCATCAGTTCGAGCGCATCGGCCAGTGTGGCGCCGGGATGGATGGTGAGCGGATTCACCACCATGCCAGACTCGAACTTCTTGACCTGGCGCACCTGCGCGGCCTGATCCTCGGGCTCGAAGTTGCGATGGATGACGCCGATGCCGCCGGCCTGTGCCATTGCGATCGCCATGGCGGCCTCGGTGACCGTGTCCATGGCCGACGCGACGATCGGAATGTTCAGAGAAATGTCCCGCGTGATCCGGGTGCGAATGTCCGCATCGGACGGCAGCACGTCGGACAGGCCCGGCTTGAGCAGGACATCGTCGAAGGTGAACGCCTCGGGGAGAGCCGAATCGATCTTGGAGGGCATCGCCAGTCCAATCCGCCCGCGCGGGCTTACGGGAGCCCGCCGAATACGGATAAAAAAGGACCTGCGAGGATACTGGCTCCTCGCCCCATTCGGCGGCTCGCTTTATGGGTTGGCGATGGTCGGTAGCACGCCGGTATGACAATTCCTAGGCCAATCGGGCCCGCGCAGCCGGTTGACCACCGCGAAATCCGCTGGCCAGCACGTACAGCTCGGCGGAATTAACCCGGCTTGCCGCCGGCTTGATGTGCCGCACCGTCGCGAAGTCGCGCTTCAGCTCGGCGAGCAACGCCCCTTCGGTGCCACCCTGCAGCACCTTGGCGAGGAAAGAGCCGCCCGGCTTGAGCACCTCGGCGGCGAAAGCAGCAGCAGCCTCCACCAGCGCGACGATCTTCAGGTGATCGGTCTTGCGGTGCCCTGTGGCATTGGCCGCCATGTCCGACAGCACCACGTCGGCCGATCCGCCCAGCATGGCCTTGAGCCGGTCCGGCGCCGACGCGTCGAGGAAATCGAGCTGCGCGAATTCGACACCGGGAATCTCGTCCATCTCCAGCACGTCGATGGCGATGACCTTGCCGCCCGGTCCCACCCGCTTCGCCGCGACCTGGCTCCAGCCGCCCGGCGCCGCGCCGAGATCGAGCACGCGCGCACCCGGCCTGAGAAACCGGTGCTTGTCGTCGATCTCCATCAGCTTGAAGGCCGCCCGCGATCGCAGACCCTCGCGCTTCGCACGCGCGACGTATGGATCGTTAAGCTGACGTTCGAGCCAGAGCGTGGAAGACAGCGACCGCTTCTTCGCGGTCTTCACCCGGACCTTGAGGGCCCGGTCGCCCTGCCCTTTCCTGTCACCGCGCTGGTTCACGGCACCGCCTTGCCGGCGCTGTGCTCCCAAGCACCGTCCTCCCGCATCATCTGCACCAGCATGCCTTCGCGCAGCCCGCGATCCGCCACACGGAGCCGCGGGCAAGGAAACGCACGCCGGATCGCCTCCAGAATCGCGCAGCCCGCGAGCACCAGGTCTGCGCGCTCGGCGCCGATACAGGGATTGGCGACGCGCTGCTGATAGCTCATCGACAGCAGGCGATCGATTACGCCGTCGATCTGCGGATCGTTCAACCAGCAACCGTCGACCCTGCGCCGCTCGTAGCGCGGCAGATCGAGGTAGACGCCGGCGATGGTGGTCACGGTTCCCGACGTGCCGAGCAGGTGCATGCCTTCGAGCCGGCCGCCGTGCCGGTCGGCGAAGCCGCGCACGAGCACGACCACCTCGTCGATCATCCTGTCGAAGCTGTCGCGCGTGACCGTCACCCCGCCATGCCGCTCGGCCAACGTCACCACACCGAGCGGCAGGGATATCCAGCCCTCGACCTCCGGATGCGGCGGGCCGCCAGCGGCCCGCCTGCCGCGTCCGAGCCGGACCAGTTCGGACGAGCCGCCGCCGATGTCGAACAGGATGACGCCCTGCGAGTCCGGATCGATCAGCGGCGTGCAACCGGTCGCCGCCAGATGCGCCTCGGTTTCGCGGTCGACGATTTCCAGCTCGATCCCGACCTCGTTGCGGACGCGGTCAAGAAACTCCTCGCCGTTCTCGGCGGCACGGCAGGCCTCGGTGGCGATCAGGCGCGTGCGCGTCACGCCCCGGCTGCGGATCTTGTTTCGACACACCCGCAACGCATCGACAGCGCGCGCGATCGCTGGCTCACTCAAACGGCCCGACAGCGTGACGCCTTCGCCGAGCCGGATGATCCGGGAGAAGGCATCGACGACACGAAACCCGTCGCGTGTGGCGCGCGCAACCAGAAGCCGGCAGTTGTTGGTACCGAGATCGAGCGCCGCGTAGTTCGGACCGGACGCGTCCGGACCGCCCCCGCCGTTGCGGCGTGACTGACCATACGGCGACCTCCGGCCCCGCCGGTGTCCGTCGGACGCCCGATGGGGGACAGGGCCGAGGCCGGTCGCCCGGGCCTCGTCGTCCATTGAATGCCTTTCCCCATGCCGAAGCCAATCAGGCTCGACGGCACGGCGGTGAATCTCACTTCGATCAAAAGTGTAGCAGTCATCCCGCCGCACGCAACTCTGGGAAACCCGCAAAACATGGCCGAATCTGGCCGCTGTGCTTGTGAAATCGGCGTCCCTCCGATATTTCAGTCTTCCAGACTTTCATGAGTGCGCTGTTCGCACGCGCTCGTCATTCTCGCCAACGGCGCCCCCTCCATGAACATTCACACCACGGCCAAGACTGAAACCGGCATCGGCGACCGGGTGCTCCGCACCGAGGACCCGAAGCTGCTGCGCGGCGCAGGACGCTACACCGACGACATCGACCTGCCGCGACAGGCCTATGCGTACATCGTACGCAGCACGGTGGCGCACGGCCTCATCAAGTCGATCGGCACCTCGGCCGCCAAGGCGATGAAGGGTGTGCTCGGCGTCTACACCGGCGAGGACATGAAGACCTACGGCACGCTTCAGTCGGCGCTGCCGCTCAAGAGCAAGGACGGTTCCGACCTCAAGAAACCGGCCCGGCCGGTGCTGCCGACCGACAAGGTCCGGTTCGCCGGCGACCCGATCGCCTGCGTGGTTGCCGAAACGCTGCTGCAGGCCAAGGACGCCGCGGAGGCGCTGGAAATCGACATCGAGGCGCTGCCGGTCGTGACCTCTCCGGAGGACGCGATGGCGCCGGGCGCGCCCGCCCTGTTCGAGGAGGTTCCCGACAACGTCTGCCTCGACTTCCATTACGGCGACACCGAAAAGGTGAGCGCTGCGTTCGCGGCCGCTGCGCACAAAGTGAAGCTGCGGCTGGTCAACAGCCGGCTGATCGTCAACGCCATCGAACCGCGAGCCGCGATCGGCGAATACGACGCGCAGTCGGAACGCTTCACGCTGCATTCCGTGAGTCAGGGCGTGATGGGCATGAAGGCCGGGCTGGTCAACGTGCTCAAGACCACGCCGGACAAGGTGCACGTGCTGACTGGCAACGTCGGCGGCTCGTTCGGCATGAAGGCGCAGGTGTATCCCGAGTACGTCTGCCTCCTGCATGCGGCCAGGGCGCTCGGCCGGCCAGTGAAGTGGACCGACGAACGCTCCGGCAGCTTCGTATCCGACAATCACGGCCGCGACCATGTGCAGACTGCCGAACTCGCAATGGACGCCGAGGGCAGGTTCCTCGCCATCCGCCTGTCGGGCTACGGCAACCTCGGTGGCTTCCAGGGCGCCATGTCGCCGCAGCCGCCGACGCTCAACGTCGTCAAGAACGTCATCAGCCTCTACCAGACGCCTGTGATGGAGGTATCGACCAAGTGCGTGTTCACCAACACCAGCTTCGTCAGCCCATACCGCGGCGCAGGCCGTCCTGAAGGCAACTACTTCATGGAGCGGCTGATCGACTTCGCCGCCGCCGAGACCGGTCTCGACCGCATCGAGCTGCGCCGCAAGAACCAGATCCGGCCGAAGCAGATTCCCTACAAGTCGGCGGCGGGCACCATCTACGACAGCGGCGACTTTCCAGCCATCCTGAAGAAGGCTCTGGAGGCGTCCGACTGGAAGGGCTTCGCCAAACGCCGGCGCGAGAGCAAGAAGAACGGCAAGCTGCGCGGCATCGGCGTCGGCTGCTACCTCGAGGTGACCGCGCCCGCCAACAAGGAGATGGGTGGCATCCGGTTCGAGCCGGACGGTTCGGTCACGATCCTCACCGGCACGCTCGACTATGGGCAGGGCCACGCCGCACCGTTCGCGCAGGTGCTGAGCGAGAAGCTCGGCATTCCGTTCGATCGCATCAAGCTGCTGCAGGGCGACAGCGACCAGTTGCTGGCCGGCGGTGGCACCGGCGGCTCGCGATCGATGATGAACTCCGGCATGGCGATCGTGGAGGCATCCGAGAAGGCGATCGAACAGGGCAAGCAGGTTGCCTCCCACGCGCTGGAAGCATCGGCGGGAGATATCGAGTTCGGCAACGGCCGCTTCACCGTCGCAGGCACCGACCGCTCCATCGGCTTCATGGAACTGGCCGACAAGCTCCGCAGCGGCATGAACCTGCCGCCGGACGCGCCGCAGTCGCTGGACGTCAGCCATGTCAGCGACGGCGCACCGTCAGCCTATCCGAACGGCTGCCACGTCTGCGAGGTGGAGATCGATCCCACCACCGGCACCACCGAGATCGTCAAGTACGTCGCGGTCAACGACTTCGGCACCATCATCAATCCGATGCTGGTCGACGGCCAGTTGCATGGCGGCGTCGCGCAGGGCATCGGCCAGTGCCTGCTCGAACACGTGGTCTACGACGAGGCCGGGCAGTTGCTCAGCGGCTCGTTCATGGATTACGCCATGCCGCGCGCCTACAACACGCCCGACTTCGAGGTGCACAACCATCCGGTCCCCGCCAAGACCAATCCGCTCGGCGTGAAGGGCTGCGGTGAAGCCGGCTGCGCGGGGTCGCTGACGTCGATCATGAACGCCGTGGTGGATGCGCTGTCGGTGTACGGCATCAAGCACATCGACATGCCGGCGACGCCGCAGCGGGTGTGGCAGGCGATACAGGACGCGCAGGCCAACGCGCAGCAAAAGGCGCAATAGCAGGCCGCCACCCCAAGACGGGGCTGGCGGACGCGCGGCAACAAAGGGCGGAAATGACCCAGGCGACCGATCTCGTCTATGCGAGCCGGCGCAGCGGCGAAATCCGGCTGATCGCCGGGGTCAGCGCGGCGCACTTCGTCAGCCACTACTACATCCTCGTGCTGCCCCCGCTGTTCGCGTTCATCCGCGCCGACTACGGCGTGAGCTACACCGAGCTGGGACTGGCGCTGACCATGTTCAACGCGGTCTCGGCGATCCTGCAGACGCCGGCGGGGTTCCTGGTCGACCGCGTCAACGCGCGGCTCGTCCTGGTCGCGGGCCTGATGTTCGGCGCCGCCGGGCTGGCGGTGGCATCGCTGGTCGATTCCTACTGGGTGCTGATCGCCATGTTCGGCCTGATGGGGGTCGGCAACACGGTCTATCACCCGGCCAACTACGCGCTGCTGTCGCGCCATGTAACCGAGGAGCGGATCGGCCAGGCCTACTCCATCCACACCTTCGCGGGCCTTGCCGGGGGCGCAGCCGCGCCGGCGAGCCTTCTCCTGATGCACAGCCATTTCGGCTGGCGGGGCGCTTTCATGGGGGCTGCGATCTTCGGCGCGGTCGTCGCCGTGGTCCTGCTCATGCAGCGCGACGAGATGCCGGCACGTGCGCCCGCGAGACCGCAAACGGAGGGCGCGCCGTCCGTCTCGTCCTGGCGACTCCTGCTGTCGCTGCCGATCCTGATCAACTTCGTGTTCTTCATGCTGCTGTCGCTGACCAACTTCGGCATCATGAATTTCTCCGTCGTCGCCCTCGGCGCGCTGCATGGCACGTCGCCTGCCATCGCCAACACCGCGCTCACCTTCAACCTCGCACTCGGCGCGATCGGCGTGCTGGCCGGCGGAGTGATCGCAGCAAGAACCGGGCGCCATTCGCTGGTCGCCGCGTCATGCATGGCGGTGGCGACCGTGGCATGCCTGCTGATGGCGAGCGTCGACCTCGGCGTCGTCCTGCTGGTGCTGGTGATGTCGCTGTCCGGATTTGCGACTGGCGCGCTGATGCCGTCGCGCGACATGATCGTCCGCAGCGTCACCCCGCCCGGTGCGTTCGGCAAGGTGTTCGGCTTCGTCACCAACGGCTTCAACATCGCCGGGATGCTGTCGCCCCTGATCTGCGGCGCACTGATGGACCGCGGCGAGCCGCGTCTGCTGTTCCTGACGCTGGCCGCGACCGCGACCCTTGCGGCGCTCACCGTGGCCGTGGTGCCGCGGCGGCGCGCCGCCTAGCGCGGCTGCACGATGCAGAAGCCGGCGCATTCCCTTGCCTCGCCGATCGGGTTTCTCACCGCGCTCGCGCTGCTCTGGCTCGGCGGCGCCGCGCTGCGGCTGACCATCCTGGCGGTGCCGCCGGTCATCCCGCTGATCCACGACGACCTGAAAATGTCGGAGACGCAGGTCGGCATCCTTGCCGGACTGCCGATGGTGCTGTTCGCCGGCGCCGCCATTGCCGGCTCGCTGATGATCGCCCGGCTCGGCGCGCTGACAGCGCTGATCATCGGACTGGTGCTGTGCGCGCTCGGCTCGGTCGTGCGCGCCGTCGGCCCGCATCTGGCGATTCTCTATCTGGGCACCATCGTCACCGCGTTCGGCGTCGCGGTGATGCAGCCGTCGCTGCCGCCGCTGGTGCGCGCCTGGGCGCCACAGCGGGTCGGCTTCGCCACCGCGGTCTACACCAACGGCCTGATCGTCGGCGAAATCTTCCCCGCCGCGCTGACCATCCCGGTCGTGCTGCCGCTGCTCGGCCAGAGCTGGCAGTGGAGTTTCGTGTTCTGGGCGGTGCCGGTCGCGGTGATCGCCGCAATCATCGCGGCCGCAACCCGCAACGCGCCCACCGTGAAGCCGGCCGCCACGACCCGCTGGATGCCCGACTTCAGCAATCCGCTGATCTGGCGGATCGGCCTCCTGCTGGGCAGCGTCAACGCCACCTATTTCGCGCTCAACGGCTTCATGCCCGACTATCTCACCCACACCGGCCGGCCCGACCTCATCAATGCCGCGCTCACCGCGCTGAACGCCGCGCAGTTGCCCGCCTCGTTCCTGCTGCTGGTCTCGGCGGAACGCCTGGTCCGCACCATGTGGTCCTACATCACCTGCGGCGTGGTCTGTCTTGCCGCGGTCTGCGCGATGCTGCTCGGCGGGCCGTTCGTGGTCGCCGCGGCCGCGATCTGGGGCTGCTTCGGCGCCGCAGTGCTGGTGCTCGTGCTGGCACTGCCGCCGCTCATCAGCCCGCCGGAGGACGTGCACCGCGTCGCATCCGGCATGTTCACCATCAGTTATTCGTGCGCCGTGGTGGTGCCGATCGTCAGCGGCGCGCTGTGGGACCTGACCGGCTGGACCTACGCGCCGCTCATTCCCATGATCGTCTGTATGCTGGTGCTGATCGGTCTTGCCCCGACCGTGGCGCTGCGCGAAAAAACGACAACATAGTGAGGTCGGCGATGGGTGACGTGTACGGCACGGTGAAAGTGGCTGCGGTGCAGGCCGCTTCCGTCTTTCTGGACCGCGAAGGCTCCACCGAAAAGGCCTGCCGGCTGATCCGCGAGGCGGGCCGCAACGGCGCCCGCGTGATCGGCCTGCCGGAAGGCTTCATCCCGGCGCATCCGGTCTGGTACCACCATCATGCCGCCAGCGGCGCGATCGCCAACAAGCTCGCCATCGAGCTGTTCAAGAACTCGGTCGAAATTCCCGGACGCGAGACAGCCGCGCTGTGCGAGGCGGCGCGTGACGCCAACGCCTACGTGGTGGTCGGCGTCTGCGAGAAGATCCCCGACACCATCGGCACGATGTTCAACACCCAGCTCTACATCGGGCCCGACGGAACCCTGATCCGCAAGCACCAGAAGATCATGCCAACGGTCGGCGAGCGGCTCGTCCACATGGGCGGCTACGGCGACACGTTCGGTGCCTTCACCAGCGAATTCGGTCCGATGTCCGGGTTGATCTGTGGCGAGAACTCCAACCCGCTCGCGATCTTCGCGCTGATCGCGGAAGGCACCCGCATCCACGTCATGAGCTGGCCCAACCATTTCCCGACCAGCGGCGACCCGCTGCGCAACCGCGTCGCGGTCGACTCGCAGGCGTTCGCGCAGATGAGCAAGGCATTCGTCATTTCGGCCTGCGGCACGGTGGACGAGCGCATGATCGAAATGCTCGAAGCGGGCCCCTCCGGCGAGAAGTTCCTGCGCGACCCGAACTGCTGCGGCGGATCGATGATCGTCGACCCGCTGTCGCGCATCGTCGCGGGACCGATGGGCGCCGAGGAAGGCATCCTCTATGCCGATTGCAACCTCGATCTCGGCATCCAGATGAAGCTGCGCCACGACTTCGCCGGCCACTACAACCGCCCCGACATTTTCCAGCTTCATATCAACCGCGCGGCGCCGCAGCTCTACCGCGTGCACAACGATCCCGCGGCGCTCACGGATGCGCGGGCCGAACCGCTGCCGCCGCCGCCGCGGCAGATCGCACCGCCGGACGAGTAGCTCTCGTGCCACGGAATGCAATCCATCTCGGCCTCATGCTGAGGAGCCGCCGAAGGCGGCGTCTCGAAGCATGGAGCCGCCCCATCCTTCGAGACGCAGGCTTCGCCTGCTCCTCAGGATGAGGCGGAAGCGGCAATGAACAAGCACGGATAACGCAATGGACGTGTTCGAAGCGGTCGACAGCCGCATTGCCTGCCGCCAGTTTCTCGACAGGCCGGTCGACCCTGCGGTCGTGAAGGACCTGATCGTCAAGGCACAGCGCGCCGCGTCGGGCGGCAACCTGCAATCGTGGTTCGTGTATGCGCTGACCGGCGCGCCGCTCGCCGAACTCAAGCGCATCGCCGCCGAACGTATCGCCGGCGAGGACCCGCGCCACTTCAAGCCGGAGTATCCGATCTATCCGGAGCCGATGTTCGGCGCCTACAGGGAGCGCCGCGAGGAGCATGGCGTGCAGCTTTACGGCTCGCTCGGCATCGCGCGCGACGACGCGGACGGAAGGCTGAACCAGTACAAGCGCAACTTCGCGTTCTTCGACGCGCCGGTGGCACTGTTCATTTCGATCGACCGGCGGCTCGGGCCGGGCCAGTGGGCCGACCTCGGCGGCTACATCCACGCGCTCGCATTCCTCGCCCGCGGCCACGGGCTCGACACCTGTCCGCAGGAGGCGTGGGCGCGCATGTACGGCACCGTGTCGGATTTCATCAGGCTGCCCCCGGAGCAGATGCTGTTCTGCGCGGTGGCCATCGGCTACGGCGACCGCAGGCACAAGGCCAACGACTTCCGCTCGCCGCGCGCGGAATTGCATGAGTTCTGCACGTTTTTCGGATTCGATTGAGCGCACTTCCCGGCGCGAGCCCCGGTCCCTACCCTCCCCTGGAGGGGGAGGGTCGATTGCCGAAGCGAAGCGAAGGCAATCGGGGTGGGGTGGCTCCGCACGCGGGAAACCACCCCACCCCGCCCCTCGCTTCGCTCGTGGCGCCCCTCCCCCTCCAGGGGAGGGTCATCGAGTATGCCGCTCACGCGTGCGCCCCTCTTGCCGATTCAGATGTCAAACAGCCAAACGAAATCGCCCGCGCACTTGAGGCTCGCGAGGCCTTCCTTGTCGTCTCCTCCCTCTTT
>CAZGSW010000024.1:24572-29823 GCA_964528635.1 uncultured Rhodoplanes sp. | reverse complement strand
GTTGGCGCCCTTGTTGACCGAGCCGCAGCCCAGCTCGGTAAGCCAGACCGGTTTGCTCTGCGGCGTCCACGCGGTCGGCGATCCAAGTTCAGCGCCGCCGACGCGCTCGTAATGCGGCTGCGACCAGAACGCCCAGAGGTCCTTGACGCGGAACACCCACGGCTTGCCGAGCCCGTCGGTGATCGGGATGCGATCCTGTGCGGCGCGCGCTCCAGCGTCGGCATAGTACCAGTCGTAGCCTTCGCCACGCGCGAGGTTGCCGCGCAGGTAATCGCGGTCGTAGATCGAATCCGTCAGCGCGCGGTCGAGATGGTTCGCGCCGTCGCGCCAGTCGGACAGCGGCGCGTAATAGTCGATGCCGATTGCGTCTATTGAAGACGAAGCCCACAGCGGATCGAGTGGAAAGCGCACCTCGTTCGCCGAAGCATCGACAACGTGCGCGCCGTATTCGGTCCAGTCGGCGCCGTAGCTCACCTTGGTGCCGGCCCCCAGCACCGCCTTGACGTCGTCGGCCAGCGCGACGAGATGGCTCACCGCCGGATACACGCCTGACGACGCGCGCACCCGCGTCAGCCCGCGCAGCTCCGAGCCGATCAGGAACGCATCGACGCCGCCCGCGGCCACCGCGAGGTTGGCGTAGTGCATCACCATGCGGCGATAGCGCCAGTCGGAGCCGTCGCCGAAGAACGCGTCGACCTGGTCGCCGGCCCCAGCCGTCCCGTCCGGCGAGCCGGGCCGTTCCGGCGCGGGATCGCAGGTGATCCGCCCGCGCCACGGATAAGGCGGCTGCGACGCCGCTCCGGTCCACGGATCGGGCAGCGCGTTGCCGTTCGGCACGTCCATCATGACGAGGGGATAGAGCGTGACCTTGAGACCGCGCGCCTTCAGGTCGCCGATCAGGCTGATCACGGAGCTGTCCGAGGGCGTGCCGCCGTAGGCGGGCCTGCCGTCGATCTGCGAAACCAGATGCGCGTCGGTGCGGCCGATGCCGGCCACCGACCATTCGACGCCGTGAACGGATTTATCGAGGTTCTCGACGCCGGGCCTGACTTCGCAATGGCCGGCGCGCAGATCGGTGCCGATCCACGCCACCACCACGGCGACGTTTTCCAGGCTCGGACACAGGCCGCGCAATTCGTCGAGCGACGCCACCACGTCTGAGCGCGCGTGCGCGACGTGGCGGTTCTCAGACGCCGAGCGGCCGGGACCGAGGACCTGCACCAGTTCGCCGGTCTCGTAGCCGAACTCCGTGGTGCCGGGGATCAGCGTCACCGCGCGCACCATGTCTTCCAGCGCGCCGACCGGGCGCACCACCTCGAACGAAAGCTGCGGGATGCGGTTGCCGAAGTTGGCGAGCGGCATCCGTTCGAACACCACGTAGGCCAGCCCGCGATAGGCCGGCGCGTTCGCACTGCCCTGCTTGGCCGCGATCAGCGGATCGGCGGTCTGGCTGTCATCGCCGCGATAGACCCGCATGACGATACCGGTCAGGTCGAGCGGCTTGCCGTCGGCCCAGATGCGGCCCACATGCGCGATGCGGCCTTCGCACAGCCCGACCGCGAGGTTGGCGAAATAGCTGTAGGTCGTGGTCGTATCGCCTCCACCGCCGCCGCCGCCCTTGCCGCCGGTGTTCTCGGATTGCGTGGTCACCACCTCTTCGAGCTGCGTCGCCCAGATCAGTTCGCCGTTGAGGCGGGCGCGGCCGTAAAGCCGCGGGATCGGCGAGCCCTCGGTCGAGGCCATGACGCCGAGATCGGACAGCCGCGGCCCGTGCACATGGCGGCCGTTGCGGCCGCCGAACAGCGACTGGTCGATCAGGTTGCCGCCGACCGCGCCGGCGAGCCGTCCGGCAATCGCGCCGGCCGGGCCGAACAGCGCGCCGCCGGCCGCAGCGCCGGCAACGGAAAGAACGAGTGCAGCCATCAGCCGGTTACTCCCGGAAATCGGAACGCACAGGCGAGACGCCGGCGCCACCACGGCGCGATGGCGACCTCGGCGACGCAGGCGCCGTCGTGCGCGTGCACCATCGTTTCGGCCGACGCGACGATGGCCGCGTGCTTGGCCGGATAGCGCGGCGCGTAGCGGAACAGCAGCACGTCGCCCGGCTCGAACTGCGCAGGATCGATCTCGACCAGATGCGTGCGCGCGGCGCGCGCGAAGCTCTCCTCGCCCGACGCCTCCGCCCAGTCGCGCGCATAGGGCGGCGCACGCTCCGGCTCGGCGCCGATCACGCCGCGCCAGACGCCGCGGACCAGACCGAGGCAGTCGCAGCCGATACCTTTGAGCGAGCCCTGATGACGATACGGCGTGCCGATCCAAGCGCGGGCCTCGGCGACAATAACGGTGCGGGTGATGTGCATGTTCAATCGCTGAATGTGCGTGGCGTGTCCCGGACGCGGTGCAGCGCGCAGCGCAGCGGAGTGGTGCGCCGCAGATCCGGGACCCCGGTTCGCTTTGCGTCATGAGCAAGAAACCGGGGTCCCGGCTCGCGCTCCCGGCTTTCAGCCGGTCGCTTGGCCGGGACACGAGAGCTACGAAGGCAACACCCCGCCGCGGTGCCCCGGCTCGCCCGCCACCGCGTAGCGCGTGACGAAATCGTTGCCCGGGATGTGCGGGAAGCCGCGGAAGTTCAAGACGTTGTTGAATCGGTCCCGGCAGGTGTCGAACCGCTTGTCGCATCCTGCGGTGACGACAAACGTGTCGCCCGCCTCGATCGGCTCCGGCATCGCCTGCCACAGGTCGAGCTGCGAGCCCAGATGGCGCTTCACCTCGACCGCGAGACCGGCGTTGGCGCCGCTCTGCCAGACCAGACGGCCGGCCGTGAACCAGCCGGTGGCGAATGCATCGAGCCCGGACACCGTCACGCTGGACGTGCTGTTGAGCGCCGTCACCGTGCCGCTGCCGCGAAACGTCGACGCACCGAGATCGATGCCGCAGCGCGCATCGCCGAGATCGGCCGAGCAGGTCGCGGTGTAGCGCCGCCCGCCCTCCTCGTTGAGCCGGTCGGCGAGCGAACGAATCTCGACCGCGAACGCCGGGCCTTCCCTGCGCACCTCGCCGAGCACGCCCCTGCAGAGCAGGACGTGCAGCGACGGATCGCTCCAGTCGACCAGATGGATTTCGATCGACGCGGCGTCATAGCGGCCTACCGCCAGATCGGCCTCCGACAGCGCATCGTCGCTGAGCGCGCCGGCGATCTCGGAGCCGGACACTGCGAGTCCGACCGAGGCACACGCTTCCGACCCCGCGAAGCCGGTGCCGGCCTTGCAGGTCAGGCCGTCGAGCACGACGTCCTCGTCGTGATCGGTGAAGCCGACGGTCGCACCGTCGCGGCGCACGATCCGCCAGCAGCGAGTAAGTGTGGTGACGCCGGAGTCGAGTCTGGCCTGCAACGCAGGCGGAATGGTGCGCATGGGATTTCTCTCCACGTCATTCCGGGGCCGGCCGAAGGCCGGAGCCTGGAATCCAGAGCCACAAGCACTGTTGCGTGCCGCCCTGGATTCCGGGCCCCGCGCTGACGCGCGGTCCCGGAATGACAAACTCAGAATTTGATCTCGACCAGCGGGATCTTCGGGATGACGCCCGCCTCGAATGCCGACAGGTCCACTTCGAGATAGTCGGTGTCGAACCGCACCGGCACGTCGAACACGAAGCCCGCCGTGACCGCCGCTCCCGCACCGGGAACGTGGCCGGGCAGGAACGTGACGATGCCGGTCGCGGCGTCGCAGGTGAACTGCGAACCCGCAGTCTTCTCCACTGCATTCACCGCAACCCGCACGCTGCCGGGATCGGGCTTCACGATCGGCCGCAGGTACGGCGCGTGCAGGCCGCCATAGGTCTTGCTGAGCTGGAACGTCGCGGTGACGCCGTCGCCGAACCCGATCGCCTGGTCGAGGGGCGACACCGACGCGCCCGGCGCGGCGGACGAATGATCGAGCCGGTCGCGCCAGCGGAAGCCATGCAGGCGGCCGCGCCGCTCCTCGAAGAACTCCACCACCTCCGACAGCGCGGCCAGCGTCTTGACGCCGTAGCCTGCGTCGTAGCGCCGCCGCGAATGCGCCCAGCGTGCATTGCGCTCCTCGCGGCCGGAGCCGAGTGTCACCACGTCGGTGAGCCGCTGCGGCCCGCCCGCGCCTTTCAGCGCGATGTCGAGCGGGAACAGGATTTCGTGAAAGGCCGGCATGGTCAGAGCCCGCGCTGGCCGCGCGCCACCGCGCGGGCGATCTGCGAGGCGATGGTGACCTCCGAACGCCGGAAGCTCTCGGCATTCGGCGTCGAGATGTTGACGGTAACGCTGGCACCCTGCCCGCTTGCGGCGACGCCGAGCGTGCCGTCGGGTCCGCGCTGCAGCGGCATGATCGCCTCGGGTCCCGCCTCGCCGGCGAGCCCGACGCCGCCGCCGGTCAGCGGGAAATAGGTCGGCGTGCCGACCACGCCGCCGGCCGCGAACGGCTTGATGGCGCCCATCGCCGCCGCGACGCCTGCCGCAGGCGTGCCGCCCGACAACCCGCCGAACAGTCCGTTGAACGCGCCCGCCAGCGCGCCGGTGATCGGCTTGAGCGCCGCGGTCACCGCCATGTTCGACAGCCGCAGCGCCAGACCTTTCAGCACGTCGTCGAGCTGCTTGCCGCCGGACGACGCCTGCGTGAACGCCCGCGTCATCGCCGACGCGAAGCCATGCGCGCCGGCTGTCAGCCTCACGGTGCGGTCCGCCACCGCATCCATGGTCTCGATCAGCCTCGCGCCGTCATCGAATGGATCGTCCGCCATCGGGAAACCTCGTCATCAGTTCGTTGAGTGCGCCGCGCGACAGCGGCGCGCCGCCGCGGCCGGTCGCGGCTTCGATCGCATACGCCAGCTCGCGCGGCGTCATGCGCCAGAATTGCTCCGGCGACAGCCGCAGCACGCCGAGCCCGAAGCCGATCGCCTCGCGCCAGGGGAACGGGGTAAGCGGGTTCAAAGCCTGACTCCTCGGGATCGCAGCGGAGTCACACACTCCGCTGTCATGCCCGCGAAGGCGGGCATCCAGTCCACGGGGTGCTGTCGACAGGATAGAACCTCCCGATACGACGGGCCTGCTGGGTTCCCGCTTGCGCGGGAACGAACGGAGAGATTAGGGGTCACCGCCGAACGTCGCAGTCAGCAACTGCGCCGCGATCCGCGCATAGCCGGCCGCGCCGCCATGCACGTCCATCCGCGCCACGTCGTCGTCGGACACCTGTTCGCCCGCGCCGCGCAGGCCTGCGCCGAT
>CAZGSW010000024.1:23409-24472 GCA_964528635.1 uncultured Rhodoplanes sp. | reverse complement strand
CCACCTACGCCGCCGTGAACGTCAGCGCGCCGGCCGACTCCAGCGCCAGCTCGTAGGTCACCTCGCCGTTGTGCTCGCCGGCGAACTCCAGCGACACGATCTGGAATGCACCCGCGATGGTGCCGAAGTCCGGGATGACGACCTGATGGTTCTTCACCGCGCCGTCGAAGAACGCCTGGCGCACCAGCGCGTCGGATGCGTCGTCCTTGAACAGGCCGCGGCCGGCGATCGAGGCGCGCTTGACGCCCGCGCCCTCCAGCAGCTCGCGCCAGCGGCCGGCGGATTCCGCGTGGGTGATGTCGACCGTTTCCGCATTGAATGCAATTCTTCGCGAGCGCATGCCGGCGACGGTGACGTACTCGCTGCCGTCGTGAATCTTGACGAGCAGGTCCTTGCCTTTCTGGGCAGCCATGGGGTTGTCCTTTCGTTGTTCCTCATCCTGAGGAGCGCACTTCTTGCGCGCGTCTCGAAGGATGAGGCCCGGGCGCCTCGTGGTTCGAGACGCGCCGCTTGCGCGGCGCTCCTCACCATGAGGCGGTCAGGGGTTGGGCTCCGTCACGGCGCGAAACCGCACCAGCGCGCGATAGGTGCGGCCGTCCGGCTCGCGGCGGATGTCGGCCAGCGCAAAGCGCAGGTTGACGAGATGGTGGTCGCCAAGAGAAAGCGGCGCGTCGTCGAGCGCCTGCAACAGCGCGCCCGCGATCATGTGCGCCTCGCGGTGCCCGCCCTGCCGCGACCAGGCGTGCAGCGTGAGCTGGTGCTCCTCGCCGCGCCCGGTGCCGGTCGAGTAGTCGGCGACACGCGCCTCGCCTAGCGTGACGTAGGGAAACGCCGCCGACGGCGGCGGCTCGTCGTAGATCCTCGGGCCGCCGAGCAGCGCGATCAGCGCGCCGTCTGCGGCCAATGCGTCATGGATCGCGGCGCGCAGCGCCACGGATGCGGTGGGCATGAGGTGTCCTCGGTGGTTGCCGTCTCGACCCTCCCCTGGAGGGGGAGGGTCGGCGAGCGATGCAGTCGCGAGCCGGGGTGGGGTGACCGTGGCGAGAAGCAACCTCACCCCACC
>CAZGSW010000024.1:18941-23309 GCA_964528635.1 uncultured Rhodoplanes sp. | reverse complement strand
CCGGCATGCCGCCCGTTGACAAAATCCGCGCGGCAAGGCTCAACGGCGCACGCATGCGCCGCCCTGCCCTTGCCTTGTCACTTCTTTCGATCGCCGCACCCGCCGCAGCGATGGTCGGCAACGCCTATGTGGTGCCCAAGCCCCATTCGCGGCCCGAGGTGATGCTGATCGGTTCGCGCGGCAACTTCTGCACCGGCGTCGCCATCGCGCGCGACCTGATCCTCACCGCCGCGCACTGCGTGCAGGCCGGCGCCGAGTACAAGCACATCGAGCTGGACGCCGAGCGCAAGCCGGTCGTGAAGGACGTGCGCAACATCGCGCGGCACCCGCAGTTCAACCTGAAGACCATGCTGGCGCACCGCGCCACCGCGGACGTCGCACTGGTCAAGCTCGCGGCGCCGCTTGCCGTCGAGCCCGCGCCGCTGATGGGACCGCGCAGCCGCGTTCCGGCCGGCGAGCGCTTCGCCGTCTACGGCTACGGCATGGCGGACCCCGCCGACGCCAACTCGTCCGCCACGCTGCGCGCGGCGACGCTCATCGCCACCGGCCAACCCGGCAACCTGCAGCTTCGCCTGGTCGATCCCGCCACCGGCGGCAGGCGCGAAGGATTGGGTGCATGCACAGGCGACTCCGGCGGCCCGGTCTATGCCGACGCCGGCGGCTATTTCGCCGTGTACGGCGTGGTGAGCTGGTCGACCGGCCCCGGCGGCAAGGCCGGCTGCGGCGGCATGACCGGCGTCACGCCGCTGGAGCTCTACCGCAACTGGGTGATCGAGCAGGCGCGCAAGATGGGATCGCCGATCGCGCCGTGAGGCCGCCGACATCTCACGGCTTCATGTCAGCGGATCGGGCGCCTGCTGTCGTCATAGAAAAAATTGCGAAACTCCGGCGGAAAATACTCCCGGTGCAAATCGTCAATGATTTCGTTGTAAGAGACAACAAGCCCCATCCCCGGCCAACTCTCCTCGGTTCCCGGAACATCGATACGAATCGTCATGTCCCAATCGGGGAGGTCGGCGAGCAAGGCTCGAAGTGCGTGAATGATATCCGGACGCAACAGGGCCAAGTTCTGAAACTCGATCTGTTGTCGGTTCCAGCCCCAATTCTCATCGAGCAGCCAGTAGTCTCCCTTCCTGATTGGGTCCTTTCGGCCAAACCGGTCGAGGGTTTCGGTGATCCGATCATGCAGCGCCTGCCACTGCTGTTCCTGTACTGCATCATCTTCAGTCATTGTCGTTCAAACCTCATTCAGTTCCACGTCCTGAACGCAGTCGAAAAAGCCTGCGCAGCATTCGAATTGCATTATTGTAGTTTCGAATACGCGGGTCTTGCGATTCTCGAATTTCCCGTAATAGTTCCCGTGCATGACTCGGTGTCATTTCTTCTTGGGTAATGCCATTTCTTTTTAAAAAGCGTAGCCCCAATTCGTCGATCGCTTCATTGTACCTCCCGTGTGCGCCGTTTGGGCCGTCCCAAAAATGACCTGTCGGCATGCCATCTGGTGTTGTCCGGATTCGTCCTTTGGGAATTTTCCCTGTTGTCGCTTGGTCAAACACACGGCGGGTTTCCAGGCGCAACTTCCATTTTTTATAGATTCCTTGAGCCATTTCATGATGGCCGCCTCGCTGATAATACGGCTGGCCATCGGCATCCGATATTGGTCCGCCAGCCTGCACAACGCGGATTCTACCGCCCGACGCTTCTCCATCCGTCCATTGGCCGCCGTCGAGATTGCCGGCCGGCACGCGCGGCTGAAAATGCGAATGGTGGATTGCCTTGCACCGCCACGTTTCGCCGAGCCGCAACAGCGCGAGTTCGAGCCGCAATGAGGCGATCTCGCGCTGTGTCTGAAGCCGCTGCATTTCGACAGCATTATTTTGGTCTGCGCTCGGTCGCTGCGATGCTGAAGCGGCTTCGGTCGTCGCATCGCTCAGGCTTCTCCAGCCCAGTGCTGTCAGCGCTTCCTTTGGCACGAGGCGATCAGCGTCTGGCCGCCAGTAGCGCTGCACATCGGGCCGCATGAACCGCCGACACTGATGCTTGACCCAGGCGGGATGAATGTAAGCCATGCAAAATTCTCGGAGTGATGAGGACAGACACACCCGGCGCGAAAACAAAACGGCGCGGCCTTGCGGTCGCGCCGTTGATGCCGACAAAGATTGAGACCTCTCGCCGCTCGTCCCGCGGGAGACCTGTTATGACGCCTCAAATTTGGAAGCGTGCGACGGGTTGGGCCCAAGCGCGCCCTTACGACTCCCCGAACTTCAGCAGCTTGATCGCGTCGAAGTCCTGCACGCCGCCGCCGACGCGCTTGGTGGTGTAGAACAGCACGTAGGGCTTCGCCGTGAACGGATCGCGCAGCACGGTGACGCCGGCGCGGTCCACCACCAGGTAGCCGCGGCGGAAGTCGCCGAACGCCACCGGGAACGAATCCGTGGCGATGTCCGGCATGTCCTCCGCCTCGATCAGCGGGAATCCCATCAGCGTGGCGTGGGTGCCCGCCACCGCCGGCGGATGCCACAGGTAGTTGCCGCCCTCGTCCTTGAACTTGCGAACCGCCGCTTGCGTCTTGCGGTTCATCACGAAGCTGCCGTTCTGCCGGTAGCCCGCCTTCACCGCGTAGACCAGGTCGATCAGCACGTCGGACGGATCGGCGTCGGGCCACGCGCCGGCCTCGCCGGTCGCGATGTAGCCCAGCTTGCCCCACACCCAGGAGGCGTTCGCCACCTTGTCGTAGGCGAGGAAACCCTTCGGCTTGTTGGTGCCGTCACCGGTTACGAACGCCGTGCCCTCCTGCACCGCGAACGCCTGCTCCACCTCGGCGGCGAGCCATTCGTCGATGTTGACCGCGGAGTCCTCCAGCAGCGCCGCGGTCGCGGCCGGCATGGCGTAGAGTTCCATCGCCGGGAACGACAGCGAGTCGAGCGTCGGCGACGTGGTCTGATCGCGGCTGCCCGTCTCGGCGACCCAGCCGACCGCGGGTCCCGCCGTCATGAACGGCTTCCTGTACACGTTGCCGGAGATTTCCCGGCGGCCGGCGATCGAGCGGATCGGCGAGATGGCGGAAAGCCGCCGTCCGATCTCCTTCTCGATCTCGACCGGCACGGTGTAGCCGCCGTCGGCGTTGGAGCCGACCGACATCGCCTTCACCTCGAGCGCGCGCAGGCCTGCGCTCTCGCCGCTGCGCATGTAGGCGTGGAACGCCGACTTGTGCTCGCGGGCGTCGTGGCCCTGCACCGGATTGTCGCGGCCGAGCGCGGGGCGCGCGGACTTGAGCGTCAGCTCGTCGAGACGCTGCTCGATCCGCGCCATCTTCTGCTCGTTCAGCACGTCCGGCCGGCCGTTCGCGACGGCGGCCAGGCTGGCGTCGTTCTCTGCCTTGAAGGCCTCAAACACGCGCATCATCTCGGCATGCGTGACGGCGCCGTCGTCGTTGGCGATGCCGGACTTGTGCTCCGGCGCGCGGTCGGAAATTTCCAGTTCCATGTCGTTCTCCTTGTGGATTGGCAAAAGATGTCCGTCATGCGGCCGCCGCGCCAAGACGGCGGCTCGCATCTCTGATGTCGTGCCGTTGGGGGCGCGACCGGCGCGGGATCAGCGCAAGGTCAATTACGACGTTGTCCGTACATCGGCGTCGACCATCCGATGCACGCTACTTCCATAGTTGTGGCTCGGAAACGCGGTTCATCCGGAAACGTTGTGGCGTCTCAATCCATCAAGAAGAAACAGCGCTCAGAACCTTTCGGCCAACCGAGAGGGCGCGGACGCGATCGCCGGGCAAACCCATCGTTTCAGTCTCTATCTCAAGCAGATATTTCGACAAATCCGATGCCGTTCGACCCGCACGCACCAACACCGCAACCGACGCGACGTATTGATCGTATTCGTCGCGGGCGGCAGCCACATCGCGGACACCAATGGGGTCCCAATCCGCAATCAGGACGGTCCTGATCTTCTCGCTCAAAGGATCGAGCGGCATGCAAACCTCCTCCAACTGGCCTTGATCGTCTTAACGGCCCCAGACCGTGATCACGCGTCCACGCGGATCGAGAACGACCACCGCCCCTGAGCCCACATACCTCGTTGTTCCATTGGCCTGAGGCAAAATTTGCAGTGGCTTCACCACCGCATCGCGGATAGCCGACGGCGAAACCCCGCGATTGATGGCTTGATTTATACCATGCCGCGTGAATCCTGATATATCCGCAGCCAGCCGAATTGTTCTGCGATCACCGCCGCGCGAGTTGCGCCGCCGCTGCCTCGGACTGTCGTCTGATCTGAAAGCGCGGCTCCTTGCGGAACAGTCGCTCCGGTTTGAACTGCATCAGCGAGCGGTCCACCGGCCAGCCCTGACGCGTGAAGGACTGG
>CAZGSW010000024.1:9857-18841 GCA_964528635.1 uncultured Rhodoplanes sp. | reverse complement strand
TTTGAACTGCATCAGCGAGCGGTCCACCGGCCAGCCCTGACGCGTGAAGGACTGGCGCGTGACGGAGTTGCGGGTCCGCGCGTGAATGGACGGCGGGGAGGACGCGTCCTTCACAGCGCGGACCCGCGCCCCCGGGAGCAGCGGAAACGTCACGATGGAGATTTCCCAGAGATCGATCACGTCGAGCTTGCGGATCCGCGTCTTCGGATCGAGCCGCCCCTTCACGGTGCGGAAGCCGATCGACAGGCCGTCCGACGTGCCGGCGCGGAGCAGCGCCAGCAGCTCGCGGCCGCGCGCCACCTCGGGAATGAGCCGCCCCCGCGCGTAGAGCCCGCGGTGATCCTCCCGCAACTCCAGCCACACGCCGACCGGCTCGGCCGGATCGTGCTGGAACAGCATCGGGATGCGGCGCACCCCGCGCAATCTCAACGATCGGTCGAACGCGCCCGGCATCACCATGTCGCGCGTCTGGTCGATCTCGCCGAACAGCGAGGCATAGCCTTCCACGGTCCCGTCGGGCGCAACGGCGCCCGCGCGAATCTGTTCGCCCGGTGCAAGCATTAGGTGTTCCTTTGCGATCCGCATGGTGCGGCCGCGTCTGGCTGACGATGAAAGTGAAGGGTGGGCGCGACCGCTCGGAACGGCGCGAAATCAGTCCGGCTTGAAGATGCCGCGGTCGAGCGCGACAAGCGTCATTCCGGCGTCGCCTGGCTGGAGCCGATTCCGCAACAATTTCCGCAGGATCGGGCGTAGCCCCCGCCGCCCCGGCCAAATCCGCCGAAGTGTGACCAGCGTCACATCGCGCTGGACGCCGGGGCCCTAGGGTCAGAGCGTCCGAAGAGCGAACAAGAGCTCACGGACGCTTCGGGAGATGCGTCATGAACAACTCGACCCTGCGTACCGCCGACAGCGTGACCCACATCAAGATCGTGGGCGTGGCTCTCGTTGCCGCGTTCGCCGTGATCGGCGTCGGACTGGCCGCCGCGCCGCACACGCCCGACATGAGCACGCAGCTTGAAGCGCGCGCGCCTGTGCTGAAGGCCGGACAGCCGGTGATCTGGTCGGGCGCGGACAGCTCGATCATCCGCTGACGCCGTTGTCGTCCGCACGCCTCGCCGTGCATTCCTGTCGCGCGCCGCTCCGGCGCGCGATGTCATTTCGGGCGCCGCCCGCTTCTGCCGCCGCTGCCCGCGCTCTTGCCCTGCCGTTTGCCGATCCGTTCGAGCTGGCCGATGAACTCGCGGAACACCGTCAGGTGATCGCGCCGTTTGGTCTCGCCCTTGATGGTGCGGATCGCGTTGTGCAGGTTGTCCATCACTTGTCTCCTCGTTGACCGAACCTGTCGTTGAAGCGCGCCAGCTCGCGCACGAAGTCGTCGAAGCGGCGGATCGAGGCGAACAATTCGCGCAGCGCGAGGAAGGCCAGCGCCGTCGCGGCGCCGGCCCACAGCAGCAGCGCCAGATGCGCGAGGTCGCCGCGCTCGCTGAAGATGCGGATGATGTCGTTCATGGTTGTCATCGCAGAGCGGCCATGGGTGTCGCCGCGAAACGGGTCCCCACCCTCCCCTGGAGGGGAAGGGTCGGCGAGCGCTGAACGAAGTGAAGCGCGAGCCGGGGTGGGGTGAAGCTTGTTTCATGTAAGCGGTCACCCCACCCCGACTGACTTCGCTTCGCTCGTCAGTCGACCCTCCCCCTCCAGGGGAGGGTGGCACCGCGTATGCCGCGCGGTTCGATGCGTCAGCCGCTACGCAATCCGGTCGCCGCCCTCGACCGGGCCGAAGCCGGTCATCGCGCGCTTCTCGTTGACGGTGAGGAACGGCGCCTTCGTCACCTGCGCCCACTTCGCCGCCTGGTCGGCGGCGAGCGCCGGCAGCTCGTCGGTATCGACCACGAGCCGCGCCTCGCCGAATGACGGCGCCAGCCACTGCGCCAGCGACGCGCCGATCCGCGACGCCAGCGGCAGCACGGTGCCGCGCCAGAACACGCGGTTGGCCTCGGTGTAGTTCGAATAGGTGTTGTCGCCCGGAATGCCGAGCAGCATCGGCGGCACGCCGAACGCGAGCGCGATCTCGCGCGCGGCGGTGTGCTTGGCCTCCATGAAGTCCATGTCCTTCGGCGACAGCGACATCGCTTTCCAGTCGAGCCCGCCCTCCAGCAGCATCGGGCGGCCGGCGTTGCGCGTGCCCTGGTACTGCTCTTCCAGTTCCCGCTTGAGCCGGTCGAACTGGTTGTCCGACAGCACGCCGGCCTCGCCCGCCGAATAGACCAGCGCGCCGGACGGCCGCGCCGCGTTGTCGAGCAGCGCCTTGTTCCACTTCGCCGCGGCGTTATGGATGTCGACCGCGACCGCCGCGGCTTCGAGCGGCGACAGGCCGTAGTGGTCGTCGAGCGGATGGAACTGCGCCAGATGCAGGATCGGCGGCACGAACGAGCCGGAATGCGGCGACGTCTGCGCGAACCGCAGCGTGCGCCCCGCCACCGCGTATTCGTAGGCCTCGGGCCAGCCGTCCGGTCCCGGCACCACGCGCATGCGGTCGGGACGGAGCGCATAGAGCTCGCGCACCTGCTGGCTGCCGCCGTCGTCGAGCGTCACCGCCTCGATGTAGGCGTTGCCGGCGAGCATGAGATGCGCGCACACCGCTTCGAGGAACGCCGCGCCCTCCTGGCGCGGGTTGGGCCGCGACAGCAGCGCCGTCAACGGGTGCGGCTCGCGCGCCGCGTCGCCCTCGTAGGCGAGATAGCGCACCGACGCCACGCTTTCGGCAACGAGCTTCACCGCACGGTGCGCGACGGCGTTGCCCATGTAGGCTTCGCGGGCGAGCGCGGCGTAGTCGCGCGGCGTCCAGCGCGCGCGTCCGCCGCTTTCAAACGCGACGAACTGCGCGGTGCGCGAGGCCTTCGCGGCCGGCGCGGAGAACAGGGCTTTCAGGATGTTTCGCATGAAAAAAGCCCGCGTCGCGCGGGCCCTTCTGGTTGGTCGTTCTGGTGTCGATGCCGGGCCGATGGCGGCCCGGCACGCCCCATCTCTGCGCTACCGCCTCAGCCCGCCTGCAGGCATTGCGTGAACTTGCGCATGTCGACGAGCTGCGTCATCGAGCCGATCAGGAACGGATACGGCGGAAACTCCGCCTGCGCGGTGCCGCCGAGCCGGCTCTGCGACATGCATTGCACATGGCGGCCGCCGCCCAGCAGGTAGTTCGCCTTGGTCATCAGCCCGACCATGCGGTTGAGCTCGCCCATCTGTCTCTGCAGGCAGCCCTGCATCGCGCGCTTCTGGTCGCCGCCCGGTGGCGTCTTCCGGACACAGCCGAACGTCGTATAGCCCTGGTTATAGAGAAACATTTTGAGGCCATCGACCGCGAGGCGCCGTTCCTCGAACGAGCTGTACTGCGACTGCGCAAGCAGTTTGGTCGACATGCGGTCGAAGCTGGCTTTCATAGGCTGCTCCATCATGGAGCGAAGCTGCTGCGCGTCCGGGATCGAGGTCATGCCCGGAGACATACCCTGAGGCATGCCTTGCGGCATCCCCGGCAGGCCCTGCTGCGGCATCCCGGACTGGGCAAGAGACGGCGCTGTCGTGGCCAGCAGCGCAACGGCCATCATCGCAACGAAACGCATCTGCAATTCTCCCGTGGTTGGCAATGGCCGCATGTTAGGTGGCCGCTGTGCATTGCGCCACAGGATCGCCGCGGCATCCCCAACCTCACTCCGGCTGGCAAGCCCTGCTCCAGACATGCGGATGGCCGGGACGAAGCCCGGCCATCTCACAGTTCTCGCCCACAGCTCTCGTGCGGTCAACGCGGGTCAGATCACGCCAACCAGCAGCAGCACGATCACGACACTGAGCGGCACGCCCAGCAACCACAGAATAATAGGCATCGGTTCGCTCCCGGTCCGTTGTGGATCGCCGAGACAACGCGGAACGCGCGACCGGGTTCCACGCCGCCCGGAAACCGTTGATCGGACGGCGGGAACCATCAGCGCTCCCGGCGGTCGCGCATTCAGCAAATGAATGGATCCAGCGCCACGCCGCCGTTGAACATCCGCCGCAAATCTGGTGGAAAGAGCGCCCTCTGCGCGACCGCCGCTCGCGTTTCCCGCGGGGACGTCGCCCCTTGTCTCCGTCATCAACCGTCCGGCTGAACGCCATGAACCAAGCTTTGCGCGCTGACGCCCTCACGGTCGACCAACCGTCCGTGCCGCTCGCGATCGACGCGCGCGGCATGGTCAAGCGGTTCGGCGACGTGCCCGCCGTCGACGGGATCGACCTTGCGGTCCCGCGCGGGATGATCTTCGCCATCCTCGGACCGAACGGCGCCGGCAAGACCACGCTGATGCGGATGCTCGCCACGCTGTCGGCGCCGGACGCCGGCACCGCGACCGTGATGGGACACGACCTCCTCACCGCACCGCACGAGGTTCGCGCCTCGATCGCCATGACCGGCCAGTTCGCCTCGCTCGACGAGGACCTGACCGGCCGCGAGAACCTGCTGCTGCTGGCCCGGCTGTGGGGCTTCCGCGGCCGCGCCGCCAAGGCGCGCGCCGACGAACTGCTCGCCGCGTTCGAACTGTCGGACGCCGCGAACAAGCAGACCAAATCCTATTCCGGCGGCATGCGCCGCCGTCTCGACATCGCGGCGTCGCTGGTCGTGACGCCGGGCGTGCTGTTCCTCGACGAGCCGACCACCGGCCTCGACCCGAGCGCGCGCCAGGGCGTGTGGTCGATGATCCGCGCGCTGGCAGGCTCCGGCGTCACCATCCTGCTCACCACGCAATACCTCGAGGAAGCGGACCAGCTTGCCGCCCGCATCGCGGTGATCGACAAGGGCCGCAAGATCGCCGAAGGCACCAGCCGCGAACTGAAGTCCGCCACCGGCTCCGGCTTCCTGCATGTGACGCTTGCCGATCCGTCGCGGGCGGCAGCGGCGGCGCAACGCCTGCACGCGATGCTTGACGGCACCGTGCAGACCAGCCCGGAGGGCGCCCGGCTCTCCGTCATGGCGCGCACGCCGAAAGCGGCCAACGAGGCGCTGGCGGCGCTGATCGCCGACGGCATCGAGATTTCGGACTTCTCCATGGGCTCGCCGAGTCTCGAGGAGGTGTTCTTCGCGCTCACCGGCAGCGGTCCGCGTGCAAACGGCAAGGACGTCACGTCATGACCGACATATCCCTCACGGCGCTTCCCGTCGCCGCGCGACCGCGGCCGCCGTCTGCGCTTTCGAATGCGCTGACGTTCGGCTGGCGCGCGGTGCTGAAGTTCAAGCACGTTCCGGAGCAGATGTTCGATCTGGTGATGACGCCGATCATGTTCACGCTGCTGTTCACGTTCGTGTTCGGCGGCGCGCTCGCGGGATCGACCGGCGCCTACCTGCAGTACTTCCTGCCCGGCATCCTGGTGCAGACCGTGATGTTCAACTCGGTCTATTCCGGCATGGGGCTGTCGACCGATCTCGACAAGGGCCTGTTCGACCGCTTCCGCTCGCTGCCGATCTGGTCGCTGGCGCCGTTCGCCGGCCTGATGGTGGGCGACATCCTGCGCCACCTGATCGCCGGCGCCATCATCCTCACCATCGGCCTGATCCTGGGCTACCGGCCGGAGGCCGGCATCCTCGGCATCGTCCCGGCGTTCGTCTTCCTGATCGCGATCGGATTCGGCGCGGGCTGGATCTTCATCGTGCTCGGCCTCGTGATCCGCACGCCGATGACGGTGATGACGCTCGGCTTCACCTTCCTGTTTCCGGTGGTGTTCGCCTCCAACATCATGGTCGATCCTGCGACCATGCCGTCATGGCTGCGCATCTTCGTCGAGGTCAATCCGGTGTCGCACATGACGACCGCGATGCGCGGCCTGATGGCGGGCACCGCCACGGTGCCTGAAGTTGCGCTCGGTCTCGCCGCTCCCGTGACGCTGACGGTGCTGCTCGCGCCGGTGGTGTTGTGGCTGTACCGGAGACAGTGAGGGGTTCTTCACCACCGCGAGCTTGGCGCCGAATGGCCCGGCCGTGAGCGATCCGGAGCAACTCACTTCTGGATGCAGAGAAGCATCCTTGAGCCCGCGCAGACCGGAATCCTGGGCTCCACGTTGAACGCGAGCCAGATGCCATAGATCATGGCCAGGCAGAACGCCGCGATTTTCAGCTTCAGGACCATGCGGGTTTGTCGCATCAAAGACTCAAGACGTTCAACCGCCCGCGATCGATCCTGGTGTCGCGAATGCGCGGCCTGTCGATGGCCGCCGCAACACCGCCGCATGTAAGCGGTATGTAATATGACATAGGCGCGGCGGCGCGCATCCTGTGCGCTGCCGCATGCATTTTGTGTGCTAGGTTGATCGGCCCGCTGTTGCGCGGGCCGGTGCGGGGGATTGCATACTTTTGAATAGAGTTGACCACATCGTGTCGGACGCCGGTGCGCTGCTGAACGCGCTGCTGGCCGCGTCCGCCGACTGCATCAAGATCCTCGATCTCGACGGCCACGTTCTGTTCATGAGCGAGAGCGCACGCCGCCTGATGGAGGTCGAGGATTTCCAGAAGGTTCACGGCTGTCAGTGGACCGGCTTCTGGCCGGGCGGCGGCCGTGCCGATGCGGAGGCCGCGCTGCAGGACGCCCGCGAGGGCAGGACCGGGCAGTTCCGCGGCTACGCCCCTACCCTCGCCGGCACTCCCAAGTGGTGGGAGGTGACGGTGATTCCGGTCCTCGACGCCGCGGGCAAGCCGCACCGCCTGCTCTCGGTGTCGCGCGATATCACCGCCCGGCAGTTCGCCGATGCGGCGCTGCGCGAGAGCGAGGCGCGCTTCAAGACATTCGCGCAGGCGATGCCGAACCAGGTGTGGTCGGCAACCCCGGACGGCGCGATCGACTGGCTCAACGACAAGACGTTCGAATACTCCGGACGGACGTTCGACGAACTCAAGGGCGACGGCTGGGTGCAGATCGTGCACCCCGACGATATCGAGGAAGCCAGGTCGCGCTGGGCCGCGGCGCTGGCGGGCGGCGATCCCTACGAAACCGAGTTCCGGCTGCATCGCGCCGACGGCACGTACCGCTGGCATCTCAGCCGCGCGCTGCCGATCGAGGACGAGGACGGCCGGATCACCCGCTGGGTCGGCACCAACACCGACATCGAGGACCAGATGGCGTTCGAGACGGCGCTGATCGAGAGCCAGCAGCGCGTCGAGGCCGCCGTCGAAGCGGCCGATATCGGCACCTGGGACTTCGACCCGCGCACCGGGCTGCTCGCCTGGGACGACCGCTGTTACGAGCTGTTCGGGCTGACGCCGGGCAAGCCGGTGTCGTTCGAGGTGTTCCTCTCGGGCCTGCATCCGGGCGACCGCGCCGCCATCGAGAAGGCCTGCCTCGACTCCATGCGGCCCGACAATCCACTGCCCTACGAGGTCGAATACCGCACCGTCGGCCTCGACGACGGCATCGAGCGCTGGGTCTCCGCCAAGGGCAAGGGCGTCTTCGAGAACGGCGTCGCGGTGCGCTTCATCGGCACCATCCGCGACATCAGCACGCTCAAGCAGGCTCAGGCGCAGCAGCAACTGCTGACCCGCGAGCTTGAGCACCGCATGAAGAACATGATGGCGATCATCGCCGCGATCGCCAACCAGACGTTCCGTACCGCCGCCACCAAGGAGGAGGCGCAGGCGATCTTCGGCGCGCGGCTTGCCACGCTCGACCGCGCGCACGATGCGCTGACCCGTTCGAGCTGGACCAGCGCCTCCATGGCCACCGTGGTCGAGGGCGCGCTCGCGCCGCACCGCACCGGCGAGGGCCGCATCCATATCGAGGGCCCGAACCTCGACCTCACCGCCAAGCAGGCGCTGTCGCTGGCGCTTGCGCTGCATGAGCTTGCCACCAACGCCGCGAAATACGGCGCGCTGTCGCGCCCCGACGGCAAGGTCGACGTGACCTGGGGCACCAACGGACCGGCCTCCGATCCGGCGCTGCAGTTCGCATGGCGGGAGAGCGGCGGACCGGCGGTCGCGCCGCCGCAGCGCCGCGGCTTCGGCTCCCGCCTGATCGAGAGCGCGCTGTCCGCCGATTTCGGCGGCACGGTGACGATCGACTTCGCGCCGGCCGGCGTGGTGTGCAGCTTCGAGACGAAGCTGCGGGATTTGCGGGCGCACGCGGGTTCTGCTTTAGCCCAGTTTGAGGGAGGCCACGATTAGGCGGCCTCGCTCCACATGGTTTCGTCGTCATCCACGCGGTGCTGCAATCTGACGCGCACCATTTCGATCGGCGGCATGCCGTTCACCGGCGGCGGGATAAATTGCATGTTTGCAATTACCTTGGGATCGTACTCGCAAATACCTTCCCGGTGCAGCAAGGCGCATGCATTGTGACGCACAAGCTTTTCTCCCATGCCGCCAACACCCCTATGGTCATTCTCCCACCTCGACACATGCTCATGGGACAGTTCCATCTTCTCGGCAAATTCCTTCTGAGTCATGTCCAGTGCGCGCCGGATAAACCTGACCTCCTTGCCGAGCAACCGAGCAGGGTTCAGCGCCCGCGCCATAGCGGCGGCGCGCGCCAGCCCCTGCATATCCGGGATGCCCGTCATTTCATCGCTGCACGATGAGCAGCGCTGCACAACAACCGCGTTCAAAACTTTGACGACCAGGCCGCCCAAGTCCTCAACGTGTTCCGGCTTCACTGTTCTCTCCATCAGTCCTGTCTGACATTTCGTGCATCGCATAACTCATCCCTCACGATTTATTTGCCCATGCCGTGATCACTTTGATTTCACCAACGTTTTCGTACACCACGACAACGGCTGTTATTCGCCTCGCATCACTGTCCGTACCCTCCGCTCTCCACTCCTCCTCTCCATTATCCTTGTTCGTTTCCACCAAAGTGACTGTGCATCGACCAAGCATGTTGGCGATGTCGAGCTTTTCTATTCCATCCTTCTTGCGTTCGACCTCGGCATGGTCCGTATAGAAAATAGTCGCGCGTCTAGCGATGCGGCGCAGCAGA
>CAZGSW010000024.1:7549-9757 GCA_964528635.1 uncultured Rhodoplanes sp. | reverse complement strand
CTCGGCATGGTCCGTATAGAAAATAGTCGCGCGTCTAGCGATGCGGCGCAGCAGACCACCTTCATGCTCGAAGGGCATTGGGTTCGGACTTCTGCCGTGGGAGCTGTCCCTTCCATGTGGCTATGTTGATCAAATGTCAAGTTTCTCCGCCATAGACCGTTGGTAGCAGTCGGCTAGATAACTATTTAAATGTGGCATTTAAGCCACAATCTCCCGATCATGATAGCTTGAATTAGTTGATGTTAGATCAACTTTCCTTGACCCAGATCGGACGAAGCCGGCGCTCGGCTAACGCGCCCCTCACAACCCCCTCACCCGCGGCTGCCCGCGCGCGCCGAATGTCAGCGCCGACACCGCCCACACCATCGCGTCCAGGCGGTCCGGCGAGCGGCCGGACGACAGGCCGTCGAGGCCGAAGTCGGCCATCTCGTCCTCCAGATTCGGGAACGTGCCCGCGAGCTTCACCCGGCCCTGCTCGAACAGCGCAGCGACCGGCTCGGCGCGCAGATACTTGCCCTTCTTCGCGTGCACCGAGTGAACCGGCACGTCCGCATCGGCCTCGCCGATCACGGCGCGCACCATCTCGCCGCCCTGGTTGACCTCGACCACCAGCGCGTCCGCCTCGAGTCTTCGCCACAGCGCGATCGCGCAGCGCGACCAGCCGGCCGGCGTCAGCCCGCCCGCGCTCTCGTCGGCGATCACATACACCGTTCCGTCCTCCGCGAGCCCCGCGGCGACCAGGCCGCAGGCGTCGGCGCCCTGCTTCGACGACGCCGGCGGATCGACCGCGACGACGATGCGATAAAGCTGCGGCGCGCTTTCGACGCGGCAGCGTTCGATCGTCGCGCGCGGCCACAGCGCGTCGGCGCGCTCCTCGACGATCTCGCCGCCGAGTTCCTGGCGGCCGAGCCGCGTGCCGGCGTAGCGCGACACCACCGCATCGAGAAACGCCGGCGCCAGATGCCGCGCGTTGGCGACGGTGCCCGCGCGCGTCACCGCGGTGTTGGCGTCTGTCACGAGACGCCGGATCAGCGCGGTCGGCCGCGGCGTCGTGGTGATGACCTGCCGCGGCCGGTCGCCGAGCCGCAATCCGAACTGCAGCATGTCGAACGCCTCGCCGGCGCGACGCCATTTCGCCAGCTCGTCGCACCAGGCGGCGGCGAACTGCGGGCCGCGCAGGCTCTCCGGATCCTCGGCCGAGAAGGCCTGCGCCACCGCGCCGTTGTCCCATTCCAGCCGCTTGCGGGTCGGTATCCACTTCGGCCGCCTGTTCGCATCCGCCGCCTCGAGCACGCCCGAGACGCCCTCGATCATCACCTCGCGCACGTCATGCTCGGTCTCGCCGACCAGCGCGATCGGCGACACGCCGGCGAGCGCCACGCGGTTCACCCACTTCGCGCCGGCCAGCGTCTTGCCGGCGCCGCGGCCGCCGATCAGCAGCCATGTGGTCCACGGCTTGCCGTTCGCGGCAAGAAGCGGCGGCAACTGATGATCGAGCGCGAAGAAATGCCAGTCGTCGTTGAAGTCCGCGGTGTCGGCTTCAGAGAGTCCGGCCAGCAATCTGCAGATCAGCTCCGGATCGTTCTTCAACGAGAGCTTGAAGCTTTCGCGCCAGCTCGCGCCGAAGGTCGTCAATGTTTCGGGGTACGGGCTTGTCATTCTCGGCGGTCTTGCTGGACGGATCGGTAGCGCGCTCTTCCGCGCGCCTGGCGGCATCGAATGCGGTGAGTTCGCGCAGCGTGCGCACCACGATGGCGAGCGTGCGCGCGCCGCGCTCCGACTCCTCGCCGGCGAGCCCGCTCTGCGCGAGCCGCGCCTCGATCTGGTCGACCTGCGCCTCGGCGCTGCGCCAGATGCGGTCCACCAGCGCCTTGCGCCGCGATGGCACGTCGTGGTCTCCGGCGGGCTTGCGGGTGCGGCGGCGCGGCAGCGGCGGCAACGGCAGCGGCGCGCCGGAGCCGTCGTCATGGCGGCCGTCGAGGCAGCGGTAGAGCACGCCGGACGAGGCGATGCCGGTGGCGGCGAGGATCGCCGCGACGCTGTCGCCGTCGGCATAGCGGCGGCGCACGGCCGCCACCGTCTCGGGTGGAACGTGTCGGGTCATCGGTCTGAACGGGTTGTGGCGGATCGCCTTGAAACACAAAGCGCCCGGGCGGTGCCGGGCGCAAATCTCGAACCTGCCTGAACCCTACCGGAGCAGCGTCACGC
>CAZGSW010000024.1:1684-7449 GCA_964528635.1 uncultured Rhodoplanes sp. | reverse complement strand
GGGGTCGACACCTTGGTCGACACCTGGAACTCCGGAAAGGAACCCGCCGATGGGCCTGTTCTCGAAAGACATCAAGTCGATGGACGACCTGTTCCTGCACGTGGTGCAGGACGTCTACTACGCCGAAAACCAGATCCTGAAGTCGCTGCCCGACATGATCGGCAAGGCGACCAGCCGCGATCTCGCCGCGGCGCTTCGCGCCCATCTCGGCGAGACCGAGAAGCACGTGAAGCGGCTCGAGCAGGTGTTCGAGCTGCTCGGCGAGACGCCGAAGGGCGCCACCTGCCCCGCCATCAACGGCATCATCGAGGAGGCGAAGGAGGTCGCCGGCGAGGTCGACGACAAGCGCGTGCTGGATGCCGCGATCGTCGCCGCGGCGCAGGCGGTGGAGCACTACGAGATCACGCGCTACGGCACGCTGATCGCATGGGCGGACGAGCTTGGCCGCGCCGATGTGGCGAAGCTGTTCGCCGCCACGCTCAAGGAGGAGAAGGCCGCCGACAAGAAGCTGACCGGTATCGCCGAGAACAAGGTGAACCTGAAAGCGGCGAGCTGACCTCGCCGCGGTTTCGCCGGTCCGGCAAGGCATGTGCGGGCACGCCCCGCGCGTGCCTTTCGCCGTCCGGGCAAGTCCTCGTATCGACAAGTCCTCGTATCGAAATGGAAATCCGTCGCGGCGGAACCAGAGCCCGGAGTCGTTCGTTGCCTGCCCAGTCGAACCGTCGCGTTCAGGAGGCCTCGATGGCCAGGATCGTCATCCGCTGCCAGTACACCGGCCATTACGTCTTTACCGGCATCGAGGCGCGGCCGGGATCGGCCATCGTCGGCGGCCGGATCTATTGTCCGTACTGCGCCGCCGAGCATGTCTGGAGTTGCAACGAGGCACGCGTCGAACAGCCGAGGAAGCCGCTGATCCGTCAGGCAAGCTGACGCCACTTGGCGGCCGCCTCAACCCAGCCGTTTCAGCCGTGCCACGACCTTGCGCCAGAACCGCCGCCTGACGATTCCCGCCGGCGCGCGCGCCGAAGCGGTCGCGATCGAAAGCGCCGCGTCGCCGTAGCGCTCGCGCAGATCCCACACCGCGTAATCGACGTTCCGCTGCAGCGCGCGGCGGCGCTTCAGCCAGCGCGCCAGCAGTCCCGGGCGCGCCGCACTGCGGCCGCCCGCGGCCGCGACATTTGATGTTCCGTCTGCCACGCTCACGCCCGCAGCCTCCTCTCGAGGTTCGAACGAACGCGAACCGTTTAACTGAGTCGCACGACCGGCTCGATCCGTTGTGGCGAAATTGCGCGGCGCGCGCCCCGAAGTCGCCTTGTGCTGCCCCGGTTGCGGCCTTGCCGCGCCACACTTTCCGGGATTCATGAGTCCGGGCGCGGGGGCGCAAACCGATGGGGAAGCGATGGGTCGCATCGAGAACTTCAAGCAGTACGCCGCGGACTGCATGCAGCAGGCCAGGCAGCAGCCGTCGCCGCACGATCGCGACATCCTGCTCAACGTCGCGCTGGCATGGGTCCGGCTGGCCCGGCAATCGGAGACGCTGCCGGCCAAACCGGAGAACGAAGCGGCGGTGAACGAAGCGGCGGCCGCGGCCATTGCGGCGGCAAGCACCGCCGAAAACGGCAAAGCGGCGGTTGGCGGCGCGCCGTAGCAAACCGCTTTCCCACGACGGATCAACGGTCTGGATCAAGCGCGCCCGCGGCGGAAAAACGCCCGGGCGCGCTGAACTTTTCGGCCCTCCCGCGCGACCAATCCGCATCCAGTCAGACGGTCGGAGCGGGAGCATGTTCGACGCGGGGTCTTCCCTTTCACGGAATGCGAAACGTCACATTGTGCAGGCTGTGGCGCACGCCGCGATTGCGGCGGTCCTCCTCATTCCGCAGGCGGCGGCCGCGCAGGGCGCCAGTCCGTTCGCCCATCTCAACGGTTCGTGGTCCGGTCCCGGCGTCATCACCATGTCGAGCGGCACCAAGGAGAGCATCCGCTGCCGCGCCCGCTACGAGGTGGACGGCGCCGGCAACACGCTGACGCTCGCCATCCGCTGCGCCGGCGACGCGTACAAGTTCGAACTGCAGAGCACCGCGCAGCACGTCAACGGCGCGGTGTCGGGTCACTGGAACGAACTCACCAACCGGGTCGGCGGCACGCTCTCGGGCAACGGCACGCCGGGCAGAATCCGGATCCGCGCGGAGGGTCCGTTCTCGGCCCAGCTCGCGGTCAACACCCGCGCCGACAAGCAGTCGGTGACGATCTCCTCGCCGGGCAGTCCGCTGTCGGAGGTCTCGATCTCGCTGAGCCGCGGGCGGTAACGGCCGTTGTGGCCGCTGCCTCTCCACAGGTGTCCCGGACGCGATGCAGCGAGAGAGGGCACACGCGCGGCCGCCCGCCCTATTGCGCCGGCGTCTGCGGCGGCGTCTCCGACGTGGTGGTGCGCAGCGGCCGCTCTTCCATCATGATCAGGAACACCAGGCTGATGGCCAGGAAAATCCAGGCGGACAGGAACACGTAGCGGAACGTGCCCGCCACGTCGGCGCCGTTGGCGTTCATGCTGGCCGAGACCACCGACACGGTGCCGCGGCCGGGCGATGCGCCAAGCCCGGCGAGCAGGATCGCGCCCATCACCGCGACCACGAAGGCCGAGGCCAGCGTGCGGAAAAAGTTGAGCGCGCCCATCGCGATGCCGACCTGCGCATGCGGCACCGCGTTCTGGATCGACACCGTGGTGACCGGATAGACCAGCCCGATCGCGGTGCCCACCACGCACAGCAGCAGCGTGACGTAGAGCAGCGGCAGGTCCGGCTGCCACACCAGGAACGCCATCGCGACCAGCCCCAGCGAAAGCCCGATCACCGGCGCGCGCTTGTAGTGCTTCCAGTACAGCATCGCCTGCCCGGACAGGAGCGAGCCCGGCGTGGTCAGCGCCAGCGGAATGAGCGCGATGCCGGATTCGGTCGCGGACAGGCCGTGCACGGTCTCGAAGTAGAGCGGCACGAAGATCGTGGTGGCGATCGACACGCCCATCGCGGCGGAGGCCGAGGCGGTGCCCATCCGCATCACCGGGTTGTTCAGCACGGTGAGCGGCAGGAACGGCTCCGGCGCGCGGGTGAGGCGCAGGCCGAACGCCAGCGACAGCAGCAGCGAAACGACGATCAGCACGACGATCTGCGGCGACGTCCATTCAAAGCGTGTGCCGCCCCAGGTCAGCGCCAGCAGCAGCGGCACGCACGACGCCATCATCAGCACGGCGCCGAGCAGGTCGAGCCTGTGGCGGCGGGCATGGTTGGGAATCCGCGCCAGATTGCGGTGGGTCAGGTACGCCGCCGCGAGCCCGAGCGGCACGTTGAGCCAGAAGATCAGCGTCCAGTGCAGATGCTCCGCCAGCACGCCGCCCAGCACCGGGCCGCCGACGCCGGACGTCACCCACACCACGCCCATGTAGGCCTGGTAGCGGCCGCGCTCGCGCGGCGCCACCACGTCGGCGATCACCGACTGGCACAGCGGCAGGATGCCGCCGCCGCCGATGCCCTGCAGCGCGCGGCCCACGATCAGCGTCACCATGTCGGGCGCCAGCGCGCACAGCACCGAACCGGCCACGAACAGGCCGATGCAGGTCTGCATCATCGAGCGCCGGCCGTAGATATCGCTGAGCTTGCCGTACAGCGGCGCGACCGCCGTCGAGGTGATGAGATAGGCGGTCACCACCCACGACAGGCTTTCGAAGTCGCCGAAGTGCCGGCCGATGGTCGGCAGCGCGGTGGCGATGATGGTCTGGTTCAGCGCCGCGATCAGCGCCGCCAGCATCAGGCCGAAGAAGATGGTGCGGACCTCGGCGTGGCTCATTCCCCCGGACGGCGCCAGCGGCAGGACGGAGGCCGCGGCACGGCGCGCGGCGGCCCGCCTGCGGTCAAGCCGTCGCTTGCGCGCGAACACGCGCGGGGAAGAAAGCCTCATCGGGGAATGCCTTTAGACACCCCAAAATTGCGCTGCATTGCAGCAAAACGCAACTCACACGGGCGCGGGGCAGCCATGTGCACTGCTGCAATCCTGCCTGTGTGGAACTTACTCGGCCGGCGCGCTGTCGCGAGTTCGACGAATTTGGGAAGCCGTGAAGTCGCCACTTGTGCTGACCGGTCCCCTCCCCCGCTTGCGGGGGAGGGAGTGCACCGTCGGAGCGCGTTGCAACCAGCGCCGTGGCGACAATCATCGCGGAACCTACTCGGCCGGCGCGCCGCCGAGCGTCGGCGATTCCGGGCCGCGCAGCGGCCGCTCCTCGATCGCCAGCACCGCGATCAGCCCGGCGGTGAGGAACACCGCCCCGGCTGTGAACACCAGGCGGAACAGCTCGGCGAGATCGGTGCCGCGGCCCAGCGCGCCCGACAGCATCTCCAGCGTCAGCCCCTGCCCCGACACGCCGGCGCCGCCCAGGATGATGGCGCCGAACGCCGCCACGATGATCGCACCGCCGAGCAGCCGGAAGAAGTTGAGCGCGCCGGTGGCAATGCCGAGCTGATGGGGCGCGACCACGTTCTGGATCGTCGTGGTGGTGAACGGATACATCACGCCGAGACCCGTGCCGCCGATCGCCAGCAGCGCGGCGACCTCGGCGAGCGACAGCCCGGCCGGCTTCATGGCCATCGCCGCAAGCATCGCGATGCCGAGCGTCATGCCGACCAGCGGCACGCGCCGGTAATGCGTCATCCGCGCCATCAGCCGGCCGCAGATGAACGAGCCGCCGGTCGCCGCCGCCAGGAACACGATCAGCGCGACGCCGGAGCCCGACGGCGAGAGCCCGAGCACCAGCTCCAGGTAAAGCGGCAGGAAGATCGACAGCCCGATCACCACGCCGATCGAGAAGAAGCCCGCCGCCACCACCGCCGGAACGGTGCGGCCGCGCAGCACCGACAGCGGAATGAACGGCTCCGGCGCGTGACGAATCCGCAGCGCGAAGCCGAGCCAGAGCAGCGCCGAGACCGCAATCAGCGCAAGGATCGCAGGCGAGTTCCACGGATAGCGCGTGCCGCCCCACGACATCGCGAGCAGCAGCGACAGCGCGGCCGTCACCATCAGCATGGCGCCCGGCACGTCGAGCCGGTGCCGCCGATCGTTGCGCGGCAGGCGGCGCAGGAAGCGGTCGGTCAGCACCATCGCGACGATGCCGAGCGGCAGGTTGATCCAGAAGATCAGCGTCCAGTGCACGTAATCGGTCAGCACGCCGCCGAGCAGCGGACCGACGATCGAGGCCGACATGAACATCACCGCGGTGTAGGCCTGGTAGCGTGGCCGCTCCCGCGGCGACACCATATCGCCGATGATGGTGTGGACGAGCGGAAGGATGCCGCCGCCGCCGACGCCCTGCAGCGCGCGGCCGGCGATCAGCACGCCCATGCTGGGCGCGAGCGCGCACACCACCGAGCCCGCGATGAAGATGGCGCAGGCGATCAGCATCATGATGCGGCGGCCGTGGATGTCGCTGAGCTTGCCGAACAGCGGCGTCACCGCGGTGGCGGCCAGCAGATACGCCGTCACCACCCACGACAGGTTTTCCGTGTCGCCCAGCACCCGCGCCATGGTCGGCAGCGCCGGCGCCACGATGGTCTGCTCCAGCGCGGAAAGGAACCCCGCCAGCATGATGCCCCAGACGATGGCGCGGATCGCGGCGTGATCGAGCGGCGGGCCCGATGCGGCGGCAGGCGGCGTTGTTACGGACGGATGGTCGGCCATTGCGGGCGCACCATCGCAACGCGAGGGCACGAGATCAATGGGCGGGG
>CAZGSW010000024.1:0-1584 GCA_964528635.1 uncultured Rhodoplanes sp. | reverse complement strand
TCGTTCCTCCAGCATGCCGTGGATGTTCACCGCAGCGGCGTCACCAGCATCGGCTTCCAGACATGGCCGCGCGGCCTGCGCGCGCTTCGCGGCTTCCGCTTCGCCGCCTGCGGCAACCGGTCGGAGCGGCCCGGCGCGCCGTCGGCGAGCGCGGCCATGTCGCGGAGCGCGCGCACGACCAGCGCGAACACACGCGCCTGCGTCTCCGCATCGCGCAGCGCCGCGGCGCGCGCCAGCGCCTCGCCCGCGCAGAGCCCCCATTCACGGCAGAGCGCCTGCGCGCGCAACGCGCCTGCCGGATCGAGCGCCTTCAATCCGGACGCATGCGCAAGCTCCGCCTCCCCGCTGCCGACGAACCGCCCGCCCGCGCCGCGCGGCTGCGGCTCATGCGCACTCTCCCGGGAGCCACGCCTGCGGCCGCGGTTGGCCGCCGCGGCCTCGACGCCGCGCACCGGATAGCGCCGCCGCCAGCCGCCGCGCGCCACGTATTTGTAGAGTGTGCGCTCTGCGACACATGCGAGCCGCGCGATCTGCGCAACCGGCACCACGCTCTCCTCATAGAGCGCGCGCACCGCGTCGGTGAGCGACGGATCGCACTGCTGGAGCTTGGTGGGCGACGGCGGGAGCCACGCCCGCTCCGGTCCCTCCCCCGCACAGCCTGTCAAAGACGGGCGTGAGCGCCCGTTCGCAGGGGAAGGGTCTCTCTCTTTCCCCTCCCCCGCTTGCGAAGGAGGATCAGGGAGGGGGCATGCCTGCCGTGTCACGGACCTGCCCGCACGCAAGCGGCGGCGCACGTCCGCACGAAGTGAGCGGCGCGGTGTCATGGTGATGAACCGGATGATGACCTGGCGATGAATGGAGTGGCGGGAGGGTGCCGAAACGCTAGCGGAGCAGCGTGACGATTGCAAGGAATATTTTCCGAATAGAACATACTGATTTCATGGATGATTTGACTTCATGTTCTCTCTTTGTTCGAATGCCTTGTCAGGCATTCGCACCTTGCAAAAATCCCGATTTGTAGCTACATACCATGCGGTTCGAATGGGATCAGGACAAAGCGGCGGCAAACGAACGCAAGCACACCGTCAGTTTCGACGAAGCTGCAGCGATATTCCGCGGCTTCTGCCTGTGCCGCGTTGACGACAGACGCGACTACGGGGAACCACGCCTGATCGCACTCGGCATCGACACCAACGGTGTGCTGCTTCACGTGATCTACACGTTGCGCGGCGACACCATTCGGATCATCTCGGCCTGGAAGGCATCGCACCATGAGCGGAAAGCGTACCGGGAGGCGGCGGATCGTCCGCTATGAGAGCCTGGACGACGTTCCCGTCCGCCCTCTCAATCGCAGGCTGATCGAAATGTCCGACGCCGAGGTCGAGCGCCGCGCCGCCGCCGACCCTGATGCCGGCGTCATCCCGCCGGGCTTCTGGGACAACGCAAAGGTGCTTTTGCCCGAAACCAAGCAGCAGATCACGCTGCGGCTCGATCCCGACGTGATCCGCTTCTTCAAGCGCACCGGCAAGGGCTATCAGTCCCGCATGGGCGCGGTGCTCAAGAGCTATGTCGAGGCGAAGCGGA
>CAZGSW010000023.1:0-29865 GCA_964528635.1 uncultured Rhodoplanes sp. | reverse complement strand
GGCCTGCTCGATTTTGGCAAGCAGCGGCGCCTGCGCCTTGAGCTGTTTCAGACCGTTCTGGTAGCGACCCGCCGCTGTCATCCGCCCGGCAAATTGCAGGAAACTTTGCTGAAAAACCTTCTGGCCGCTGTCGCGCCGGATGATGGCGGGATCGAACGTGATGCCGTTGAGCGCCGCTGAAATCGTCCGTTGCGTTATTCCCTTTGACAACGCTTCCTTCTTGAAGTCGGCCATCCAGACGTCGAAGCTTCCCGTATTCCGGCACCGCGGCGCCGCGTCGGCCACAACCGCACCGCTGAGCATGACCGCGGTCACGGCCATGCCAATCCAGAGTCCTCGTCGCATGATGGAGCCTTTATCCAGCCAGAATCGCGTCGGAGGAAAATGCCAGCCGACAGGTACCACCGCATTAACGCGGGAGCGCAGCGTCACCGTGACCGTGCGACCTATTGAAACACCTTGGATTTTTCAATAGTGCACGGGCTTGCGGCTTTGGCACTGCATCCCCTCAGCTCAGGCGCGCCATGAAACCCATCCGTACCGCCATCTTCCCCGTCGCAGGCCTCGGCACCCGATTCTTGCCTGCCACCAAGGCGATGCCCAAGGAAATGCTTCCGGTGGTCGACCGGCCGCTGATCCAGCACGTGGTCGACGAGGCACGCGAGGCCGGTATCGAACATTTCATCTTCGTGACCGGGCGCAACAAGGCGGTGATCGAGGATCACTTCGACCGGCAGTTCGAGCTGGAACTCACCCTGAAGGAGCGGAACAAGACCGAGGACCTGAAGCTGCTGTCGCGCGACCTGCCCGACGCCGGCACCACGAGCTTCACCCGCCAGCAGTCGCCGCTCGGGCTTGGCCATGCCATATGGTGCGCCCGCGAGCTGGTCGGCAGCGCGCCGTTCGCGCTGCTGCTGCCGGACGTGCTGGTGCAGAACAAGCCGGGCTGTCTCAAGCAGATGATCGATGTCTACGAGTCGCTCGATCGCGCCTCGAACATCGTTGCCGTCGAGGAGATGGCGATGGATCGCATCCATCAATACGGCGTGGTGGGCGTCGGAAAATCCGACGGCAAGTCCTTCGCGATCACCGGAATGGTCGAGAAGCCGACACGCGACAAGGCTCCGTCGAACCTCATCATCACCGGCCGATACATTCTGCAGCCCGAGATTTTTGCAATCCTGGAGACCCAGCAGGGCGGCGCCGGAGGCGAAATCCAGCTTACCGACTCGATGATCACGTTGGCGGAGACCCAGCCGTTCCACGGCCTGAAGTTCGACGGCCGCAGCTTCGACTGCGGATCGAAGGTCGGTTTTCTCGCCGCGAACGTGGCGTACGCGCTGGAGCGCGACGACATCGCACCTTCGTTCCGACAGGAAATCGAAGAGCTGCTCAAGAGGCGGTAGCGGCGCGGCGTCAGCGCTGGATCCGCATGCCGACCAGGAAGATGCTGGCGTCGTAATCCACGCCCGTGGCGTTGGAGCGCAGCCACTCCTGGCGGAATTCACCCTTGAGCCAGAACTCCCGGCTCATCTTGTAGGTGACGATGGCGGCGAGCGACGTGCGCTTGTCCAGCCGGTCCCATCCGACATAGTCGTCCTGGCCATAACCGACCTTCACCGTTCCGATCAGCCAGCGGCGGAACGCGTGATCGACCTGCAGGCCGACGTCCTGACGGAGCGTGCCGGACACGCCCGGAACCACCGTTTCGTCGACACGCGTGTTGGCCGAAAGCGTCACGGTGGTCAGGCCGGTGGCTGTCCAGACCAGCGATGAATCGAGCACCCAGCCTCGCAATGTTTCGAGATCGGAGCTGACGTAGTCGCGGGTCACATAACCCACGGAGATCTCGCCGTTGAGCCGCTTGGCGAGTTCGAAGGTCATACCGGCCTTCGGCGTGAACGCCTGCGAACTGCGGTCGATCGTATCGCAGGTGCACGGCTCGTCATGCTTGCGCTTGTCGACGTCGATCTCGACGAACGGCTTCAGCCCGGGCGTGAACTCGTAGCTGGCCCGTGCCTGGATGCGATACTGGGTGTAGTTGCGGTCCTGGTTGCTCACCCGGCTGCCGTCCACCAGTTCGGAGTCTTCGTATTCGGTGCGATCGAGGCTACCCTTGATCGACAGGTCGAGCCGGTTGAAGCGCTGTGCCGCACCGATACTCGCGCCGAACGTGTTGTAGATCGGCAGTTTCGCCAGCCCGGCCTGCAGGTTGGGACTGCCCGGATTGTCGGTGCCGAGCAGGTACCTCCCCTCGCCGTCGAACCGCAGGTCGTGCGTGGCATCGAGCCGGCCATTGATGCGGGCGTCTGCACTGGGCTGGTTCGCCGAGGACAGGTTGTCGTAGCCGACATAGCTGCCTCGCAGTACGGCACCGACCTCATGACGCGACCACAGCGATTTGGCCTGCAGCTCAGGGGCAATCCGGTAGAAGTTCGAGCTTGGGCCGGACGGTGTCCGGTTGGGATTGCTGTCGTTGCCGTAACCGATCTCGATCGCCGGGCGAAGCATGAATTCTCCAACCCGGACGCCGACCGGATCGAAGGGATCGGTTTCGGTCGGTCGCGGACGGCGCAGCGGCGCATCCGGCGGCTTGTAGACATTGGCATAGGACTCCCGAGCCGCGATCTGCGGCGCGTTGCCCCTCACTTGCGGCTGTTCCGTCGGCAGCAGCACGCTTCCGGCGTGCGGCAACGGATGCGGGGTGCCGGCGTTCTTCCTGGCCTTGCGCTGCTTGCCGGCCTGACCGGTGGAATCGAATCCGGTTTCCCCGGCGCCAGCGCCGGCAGGCGGCGCTTGAACGGGCTCGGCAGGACGGCGGTTTTCGACCGGCCTGGTGAAGCGTTGAGCGTTGTTGGGATCGGTCAATGCCGGCTGGAACAACGGCGACGTTGCGCTTTGCGCCCGGGCTTCGCCCATGAATACGCCACCGCAGAGCACGTCACACGCGAGCACCGCGGCGATCACGCCGGGCGTAACAGCGACAGCTCTGGACCGGTTGCGTCGCAGAGGCGACCCCCGTTTGCACAATGCATCGCGCCGGCGCGCGCGCACCTTTGCGGCGGACGCACGCAGGCTGGCCACGGCCACCCGGGTGGCCGTGGTTAACGAGGGTTAAAGAAGCGTGGTTAACGAGACCTTTACGGCCTGAAAACAAGTGTTTAGGCAGGTTCCACGATCAGGTCCGCGCCTTTCGCCTGTACCACCCGGACGCGGCTGCCAGCCGGCGCGTCGGGTCCGTTGACCCGCCAGACCGTATCGTCGATGCGCACCGCACCGACCCCGTCCGCGATCGCCTTTTCCAGGGTGAATACGCGCCCGACCAGCGCCTCGGTCCGGCGATTGACGTAGGGAGTTTCAAGGCTGGGATCGACCTGCCGGGCAAACCGCCGCCACAACGGCACCGAAGCCGCGGTAAACAGCGCAAAAGCGATCAGTTGCCACTGCCACGACCAGTCGATCGCAAACGAGATGAGGCCGACCAGAATCGCGGCGATCCCGAGCCACATCATGAACGCGCCAGGCACGACGAGTTCGAGCCCGAACAGGATGACTCCGAGGATGATCCACTTCCAGGGTCCCAGCGAGACGAGCAGCGGCATCATGTCGAGGTCGCTCCGCCGAAGGTGGAAGGACCCGTCGGCCTCCGCTGCGGCTGCGGCGTCCCTCCGCCCTTCGGAGCGTCGGGCCCGAACGTCGACTTGGCAATCTCGGCGATGCCGCCCAGCGAACCCAGCACACTGGTCACTTCAACCGGCATGATCAGCACCTTCTGGTTGGGTGATCCGGCGAGTTCGGAAAGGGCCTTCATGTACTTCTCGGCCACGAAATAGTTGAGCGCCTGCACATCTCCGTTTGCCACCGCCTGACTCACCATTTCGGTGGCCTTGGCCTCGGCCTGGGCGAGCCGCTCCCGCCCCTCGGCGTCCCGGAAGGCGGCATCGCGCCGGCCTTCGGCTTCCAGGATCTGCGCCTGCTTCTCGCCTTCGGCACGCAGGATCGCGGACTGGCGCTGACCCTCTGCCTGCAGGATCTCCGCGCGCTTGTCGCGGTCAGCCTTCATCTGGCGGCTCATCGCCTGGATCAGATCGGCCGGCGGCACGATATCCTTGATCTCCACGCGATTGACCTTGACGCCCCACGGCGAAACAGCGGCATCGACCACGCGCAGCAGCCGTTCATTGATCTCGTCGCGGTGCGAAAGCATCTCGTCGAGGTCCATGGAGCCCATCACCGAGCGGATATTCGTTGTCGTCAGGGTGACGATCGCACGGTCGAGATTCGTGACCTCGTAGCTCGCCTTGGCGGCGTCGAACACCTGAAAGAAGGCTACGCCGTCGACGGTAACGGTGGCGTTGTCCTTGCTGATGACGTCCTGCTGGGGAATGTCGAGAACCTGCTCCATCATGTTCACCTTGCGGCCGATCCGATCGAAGAACGGGACGATCAGGTTCAGTCCGGAGTTCAGCGTGCGGGTGTATCGGCCGAAGCGTTCGACCGTCCATTGATAGCCCTGCGTCACGGTCTTGACCCCGGCCCACAGGGTCAGGACGACGAGGATGACGAACACGACGACGAAAAGGTTGACGCCAAGAAGCAGGGATTCGTCCATCAAGCGCGCTCCTCAAATGGGGCCGGCAGCGCCTGTCCGGCGGCAGCCGGCGGGAAGTGACCGGTCAACAGGATTGGTCGTACGATACCGCCACCAGGTTCACGGAAGTCAGACAGATAATTCAGAGCCAGCCCTGCAATTCGTGCCGAACCAGATGGACGAGAAGCTTCATGCCGCACTCGCTGTCGTTAAGGCACGGAATCGCAGCAAAATCGATCCCGCCGTGCTCCCTGAAGATACCGCCGTTTTCCACTGCAATCTCTTCGAGAGTTTCAAGACAATCCGCGGCAAACCCCGGGGTTACGACAGCGAGTCTCTTCACGCCGGCCTGGGCAAGCGCCTTCACCGTCTCGTCGGTGTAGGGCTGAAGCCACTCGGCACGGCCGAACCGCGACTGGAACGTCAGCTTCAGCCGGTCTTCTCCGAGATCCAGCCTCCTCCGAAGCAACCGAACGGTTTCCTGACATTGGCCGGGATAAGGATCGCCTTCGTCTGCATATGATTTCGGTATGCCGTGAAACGAGGCAAGGATCATCTCGGGTTGAAACGACAGCCGTTGCAGTTCCGCTTCGATCGATGCTGCCAGGGCCTCGATATAGACCGGATCGTCATAGTAAGGCGGCACGACGCGCAGTGCCGGCTGAAAGCGCAGTCTCGACAGCGTGGCAAACGCAGCGTCGCAGACCGTGGCGGTGGTGGCCGCCGCATACTGCGGATAGAGAGGCACCAGGAGAATGCGGTCACAGCCGAGTCTGGTGAGCGCCTCGATACGCGAATCCAGCGAAGGATTGCCGTAGCGCATCGCCCAGTCGACCACCATTCTGGGCTCTGCAACGGAAACGACGCTGCCCGGAGCCTGATCCAGAGCTTGGCGCAGTTTCGCGGCCTGCGACCGGGTTATGGTCTTGAGCGGCGACTCATTCCTGTCCCGGTTCCATATCTTCTCGTAATCGAGTCCCTTCGCACGGGGCCGCCGCGTCAGAATGAACGCATTGAGAATGAACTTCCAGACCGGACCCTGATCCTCGATGACGCGCGGATCGCTGAGGAATTCCCGGAGATAGACCCGGACGGAAGCCGGATCCGTCGCGTCCGGCGTCCCAAGGTTGACGATCAGAACGCCGATCGCGCCTTTCACGGCGAACGCATCGTCACTGGCAACACGCTCGGGTCTGTTCATATCCACCGCGGGGCCCTGCGGCGCAACGCTTTGCGTCCTGCCGCTTGTGGCAGCATAGCCGGGCCACGTCCCTGCGTGCTAGAGCAGACGCCTCCTCTGCAGGTGCCACATCCATGCTGCACCGTTTCCTCGTCGTCCTGTGCCTGTTGCTGGCACCGGTTGTCGCTGCCCGGGCCGACACCGTCCGCATCACCTTCATTCTGACCAACGACATCTATTCGATGGGCGATACCCTGATGGCCGACGGAAAGCGTCGCGGCGGTTTCGCCCGGCTCGCCGCCGTGGTCAAGGCGGAGCGCGAGCGCGTGAAGGCTTCGGGCGGGCATGTCGTGCTCGCCCACGGCGGCGACACGCTTTCGCCGTCGCTGATGTCCAGCATCGACAGCGGCGCCCACATCGTGGCCCTCACAAATATGCTGGCGCCCGATATTTTCGTTCCGGGCAACCACGAGTTCGACTTTGGCAAGGCCGTCTTTCTCAAACGGATGGAGGAGGTAACCTTTCCGGTTTACGCCGCGAACCTGCGCGGCCCCGACGGCAAACCGCTGCTGAACTTCAGGGACCGCGCGATTGCGGAGTACGGCGGTGTCCGAATCGGATTCACCGGCGCCGCTCTCGACGAGACGCCGCGCGTATCCAGCTCCGAGGACCTGAAATTCCTTCCGGCGGTGCCGACCACGCGCGAGCAGGGCGAGACACTGCGCCGTGAGGGCGCGGATTTTGTCGTTGCGGTGATGCACGCGGAGCGAAAGCAGGCGCTCGATCTGGCGGCGACGGGCGCGGCCGACCTCATCCTGACCGGCCACAACCACGATCTGTTCGTCAACTTCGACGGCCGGGTCGCAGTGGCGGAATCCAGTTACGATTCGCATTACGTCACGCTGATCGATGTGACCGTCGATGTCACCGTGGCCGACGGCCGGCGCGAGGTGAAGTGGTGGCCGCAATTCCGCATCGTCGACACGGCTACGGTTAAGCCCGATCCTGCCATTGCCACCGCGGTTGCCAAATTCGAGTCCGATCTGAGTCGCGAGCTGGATGTGCCGCTCGCAACGCTGGCCGTGCCTCTCGACAGCCGCAACATCGCGGTGCGCACCGGCGAATCCGCGATCGGTAACCTGATTGCGGATGCCATGCGCGTCAGGACCGGAGCGATGGCAGCAGTCACCAACGGGGGCGGCATCCGGGGCGGCAAGGTCTATCCCGCCGGCAGCACCATTTCGCGACGCGACGTGCTGGCGGAGTTGCCGTTCGGAAATCGTGTAGTGACCATCGACGTGACCGGACGTGCGCTCCGCGATGCGCTGGAGAATGGGTTCTCAAGGCTGGAGGATGCCGCAGGCCGCTTTCCGCAGGTCTCGGGCATGAAGATCGAGTTCGATCCGCGGCGCCCGCCGGGCAGCCGGATCGTCTCCGTCACGATCGGCGGCACGCCGCTCGATCCCGGCCGCACCTACCGCATCGCGACCAACGATTTCCTCGCCAGGGGCAGTGACGGCTACACCGAATTCGGCAAGGTGACCCCGCTGCTGCCTGCGGACGACTCGCCGCTGCTGACCAACGAGGTCATGGCCTATCTGCACAGCCTCGGCACCGTTCGCACCGGCGTCGAGGGACGGATCGACGCGACCGGAAACTGAAGTACCACCGCGAGACGCGGCGGCGCTCATGCAGATCGATACGATCAGCGGCCGGCCGACCTCAGCTCCATGGCGGCAATGCCGGCGGCCACGCCCAGCCCGGTCTGTCCCTGCACACTCACCGGCTGCAAGGCGATGGTGTTGTTGGAGCCGCCGACCAGCGCGTTGGCGCCGACGCCCACTCCGGCGGTCGCACTGGCGGACGCCCCGCCGTAGCTGCCGGCGAGACCGCCCGGCCCCACGTTTGCGGTCGGCGCAAACACACCCCAGGCAACGGCTACTTTGGCGGGCAATGCGATATCGACACCCAGCCTGCGGATTGAAGCGACGTATGGCTCGCTGCGGCCACCACCGGCGCGGAAGTTGCACCGAAGCTCGGTGACCGATCCGACGACGAAACTGGATGTCGTTCCCTGGCACTCCAGCACGCCGGCTTCGACGCGCGACTGGGCGAATGCGGACGACGACGCGGCAACAAAACTGACGCACAGCGCGATGGTGGAAAGACGAATCATAGTCGGGCCTCCTGGCTAACGTGCGGGCAATGTATAGAACCGAGAGCGAGGCGCAACGGATTGCTGCCCTCGCGATGGTTTGAGGCAAAAGCGCGTGCGACCGCTTGGTACAAGATGGTTAACGATTCGCTCCGCTCCGCCTTCCGATCACGACGCCGGCAATCACCGCGGCTGCGAGCGTGAACAGAAGCGTCTCTCGCGATCCGGTCCGCACGGCATCAGACGCGCTCCGGACAGCATCGCTGGCCATATCCGCCGCACGTCCGCCGAGATCATGTGTGACGGCGTCCTTGAACGAGGCCGACGATAGCGCCGAGGGTATAACCGCGCTCTTGATATCGGGCATCGGCGGCATCGCAGGTCTTGCGGCCTTCGCCCGGCTTACCGCCACCAGAAGCAGCACGAGCGCCATCACTGCAGTCAGGGCAGCCACCGCGCCCAGACCTGCAAACTGCCCGTGTTCGATGGCCACCCAGCGGTAAAGTGCGATCAGGCCCGTCACCACTGTAAGAACGGCAAAGAAAATGCCGGCCAGCGCAAATCCTGCTGCGAGGCCGGCATTGAGCGCCGTACGCCTGAACTCACCGGTAGCGCGCAGCTTGAAGCTTTCGGCTTCGGCCTTGAACCGAAGCCACTGGCGCTGAACGTCCAGCCCGATGAGTTTGAGCGCCGACGAGACCATCAGGCGCGGCCTCGCGACATCATGCCGATTACGATGCCGACCAGCAGGGTTGCTCCGATCGTGCCGAGCGGATTTTTGCGAGCCACCGTCTCTATTTCGGAAGCGAATGTCTTGGCCTGCTGAGTCGCGGCGGCGGCGTATTCGCTCGCGGTCTCGCCGACCTGCTGTGCCACGGCTCCGGCCTGCGATGCGACGGCGGAACCGACATCCTGCGCGGTTCTGGAAGCCTCACGGCCGGTCTGCGACGCAAATGACGCAAGTGTCTTCTGGATTGCAGCCAGGTCGTCGCGCAGCCTTGCAACATCTGCGGCGAGATCGTCGCCGGCCGATTCAGCCGAGCTGGCGAGATTAGACTTGTCGCGATCGACGGCATCGCCGACCTTGCTCTTGAGTTCTTCGATCCCGTTGCCCAGAGCCTGGGTCGGACGCACCGAAGACGAGCCCGGGCTCGAACCCGAGGACGAACCGGAATAGTTGCGGGAGGAGATGTCGCTCATCGGCGGACCTGCTTTCCTGAAAGGGAACTTCTGCAGGCCAACGCTGCGCCCAACCGCAAGTTCCGTCACACCGGCAAATTCGGTGTTGGCGTCATCCAAATGAAAAAGGGCGTGCAGTGCTGCACGCCCTTCGAACCTTCGATGCTGCGACGACTATCTCAGATTGCCGCAGAACCGCTGGATGCGGCGGCATGCGTCTTCCAAGTCCTCGGTCTTGGTCGCATAGGAAATGCGGAACGCCGGGCCGACGCCAAACGCAGAGCCATGCACGACGGCCACACCCTCCGCCTCCAACAGCTCACTGACGAAATCCTCGTCGGTGACGAGCTTCTTTCCGGCCGGAGATGTCTTGCCGATCGTGCCGGCGCAGGACGGATAGACGTAGAACGCGCCCTCCGGCGTCGGACACTTGATGCCGTTCGCCTGATTGAGCATCGACACGCACAGGTCGCGCCGCTCCTTGAAGATCTTGTTGTGCCTGGCGATGAAATCCTGCGGACCATTCAGCGCCTCGACCGCGGCCCATTGCGACACCGCCGCCGGATTGGTGGTCGACTGCGACTGGATCATCGCCATGGCCTTGATCAGCAGCTCCGGGCCTCCGGCATAGCCGATCCGCCAGCCGGTCATGCAATACGCCTTGGAGGTGCCGTTGATCGTGAGCGTCCGCTCATACAGCGACGGCTCGACCTGCGCCGGCGTGAAGAACTTGAAGTCGTCGTAGACGAGATGCTCGTACATGTCGTCGGTCATGACGTACACATGCGGGTGACGCTTCAGCACCTCGGCGAGCCCCTTAAGTTCCGCCTCACTGTAGGCTGCACCGGTCGGATTCGACGGCGAGTTGAGCAAGAACCACTTGGTGCGCGGCGTGATGGCCCGCTCAAGTGCCTCGGGCTTGATCTTGAAGCCGCTCTCCATGCCGGCAACGACCTCGACCGGCTTGCCGCCGGCCAGCAGCACCATGTCCGGATAGCTGACCCAGTACGGCGCCGGAATGATGACCTCGTCGCCGGGGTTCAGCGTCACCATGAAGGCGTTGTAGAGCACCTGCTTGCCGCCGGCGCCCACCGTGATCTGCGAGGTCTTGTAGGTCAGCCCATTCTCGCGCTTGAACTTGGCGGCCACCGCCTCCTTCAATTCCGGCATCCCGTCGACCTGTGTGTACTTGGAGGCCTTTCCGGTCTGGATCGCCTTGATCGCGGCCTGCTTGATGTTGTCCGGCGTGTCGAAATCCGGTTCTCCGGCACCGAGCCCGATTACGTTGCGGCCCGCGGCTTTCAACGCCCGCGCCTTGTCCGTCACCGCGATGGTCGGCGACGGCTTGATGCGGCTGATGTGCTGGGCGAGAAGTGCGGCCATATCTGGAAATCTCCGGGCCCGGACGAGGGCGCGAATGTCCTAATGGCGCAGCCCGCCGACGGCAAGGCGGAAACCGCGGTCCGGCCCATCAAACTGGTTGATGGCCAGCTATCGCAGGGCGAATGGCCAGGACACACGATCCATTAAACACGGCGGTCTAAACCGTTCCGGAACCGAGCCGGAGGCCCGTTGATGGGCGGCATTTTGGCCAGCATGCGAACCGGAGACTGGATCACGCGCGAGCGGCTGCGGCTCTGGGGCTTGGCCGTCCTCGTGGCATCCTTGGCCGGATTTGGCTTTTTGCTCGCCACGTCCGACGGACTGAACGATTACCAGGGACGTCCGCTCGGCACTGATTTTTCCAACGTCTATGCCGCCGGCACCTACGTTCTCGAAGGCGCCCCCGGCGCGCCGTTCGACCCGCCGTCCCAGCATGCCCGGGAAAAGGCGCTCTTCGGGCAATCGACTCCGTTCTATGGCTGGCACTATCCGCCGTTCTTCCTGTTCGTGGCCGGCGCCCTGTCGCTGATGCCCTACACCTTGGCGCTGGCGATCTGGCAGGTGGGAACGCTCGCGCTTTATCTGGGCATGCTGTTCGGCATCCTGCGCGCATCGCCGGCCGGCGCTGCGCTCACCCGCGACCCGCTCTGGCTCCTGCTCGCGATCGGGTTCCCGGCGGTCTTCGTCAACATCGGACATGGCCACAACGGCTTTCTCACCGCGGCGCTGCTGGGCACAGCCCTGCTGGTGCTCGACCGCAGGCCCGTCCTCGCCGGCGTGATGATCGGGCTTCTCGCCTACAAACCGCAGTTCGGCATGCTGATTCCGCTCGTGCTCGTGGCCACCGGCCGATGGCGCGTGTTCATGTCGGCGACGGCAACGGTGCTGGCGATGGTGGCCGCGACCACGCTGGCATTCGGCTTGGATATCTGGAGCCATTTCGCAGGCTCGATGACGTTCACACGCGAGGTCGTGCTCGAACAGGGCCAGACCGGCTGGCACAAGATCCAGAGCGTGTTCTCCTGGGTGCGGATGTGGGGCGGCAGCGTTGCGCTCGCTTATGCAGCGCAGGGCATCGTTACGGCCGCTCTTGCCGTGGCGCTAGTGTGGCTGTGGAGAAGTGGCATTCCCTACCGGCTGAAAGCGGCCGCGCTTCCGGTCGCCGCCATTCTCGCAACGCCATACAGTCTCGACTACGACATGGTCGTGCTGGCGCCCGCGATCGCGTTCATCGCGGTCGAAGGCATCGAGCGCGGCTTTTCCGGCTGGGAGAAGTCCACGATCGCACTGGTCTGGGTGATGCCCCTGATCGCGCGCTCGGTTGCCGAGCAGATTCTGCTGCCGCTCGGCGTCGTTTCGATGCTGCTGCTGATGCTGGTCCTGCTTCGCCGCATCGCGACGGACGGCGCGGTCCAACATTGGCAACCGGCGGCGCATCCTATTAAGTAGCGGCATGCTCTCGCGGCGTGCTGCCCTCTCGTCTATTGCCGGCCTGGTCGCAACCTCTGCTACGCGGGCGCAATCCTTTCCGGCGCGAACCGTTACCATCGTGGTGCCCTACCCGGCAGGCGGGCCGGCCGATACGGTGGCGCGCCTGATTGCACAGTCGGTGACGCTGGGCCGGCCGATCGTGGTGGAGAACCGCGGCGGCGGATCGGGCATTATCGGCGCGATGGCGGTGGTGCGCGCCGAACCCGACGGTCACACGCTGGCGTTCGGCACCAACCAGACCCATGCGACCAACCAGTCCCTTCTGAAGAACTGCCCCTACGACGCGGTCAGGGATTTTTCTCCGGTCGCGCACATCGCCGCGATACCCCATGTTCTGGTGGTACGGCAGGGCCTCGAGGCCGACAACGTCGCGGCGTTGATCGCTCTGGCGAAGAGAGCGCCGGGGCGGCTCAACTGCGGGTCGACCGGCATCGGATCGGCGTCGCATCTCGCCGCCGAGCTTTTCAAGATCAAGGCCGGCGTGGACCTCCAGCATGTGCCGTTCCGCGGAGCGGCGCCGATGACGACCGAACTCCTCGGCGGCCGGATCGACATGACTTTCGCCACGCTGCCGAGCGTGATCGCCTATATCGACGCGGGGACGTTGCGTCCGCTCGCGGTGGCAAGCCCGCAGCGCGCGGCCAGGCTTCCCGGGATCGCCACAATGACCGAGGCCGGATTGAGCGGCGTCGAGGCGGATGCCTGGTTCGCGTTGTTCGCGCCCGCGCAGACGCCGCGGGAAATCTGCAACACGATCTACAACGCCGTGTCGCAGAAGCTGTCCGGCAAGGGACCTTCAGAGGCCATCGCCCGGCAGGGTATGACTCTGACGCTACGCCCTCCCGACGAGATGGCGACATGGCTTCCGGACGAAATCGCGAAATGGGCGCAGGTCGCCAGGACCGCCGGCGTCTCGGTGGATTGATCACTTCAGAGTGATCGCAAAGCCGCAGGGGCGCACGGTTTGACGGACCGGATTTCCTTCTTCCGGCGGGACCGGTTGAAGAAGGAATTCTTCCAATTCGATGCTGCGGCGCACGCGATTTCGTTTTCACCCAACCGTCATTGCGCCGCCCTTCATTCGCCGTGCTTTGCCGTTCAATCCGCGCTACTTTGATTTTCGCAACGGTCGCGACCGGCCGGGGGAGATGCGGCATGTACACTCTCTATTCCATGCGCCGATCCGGCAACTGCTACAAGGTCCGGCTGGCGCTGGCCCAGCTTCAGATCGCGCACGAATTGATCGAGCTCGACATTCTCCAGGGTGAGACGCGCACGCCGGAGTTTCTGGCGATGAATCCGAGCGGTCACGTGCCGCTGCTTCAGGTCGCGCCCGACAAGTATCTTCCCGAATCGAACGCGATATTGTGGTTTCTCGCCGAGAACACGCCGCTGCTATCGGACGATCCGGTCGAGCGCGCTGCAACGCTGCAATGGATGTTCTTCGAACAGCACGCGCTTGAGCCGAACCTCGGTGCTGCATGGTTCTGGCTCGTCCTGGTCAAGGGCGGACGCGACCTGCAGCAGCATGCATTCGAGGAGTGGATGGAAGAAGGCTACCGGTCACTCGGGGTGATGGAAAAGCATCTGTCCAACCAGGACTTCATGGCCGACGATCGCTACTCGATCGCCGATATTGCGCTCTACGCCTACACGCATCTTGCCGAGCAATGCGACTTCGACCTCAGCGTGTTTCCTGCCGTGCGCGACTGGCTCGACCGCGTGGCGGCACAGCCCAATCACGTCGCAATGGACTGGAGCTCTCCGCTGCCGATGGTCGCGGCGCAGTAGCCGTCAGCAAGCGATCGCGCACGGCGTGTCCGTCACGACACACGGCGGGTTTATTGCCTCGCAGCGGCGGGCGTTAACTTTTCATTAACCATCCGCCACCGTTTTGCCGCGGTTCGCCAATCGCGCCGCCGCAATCCAGCCGAATCGCAGCCCGCATCGGCCGCCAATTTCATTGCAAGGCGATTCGTTATTCAGGCTCACCCATGACCCAACAGTTGATCGAGCAATCGCGTCGGCGTCCTGCGTTCGCGGACTTCGCGTATCGCGCCACCACAGTCGTGCTGGCTCTGTCGGTCGTGTTTGCGTTCACGGTGGTTACGTTGGGTATCGCCCGCGCCGCGATGTAACTCGCACGGCGCGCAGCGAATACGTTTTATCGGTCCGCAGTCAATCCGTTCGCATGCTCCCGGGCTCCGGCGACAGCCGGTCCCGGGAGTTGCTATTTGGCCTTGATGCCGGCGTCCTTGATGATCGGCCACCACTTGTCGGTTTCTGCCTTCACGAAGACCGCAAAGGCTTCCGGTGTTCGCTGATCGGCGGGCGGAAGTTCCATGCCGACGCCGGCAAGCCGTTTCGACGTCGTTTGATCGGACAACGCGGCGTTGATCGCAGCGTTGAGCTTTGCGACCACATCCTTCGGTGTCCCCTTGGGAGCCCATGCGCCATGCCAGGTGACGACCTCGACCGGCACCCCCGCCTCGGTTGCCGTCGGTACGTCAGGCGCTCCGAACCAGCGGTTCTTCGACATTACAGCGTACGCCTTGAGATTGCCGTTCCTGACCTGCGAGACGGAGTTCGCGGCCAGATCGCACATCAGATCGAGCTGGCCCGACACCAGATCCTGCAGAGCCGGCGCGCCGCCCCGGTAGGGAACGAGTTGATAGTCCGTTCCGCTTGCCTTCTGGAAATAGCGGCTGCACACGGTGGCCCCGCCGCCCGCTCCGACCGTTCCGGCGGACGCCTTGTTTGCCTTGAGCCAGGCGACCAGTTCCTTGAGATTGTTCGGAGGCAACGACTTCTTGCCGATGATCCAGTATGGCACGTTGGGCAACAGCGCGACCGGCTCGAAATCGTCGACGATATTGTAGGGCGGCGAATAGATCACATTGTTCGCGATGTGCGTGCCCCAAGTGCCGATGGTAATGGTGTAGCCGTCGGGCGCGGCGCGCGCGACCCTTCCGATTCCGATCGTACCTCCCGCACCGCCGACGTTCTCGACCAGCACCGGCTGTCCAAGTGCGGCCCGCATCGGTTCGATCAGCGTGCGCACCATGCCGTCGACCGCCCCGCCCGCCGCCAACGGCACCACGATCGTGACGGGCTTCGACGGGAAAGGCTCCGCCTTCGCCACCGGAATTGCCGCCAGCAAGGCAACGGCCCCTGCGTAAATCGCTCGCATCGCATGCTCCTCTATTTCACCGACCCCGCAGCTTCACGCCGGCGGCTTTGACGATCGGATACCACTTACCGACCTCGACCTTGTGAAACGTGGAAAAGACGGTGGAGATCACGGCGATGGCAACCGACGGAACCAGCGCCTTCATGAGGTGCGCCGCCGTCCCTTCGCCATCGGAGCTCTCCCCCGCTTTTCTTCGTCGTCTCCTTCGTCGTTCAGTTCTTTTTCACGGCAGCCTTGATGATCGGCCACCATTTTTCCACTTCGGCCTTGTGATAGGCGGCCAGCGCCTCCGGCGTGCCTTCGGCGTCGGTCGGGATGATCATCCCGAGATCGGCGACGCGCTTCTGAACCAACGGCATTGCAAACACCGCCCTGACCGCCGAGTTGAGCTTGACGATCGCCTCCCTGGGAGTGCCCTTCGGCGCCCACAGCCCGTGCCAGAACGGCAGGGCGATATCCGACGACACCGTTTCCGCCATCGTTGGGACATCGGGCAGCGGCGACCAGCGCTTCTCCGACAGAGTCACATACGCTTTCATCTTACCGGCCCGTACATGCGGCAGGGTTTGCGAGGCCTCTGCGCAGAACATGTCGATCTGGTTGCCGATCAGGTCCTGCATCACCGGAGCACCGCCCTTGTAGGGCACGAACGTACCGCTGACGCCTGCCTTGTCGTTGAAATAGACCGAGCAGATGTGCGCGCCGCTGCCGTTTCCGATGTTGGCGATCGTCGCCTTGCCCGGGTTGGCCTTCATCCAGGCGATGAGCTCCTTGATGTCCCTGGCAGGCAACCCGTTCCGTCCGACGATCATCAGGGTGGAGACGGGAAACTTGGCGACCGGAGCGAGATCTTTCAGGATGTGCCAGTTGACCGGATAGATGGCGCCGGCGCCGACATGGCTCGTCCAGTTGCCCAGGCTGAGCGTGTAGCCGTCCGGCGCCGCGGCGATCGCCCGCCCGATACCGATGCTGGCGCCTGCGCCCGCCACATTCTCAACGATCACGGTCTGGCCAAGAGGGCCTTTGGCATACTCGGCAAAAAGTCGAGCAAGCGTGTCGGTCGGGCCGCCGGCCGGGAACGGCACAATGATGGTTACAGTCCGGGACGGGAATGTCTGGCCTGCCGCGCTGCCGATGCAGGCCATTAACGCGAAGGCAGCTATTGCAAGACGTCTCATGTGAAATCTCCCGCTGCTGGATCGGTTTCAACCTGCCGGCTTGACGCCGGCCTTCTTGATCATGGGCCACCACTTGTCGGCCTCTGCTTTCTGATGTGCCCGCAGGGCCTGTGGCGCCTGCTGCTCTGGAGCCGCCGCGTCGAGACCGAGGTCTCCGAAGCGCTTGAGCACATTCTTGTCTTCCAGCGCATCGCGAAGAGAGGCATTGAGCGTCGCGATCGCGTCCGCCGGAGTGCCTTTGGGCACCCACAGTCCGGACCAGAGCCAGATGTGATACCCGGGCAGTCCGGCCTCATCGACCGTCGGAATATCCGGGCCTGCGGCGATGCGCTTGTTCGCCGTCACCGCATAGGCGCGGATCTTGCCGCCCTGAACCTGCGGCATCGCGTTGGACGCCTGATCCACGATGATGTCGATGTTGCCCGCGATCAGGTCCTGCATGGCCGGGCCCGTGCCACGATAAGGCACATAGCGCGCCTTGGTGCCGATCAGGCTTTGCAGATACAGACCGCTGAAATGCGAGCCCGAACCGACGCCTGCGGTTCCAAACGTCACGTTGGCCTCGTTTGCCTTGATCCAGGCGATCAGTTCCTTGAGGTTTTTCGCCGGAACCGCGGTCTTGCTGACCACCATCTGCGGATTTCCACCGATCAGCCCGACCGGCTCGAGATCGTTCAGCAGATCGAACTTCAGCGGGTAGATCGCGCCATTGATGACGTGCGTACCGAGATGACCGAAGCTCACCGTATGGCCGTCGGGCGGCGAGCCGGCCGCACGGGAGACACCGATCGTGCCGCCCGCTCCGGTCACGTTCTCGACAATCACGGTCTGCTTCAGGGTGACACGCATGCGCTCGGCGAGCACCCGCGCGAGAACGTCCGACGGGCCCCCGGCTGCGAATGGCACGATGATGGTGATGGGCCGCGACGGAAATGGCTGCGCAACAGCCGAGACGGAAAAGGTACAGGCTGCGGCAAACGCAACCGCGACCAGTTGCTTTCGCATTTCCCTTCCTCCCATGTGTTGGCTACAGAGTAGCAGCTTGGCGCAGTCGCGCCATGGCCTTCACATCACCCTGCCGGGTACAGGATTGAACACACAAGAAACCGATCAACCGCTCTCCATCGAGACGCGGACCTCCTGGGTCGTCGCGAGCGTCGCGCTGGTGCTGCTCGGCCTGTCGTTCGGCGGCCCGTGGATCACGGCGGTCGCGCTCAAGCCGATCGCCGAGGAAATGGGAGCGTTGCGTTCGGTTCCCGCGCTCGCCAGTTCGCTGGCCTGGTTCGGGTCCGCCGTGGGCGGCATCGCGATGGGGCGCGTGGCGGACCGTTTCGGCATCCGCTGGACGGTCATGTTCGGCTCGGTGATGATCTGCATTGGCCTCATGATCTCGACCGGGGGCCAGCCGTGGCAGCTCTATCTCGGCCACGGCCTGTTCATGGGCCTGCTCGGCAATGCCGGCCTGAACGCGCCGCTCTATGTCTACGTAAGCCACTGGTTCGACCGCCGCCGCGGCTCGGCGCTGGCCCTCATCTCGAGTGGCGGCTACCTCGCCGGTTTCGTCTGGCCGACCATGTTCGAGCGCGCCATCGCCCTGTACGGCTGGCGCTGGACGATGATCGCCTACGCCTTCCTGCAGCTCGCGCTGATCCTCCCGCTGGCCGCCTGGTTCCTGACAACGCCGCCGAAGGCCCCGCCCCCGCCTGCCCCGGCGGGCGGACCGGGCGCCAGGCCGACCGTGCTGGGCTGGCCGCCGAACTTCGTCTTCGCATGGATCGCCGTTGCATCATTCATGTGCTGCGTCACCATGTCGATGCCGCAGGGGCACATCGTGGCGCTGTGCACCGACCTCGGGATCTCGCCGACCATGGGCGCCGCCATGCTTTCAGTGCTGCTCGGCGCGGGCCTCCTGAGCCGTCAGGCCTGGGGGCTGGTGTCGGACCGGATCGGCGGACTCCAGACCGCACTACTGAGTTCGGCGCTGCAGGCCGCCGGCATGGCGGGTTTCGTTTTCACGCGCAGCGAAGCCGGGCTGTTCACGGTTGCCACGGCTTTTGGCATCGGCTTCAGCGCACTGATCCCGGCTTATGTGCTGGCGATACGCGATCTGTTTCCGGCCAACGAGGCGTACTGGCGGGTGCCGTCGCTGCTGCTGTTGAGCGGATCGGGCATGGCCGTCGGTGGGTGGCTGGCCGGCTATCTCTACGACATGCACGGCTACTATGCACCGGCGTTCGCCACCGGCGTGGCATTCAACATCATCAACCTGATGATGCTGGCCATGCTGGTGGTACGTCAGCGCTCGCTTGCGGCTGCGCGCTGACTGCACGGCCGACGCAATCGCCGCACTGGCCTGGGCCTGGCCTCAGCGAGAGTCGGAACGTCAGGTACGTCCACTCCTCGGCTGCTGTCACAACCAATTGATTGGGCGGCGGCAAATTGGGACCGCATTCGGTGTGCAGCATGTGTGAAATGGGAGCGACCGATGAAACCGACAGCATTCGCACTGGCCCTGATCCCTGCCGTCGCCTGCACCGCGGCATTGGCGCAGACCCACAAGTCGTCAACCGGAAACCTTGCTGTCGAAACCGTTGTGAGCGGCCTTGCGAACCCCTGGTCGATGGCGTTTCTGCCCGACGGACGGATGCTGGTAACGGAGCGGCCCGGCCGGCTCCGGATCGTCGCAGACGGCAAGCTGTCCGCGCCCCTGCCGGGTCTGCCCAAGGTCTTTGCGTCCGGACAGGGCGGCCTGCTCGACGTCGCACTCGACAGCGGCTTCGCCGAAAACTCAACCATCTATTTCTGTTTCGCCGACCCCTTTCAGGGCGGCGCCCGCACCTCGCTCGCCCGGGCCCGGCTGGCCGGCGATCGCCTTGAGGATGTGAAGGTCATCTTCCGCCAGGACGGTCCGCCGTCCACCGGACGTCACTTCGGCTGCCGTATCGTGCAGGCAACGGACGGCAACCTGTTCCTGACCATGGGCGACCACGGATCGCACCCGAAAGAGGCGCAGAACCTCGCCAACCACATCGGCAAGATCGTTCGCGTGACACCCGATGGCGCCGTACCGAAGGACAATCCCTTCGTCGGCCGCAGCGGCGCGAAGCCGGAGATCTGGAGCTACGGCAACCGCAATGTTCAAGGAGCGACGCTGCATCCGCAGACCGGCAAGCTGTGGGCGCACGAGCACGGTCCACAGGGTGGCGACGAGGTCAACATCATCGAGGCCGGCAAGAACTACGGCTGGCCGGTGATCGGCTACGGCGTCAACTACGGCGGCGCCAAAATTCACGAGGCAACGTCCAGGCCCGGCATCGAGCAGCCGGTGAAATACTGGGTGCCGTCGATCGCCCCGTCGGGAATGGCATTCTACGATGGCAAGCTGTTTCCGAAATGGCAGGGCAATCTGTTCGTTGGCGCGCTGCGCGACCAGATGATCGTGAGGCTGACGCTCGACGGCGAGAAGGTCACCGGCGAGGAACGGCTGCTGCAGAACGTGGGCGAGCGAATCCGCGACGTACGGGTCGGCCCTGACGGCGCGATCTATCTGGCGACGGACAGTTCGAACGGACGCATCCTGCGTGTGACGCCGGCGAAGTGAGATCTATTTGTCGCCGACAACCGCAATAGCGGATATTTCCAGCATCATGCCGACCGCCGGCAAGCTGTGCACGGTGATCGTGGTGCTGGCGGGAAAGTTACCCTCCGGCCAAAACTCGTGACGAATCGGCATCAGCGGGTCGATCAGACGTGGATCGGTGAGATAGACCGTAATAGCCACCACGTCCTTGATGCTTCCGCCGGCCCGCTTCACGACCGCATCGATATTGCGGAAGATGACGCGCGCCTGGCCTTGGAAGTTGCCGGCCATCGACTGCCCTTTTTCGTCGACCAACCCGGTCTGACCGGACACCCAGACGATCTTGCCACCCTCGGTCACGACGCCCGGCGAGTAGCCACGCGACTGCGCGCGTTCCTGTTTGAGGTATTCGCGAGCGTCGGCCGCCGACACGCCGAGCAAGATCAACAGCGCCAAAGACAAGAAACTTTTCATCGCGCCCTCCATTTCCGTTGTTCCTAGCTGCGCACCAGATACTTCTTGTCGATCATGCAGTGGATGCCCTTGTTGCCGTTGACCACCTGCGTCACCCGCAGATCGGCGGCGAGGCTGCAAAGCGTATAGGCGTCTTCGCGAGAGATTCCCGTTCTGGCGCAGATCAGCTTGATCATGTCGCGCAGCGCGATCACGACGCAGTCGTCGAGATCGGGATCGAACGCCATGGTGATCATGTGAGTCGGCGTCTCGGCGAGCGGCCATTCCAGCGACATATCGGAACGCACATGCAATTCAAACGTGCCGATCAGCCCGGTTTCGATCGCGGTGATGCAGACTTCGCCATCACCCTGCGCGCCGTGTCCGTCGCCGCATGAAAACAGCGCACCGTCGGTGAAAATCGGCAGATAGAGCGTGGTGCCGGCCACCAGTTCCTTGTTGTCGAGATTTCCGCCGTTGCGGCGCGGCGGCGGAGAGTTCACCGGCCCCCACGCAGCAGGCGGCGCGACCGCCATGATGCCAAAGAACGGCTTAAGCGGAATTTCGGCGCCCCACGACATCTTTCCGATCATCCGCTCGCGGTCGAGCGGGATGTGGATGACTCGCATCTCCTTGAAGTCGTCCGGCAGTGCGCCGCCCAGCGGGCGGATGGCGTTGTAGCCCCAGCCGTAGTGCAGATCGATCGTCTTGATCCGCACCTCCAGCACCTGTCCCGCCCTGGCGCCGCGAACCGCCACCGGCCCGGTCAGGATGTGCGGACCGCCAAGCCGTTGCTGCACCTTCTGATGGATCGCGGTGAGGGCCGGCGGCACCGCGAAGCCGTCACCTTTCGGCAGTTGGTTGGGCATGCCCGACACGGTCGAGACAATCACGGTGTCGCCGCTGTCGACCGTGACGAGCGGCTTCAGGGATGCGTCAAAGTATCCCCAGTGCACGGTCTCGGCGGACGCATCAAGCTTATGAACGGCCATGACTTTTTGCCCTCAGCGGCCGGTGCGGTTTGATCTGTCCGAAGGATGGCCGTTGCACTAAGCTTCGCCCGAAGCGCATGCAAAGCCAAGCACCGCAAAAGCCAAGCAGCAAGGTCTCGAAATGGCGAATGAACTGGACGGCAAAATATTCGTCGGCAAGAGCGACAAGCCGGAATATCTGACGCTGCGGCTGGCCAACCGGCACGGACTCGCGACCGGCGCCACCGGCACCGGCAAGACGGTCTCCCTCCAGGTGCTGGCCGAAGGATTCTCCCGGGCCGGCGTCCCGGTGTTTGCCGCGGATATCAAGGGCGACCTGTCCGGCATCGCCATGCACGGCGAGGAGAAGGATTTCCTGCTCAAGCGCGCCAAGGATATCGGCATCGACTACCAGGCCGACCAGTTCCCCGTGATGTTCTGGGATCTGTTCGGCGAGCAGGGCCATCCGATCCGGACCACCCTGTTCGAGATGGGACCGCTGCTGGTGTCGCGCATGCTGGGCCTCAACGACACACAGGAGGGTGTCATCAACGTCGCCTTCAAGTTCGCCGACGACGACCCGCAGCTCGGCGAAACCAACGCGAACGGACTGGTCGACCTCAAGGATCTGCGCGAGCTTCTCAGTTTTCTTTCCAGGAACGCCAAGGACATCGGACAGAAATACGGGAACATCGCCTCCGCTTCGGTGGGAGCGGTGCAGCGTCAGCTTCTGATCCTGGAGAACCAGGGCGGCTCCAAGTTCTTCGGCGAGCCGGCGCTGTCGATCGCCGACCTGATGCGCACCGACAAGGAGGGCCGCGGCTACGTCAACATCCTGGCCGCCGACAAGCTGATGGCGAACCCGAGGCTGTACTCGACGTTCCTGCTGTGGCTGCTGTCGGAGCTGTTCGAGGAATTGCCCGAGGTCGGCGATCTCGACAAGCCGAAGCTGGTGTTCTTCTTCGACGAAGCGCATCTGCTGTTCGACGAGGCTCCGAAGGTTCTGCTCGACAAGATCGAGCAGGTGGTGCGCCTGATCCGCTCCAAGGGCGTCGGCGTGTACTTCGTCACCCAGAACCCGCTCGACGTGCCGGACAAGGTGCTGGCGCAGCTCGGCAACCGCGTTCAGCATGCGCTGCGCGCATTCACGCCGCGCGATCAGAAAGCGGTGAAGGCAGCGGCCGAGACCTTCCGCCCCAATCCGAAGATCAAGACCGAGCAGGTCATCACCGAGCTGGGCAAGGGCGAAGCGCTGGTGTCGTTCCTCGAAGGCAACGGCGTACCCTCCATGGTCGAGCGGGCGCTGATTGCGCCGCCAAGCGCACGGCTCGGCACCATCACGGCCGCCGAACGGAAGGCGATCCAGAGCAAGAGCCCGGTTCGCGGCAAGTACGATACCGCGATCGACGAGGAATCCGCCTACGAGATCCTGCAGCGCCGTCTCGGGCAGGAACCTGAGCCATCAAACGCCCCGACCAAACGGCCCGGACCGTGGGGTCAGGCGCCACGCGAGCAGGCGCCGCCGCGCCAGCGCGATCCGGACCCTCCGCAAACAACCCGCCGCTCCGGCTCGGTGCCGCGCATGCCCAGGATGCCGCTCCCGCCCGAGATGCCCGCCCCTTCGGGTGGAGGCGGAAGCTGGGGCGACGTGGTCGGCGATGTGCTCGGCGGCGGAACATCGCGCACCGGACCGCGCGGCGGCCGAACACGCGGCCGGATGTCGACCGGCGAAGTGGTGACGAAGCAGGTCGGCCGCTCGGTCGCGTCGCAGATCGGCACCGCGCTGGGGCGCGCAATCGTGCGCGGCGTGCTCGGCAGTCTCGGTGGAAGCAAGAAGCGGTAGGCGGGTTGCGCTACCATTTCTGGAAGACGAAGAACGCGCCCAGTGCGATCAGCGCGAAGCCGACCGCGTGGTTCCAGCCCAGCGACTCCTTGAGGTAGAGCACCGAGAAGGCCGCGAACACCAGGAGCGTGATGACCTCCTGGATCGTCTTCAGCTGCGCCGCCGAATAGACCGAATGGCCCCAGCGGTTGGCCGGAACCGCGAGGCAGTATTCGATGAATGCGATCCCCCAGCTTGCCAGGATGACCCACAACAGCGGCGTCTCCTTGAACCGCAGGTGGCCGTACCATGCGACGGTCATGAACACGTTGGACGCGAGCAGGAGAACAATGGGCAGCAGATACGGTGCGATCGGCGTTGCGGGCATGGCGGCGGTTAACCTTCGGACGGGAATCGTCTACCGCAACATAGCTGCAAGCCGGTCCCGCCGCATGGCCGTCGCATTTCTGAACTTGGCTCGATCCGACGCATCCGAACCGGCCGAAGGAGCCTGACATGCGCCGTACCGTACTGCCGATCGCAACGAGTCTGCTGATGACTGCGGCAGGGCCGGCGCTGTCGCAGCAGCAGCAGCAGATGCAGCGGCCGCCGGCTCAGTCCGCCCAGCCGCACGCGCCAAGACAGCAGCAACAGCAACAGCAGGTTCGGCCTCCGCAGGCGCCGCCCAAACCGTACAAGCCGGTCGCCGTCGGTGCGCCGCCGGAAATGAAGGACCCGAGCCTCGACGCATTCCGCAAGCAGCTTGCCGACATCGCCGGCCGCAAGGACCGCAACGCACTGGCGAAGATCGTGGCCAGGGACTTCTTCTGGCTCGGCCAGAAGGGCGACCGGGCCGACAAGAAACGCTCCGGCGGCGACAACCTTGCCCGTGCCCTCAGCCTGGACGCCAAGGAGGGCTTCGGCTGGGAGGCGCTCGCAGGCTTTGCCTCCAACCCCACCGCGATGCCGATCCCGATCCGCAAGAACACGTTCTGCTCACCGGCAGATCCGGTTTTCGACTTCAAGCAGCTCGACGAACTCGCCAAGCAGACCGGCACCAGCCCTGCGGAATGGGGCTACCCGATGCAGTCCGGCATCGAGGTTCGCGCAAGCGCCAAACCCGATGCGCCGGTGGTCGAGAAACTCGGCATGCACTTCATTCGCGTGATGGAGCCCGACAGCGCCGGAGAGCCGCCTGCCGACCGGATGCCGATGCTCAAGGTGGTGGCGCCGTCTGGCAAGGTCGGCTACGTGCCGGCCGACGCGATGAGCCCACTCGGCCACGACCAGCTGTGCTACGTCAAGCAGGGGCCAGCATGGCGAATTGGCGGATTTGTCGGCGGCGAGCCCGAATAGACCGGGACACTCCGATCGAATGGCAACGGGCCGCTCGTACGAGCGGCCCGTCCCGATTTGCTGCGGAAGGTGAAGATCAACCGGCCTTGCGCGCCGCGTCGTCGACCGACGATGCGGTCTGACCGAACAGGATGGCCCGCTCCTCGGGAGTCCGGATGCCACCGTGGTTCGGATTGATCTTCTTCACCAGTTCATAGGCGCGCTGCACCGCAGGCCGCGCGGCAATGGTGTCGAGCCAGCGCTTCAGATGCGGGAAGTCGCCGATCTTCTGGCCTTGCGTCTCGTGCGGAACGACCCACGGATAGCTGGCCATGTCCGCGATCGAGTACTCGCCGGCGAGGAACGGCCGGTCCGACAGCCGCTTGTTCATCACGCCATAGAGGCGGTTGACCTCCTTGTTATAGCGCTCGATGGCGTATGGAAGCTTGTCGACCGCATAGCGGCTGAAGTGATTGTTCTGGCCCGACATCGGACCGAGCCCGCCCATCTGCCAGAACAGCCATTGCATCACATCGGCGCGGGCACGCGGTTCCTTCGGCAGGAACTGACCGGTCTTCTCGCCGAGATAGACCAGCATGGCGCCCGACTCCATGACCGAGATCGGCTTGCCGCCGCCCGGCGGATCGTGATCGACAAGCGCCGGAATGCGGTTGTTCGGCGAGACCGCAAGAAACTCCGCCTTGAACTGCTCGCCCTTGCCGATGTTGATCGGAATGATGTTGTACGGGGTCCCGGTTTCCTCGAGAAATATAGTCACCTTGTGACCGTTCGGCGTGGTCCAGTAGTACAGGTCGATCATTCGCGGCCTCATTCCGGCTGGGATGAATTCGGGATGCGGCACTGTTAGCACAGGACCGCGTGGAAATATTGTCCAAAGATCGCGCCGCCGGAAGGATTGATGGCGCGCGACTCAGGGAGCAACATCGGTTTCGTTTCAGGAGACCTGCACCGTGAACGGCCCTCCGCATCGCAATCTGACCTGTGCACGCTGCGGTGCGGCCTTCGTCTGCGGAACCGGCGGACACGACGGTCATTGCTGGTGCCTCGACGAACCGGTTCGCATTCCGATGCCAACCTCACCCGAAGCAGACTGCCTGTGCCCAGACTGCCTGCGCGCCTGCGCCGACGGACCGAAAGAGGCTGCACAATGACCCGGACGTTCGTCGCATCGTTCGCTGTTGCCGTTCTCAGCGTTCCGGCCGCGGCCCAGCAGAACCCCCTGCTGGGCACATGGGAAATCGTGGAAGCCCGTCCTGCGCCGTGGACCGACGAGGACCGGCACAAATCGCTCCAGGCCGTGGGCCGGCGCCTGATCAAGCAGACCATCACCTTTGCCGCCCGGCAGGTGACATCGAAGAACAGGTCGCTGGCCTGCAAGCGCGCGGAATACGAGCAGGTCAGCTATCAGTCCGACGCTCTGTTCCAAGGAAATCTGCCCGAACCCAATCCGACCGCGGCGGCGGCGCGGCTCGGGTTCAAGAAGGAAGAGGTACCAAGCGTCGATTTGAGATGTTCAAGCGGGCTCTTCTCCTATCACTTCCATGACCGGAACACGGTGATGACCGCGCTCAGCAACGTGATCTACACGCTGAAACGGCAGTAACGCCCTACTCTGGTCACGAACGATGCCTAGCTCTGGATTGACGTCGCAACCGCGATTTCCGACAAGATTGAGGGCCGTGCGATGCCGCGCCTTGCGGCGCGGAGCGGCTTGGACTGACCTCAGGTAATGATCCGTTTCTTCGAAAAGCTCATCGATCCCACCGCGGCGCCGGCCAATCCGGAGCCGCCGGCGAAGCTGCTTCCGTTCTACTGGCACTTTGCAAGGCAGGCGAAGGGCCTGTTCGTCCTGCTGTTCGTGATCGAACTGTTCGTCGCACTGCTCGACACCGCGGTGCCGTGGTTCATCGGCAAGGTGGTCACGCTGGTGTCCAGCATTCCGCCCGACCGTTTCCTCGCCGATACCTGGCCGTGGCTCGCCGCGATGGCGTTCGTCATGCTGGTGGCGCGGCCGGGGATAACCTTCGCGCGCTATCTGGTGACCAACCAGGCGCTGGCAGGACCGTTCTCGAATCTGATCCGCTGGCAGAGTCACTGGCATGTCGTCCGCCAGAGCTGGGCGTTCTTCCAGAACGACTTCGCGGGCCGCATCTCGAACCGCGTGATGCAGACCGGACCGGCGGTGCGCGAAAGTCTGGTCTCCTCGTTCACCGCGGTCTGGTACATCGTTGTGTACGGCACCACGGCGCTGATCATGATGGCGGCCGCCGACTTGTGGCTGGCCATTCCGGTGGTCGTCTGGTTTGCGGGCTATCTGGCGCTGCTCGTCTATTTCGTGCCGAGGATGCGCGACCGCTCCAAGGTCACGTCCGAGGCGCGCTCCATGCTGATGGGCCGCATCGTCGACAGTTACACCAACATCCTCACCGTGAAGCTGTTCGCGCGGCCGCGCGACGAGGACGACTACGTCAGCGACGCCGTCGTGTATCACACCGGACGCATGCAGGCGGGGCAGCGCCTGATCACCGCATTCGGCTCGATCCTCGCGGTCCTCAACGGCGCGCTGGTCGCGGGCTCCGGCGCGCTTGCACTGCTGCTGTGGCGTTACGGCAAGGTCGAGATCGGCGTCATCGCGATGGTGCTGCCGCTGACCTACCAGCTTACGGCAATGTCGCGCTGGATCGCCTTCGCCGTCACGGACATCTTCGAGGAGATCGGCGTCGTGCAGGAAGGGATGCTGTCGATCGCCCAGCCGCTGCAACTGGCCGACCGCGCCGGCGCGCAGCATCTCGTGGTCGGCAAGGGCCGCATCGAGTTCGACAGCGTGCGATTCGGCTACGGCAGAAACGTCGGCGTGCTGGACGGCTTCACACTCACCGTCAAGTCCGGAGAGAAGATCGGGCTGGTGGGCCGCTCCGGCGCGGGCAAATCGACCGTCGTCAATCTGCTGCTGCGATTCTTCGACCTGGAGACCGGGCGCATCCTGATCGACGGCGAGGACATCGCCGGAAAGACGCAGGAATCCCTGCGATCGCAGATTTCGATGGTGACGCAGGACACGTCGCTGCTGCACCGCTCGATCCGCGACAACATCCGCTATGGCCGGCCCGATGCACCCGAATCCGACGTGATCCGTGCAGCGCAGCTTGCCCACGCCTACGAGTTCATCACGGAGTTGGAGGACTGGCGGCATCGCAAGGGCTACGACGCCCACGTCGGCGAGCGGGGCGTCAAGCTCTCCGGCGGCCAGCGGCAGCGCATCGCGATCGCCCGCGTGATCCTCAAGGATGCCCCCATCCTGGTGCTCGACGAGGCGACGTCGTCGCTCGACAGCGAGGTCGAGGCCGCCATTCAGACCAGCCTCGACACGCTGATGGCGGGCAAGACCGTCATCGCGATTGCGCACCGGCTTTCCACCATCGCGCGCATGGACCGGCTGGTGGTGCTCGAGCGCGGTCGCATCGTGGAACAGGGCACGCACGCGGAGCTGTTGCGGCTGGACGGTCACTACGCCGCGCTGTGGCGCCGCCAGTCCGGCGGCTTCATCGACGCCGACGAGGTGCAGGCGGCAGAGTAGCTGCGGCGCAATACCGCGTTCTCTGGTCCGCTCACGGAAAACGTGCTTGTCTCCCCGCAAGAAAAGTTTCGGGGAGGACGCTCATGACGCTCAAGCTCGCATTGGCCGCCGCGCTTGCCGCTGCACTGGCCGCACCCGTTCACGCCCAGAACTATCCCAGCCAGCCGATCCGCATCATCAGCGGCTTCCCGGCCGGCACCACCGCGGATATTTCCGCCCGCGTGATCGGAGCCAAGATGGGCGAGATACTCAAAGGCCAGGTCGTGGTCGAGAACCGGCCCGGCGCGGCTTCGACCATCGCCGGCACACAGGTCGCCCGCGCCGCCAAGGATGGCTACACGCTCTACGTCGGCTCATCCGCCAACGTGATCAACGCGGCGCAGAACCCGAACCTCAGCTTCGATTTCATGAAGGACTTCACGCCGATCACGCTGATGACCTCGACGCCGACCGTCCTGGTGGTGACGCCGGAGCTTGGCGTGAAATCGGTGAAGGAACTGATCGCCGCGGCCAAGGCCAGGCCCGGCGGCATCTCGTTCGGATCGTCGGGCGTGGCGAGTTCGACCCACCTTGCGCTCGAGCTGTTCAATTCGCTGGCCGGCGTGAAGATCCAGCACGTGCCCTATACGGGCAGCCCCCAAGTGGTCACGGATCTGCTGGCCGGACGCATTCAGGGCTATTTCTCGCCGGCATCGACGGTGATGGGGCATGTGCGCGCCGGCAAGCTGGTGGCGCTCGCCACCACCGATCCCAGACGCACCACGATCCTTCCCGACCTGCCGACCATGGTCGAGGCCGGCGTGCCCGATTGCGTGTCGGTGCTGTGGTTCGGTCTCGTTGCACCTGCGGGCACGCCGCAGCCGATCATCGACCAGCTCTCGAAGGCCGCGAACGAAGCGCTGAAGTCCGAGGACGTCGCGAAGTCGCTGCAATCGTCCAGCGTGGCGCGCCACGGCGGATCGATCGAGGAATTCCGCAAGCACATCGAGACGGAGAACGCGCGCTGGACCAAGGTCGTCACCGACGCCGGGCTTCGGAAGAAGTAGCGCTGGCATTTGCCGGGAATTGGCGCTAGCGATCCGCGGTTCTGCGGCCGCGGCGACGCGGCCGGATTCACGGGAGACTGAACTTGGAATCGCTTCGCAATCTCGTCGGCGGCAACGAACTGGTCGTGGCCCCGCTGGTGCTCAACCCGATGATGGCCCGCATGGCCGTCGAGGCCGGCTTCAAGGCCGGCTATCTCAGCGGCGGATCGCTCGGCTGGTACAAATGCGTGACCGAGGCCAACATCACGCTGCCGGAAATGGCGCAGGTCTGCGTCGACATCCGTGCCGCCACCGACCTGCCGATCGTACTGGATGCCGGCGGCGGCTGGGGCGATCCGGTCCACATGCACCGCACCGTGGCGCTGTCGCAATCGGCGGGCTTCGCCGCCATCGAAATCGAGGACCAGGTGCTGCCGCGCCGCGTCGAGCATCACCTCGGCCGCGAGCATCTGGTGCCGGTCGAGTTCATGGTGGAGCGCGTCAGGGAAGCCGTGGCGGCCCGCACCGACCCGAACATGCTGATCATCGCGCGCAGCAACGCGGTGCGGCCCTACGGGCTCGACGACGCGCTGCGCCGCGGCGAGGCGATGCACAAGGCCGGCGCCGACATGCTGTTCATCTGGTCGCGCGACGCCGAGGAGCTTCGCAAGATCGGCGAGCGGCTGCCCGCGCCGCTGATGATGTTCGCGCCGCAGGACGGCTTCGGCGGCTTC
>CAZGSW010000022.1:27106-30654 GCA_964528635.1 uncultured Rhodoplanes sp. | reverse complement strand
CGGGTGAGGGGCAACCTCGCCCGGCTCCCCGCCTTCGCTGCGCTTCGGCGGGTCGCCACCCTCTCCCCGCAGGCGGGGAGAGGGAAGGGAGGCACCAGCCGTGCTCGTCGCCCGCTGCGCGATCAGCCGCAGCCACAAATACTGCGCCACGTTGGTGTCCTGGTATTCGTCCACCAGGATGTAGCGGAAGCGGGTCTGGTATTGCCGCAGCACGTCGGGGTGCTGGCGGAACAGCCGGATGTTCTCCAAGAGCAGGTCGCCGAAGTCTGCGGCGTTGAGCGTCTTCAGCCGCTCCTGATACGCCGTGTAGAGCTTCTTGCCGCGGCCGTTGGCAAATGTCGCGCTCTCGCCCGCCGGCACCATGTCCGGCGTCAGCCCGCGGTTCTTCCAGTGGTCGATCAGCGAGGCCAGCACGCGGGCCGGCCAGCGTTTTTCGTCAATGCCTTCGGCATCCAGAAGTTGCTTGATCAGCCGGGTCTGGTCGGCGACGTCGAGGATGGTGAAGTCGCTCTTCAGGCCGATCAACTCGGCGTGGCGGCGCAGGATCTTCACGCCGATGGCGTGGAAGGTGCCGAGCCACGGCATGCCCTCCACCACCTCGCCGACGTAGCGGCCGATCCGCTCCTTCATCTCCCGGGCGGCCTTGTTGGTGAAGGTCACCGCCAGGATCTCGAACGGCCGGGCGCGTCCCGTCGCCAGAATGTGCGCAATGCGGGTCGTGAGAACGCGGGTCTTGCCGGTTCCCGCGCCGGCCAGCACCAGCACCGGACCGTCGAGCGTCTCGACCGCAAGCCGCTGCTCCGGGTTCAGGTCGGCCAGGTACGGTGCGCCGCCGGCCCGGGCAGCGAGCGCACGCGCGGCGATGCCGCCGGGCGCGGGAGCCGGCGGAGCGACGGTATCCAGGGACGGGCGTTTGACGGGTTCAGCCAAGGTCGAAGGGTTTTCCATGGAATCGTAAGCCGAAAATGGCATTCGCGACGCCGATTTGCGAGGGGCGCGGCGACTTTGCAGGGGACAGAAGCCGGGGAATGTCGCGCTTCCAGCGGTTCCCCAGGGCGGTTGCTGCTTTTGTCCACTTCTTGCTGGAATTTGCTATATGACGGAGTGCGCTGCTGCTTCTTGCAATCCGGGGAGCAGGCGCTGCTTGCGTGGCCACCGAACGAGCGCTCGCCCGTGTCATCCGTTGCGCGACTGATGAACGTCCTGCTCGCCTTGCTGTTTGTGGCAGCAATGGCGGCGGTTGACGTTCGGCCGCAAGCCAATGGCACCGTCATCTCGTCCCAGTCCGTCCTCGACACCGAGCTTGAGGACGGTCCTGAGGGCGAGGAAGCGCCGATCGCGGTGTTCCTGCGTTCCACCGACGGTGACGATCAGATTGGGTCCGCAACGCCGGTCGCGCCGATCGTCCGTGTGGTCTATGTAAAGCTGGCGGCCGGCGGCGGCCGCGATCCGGCGAGTCCAAGCCACCCGCCGTGCTCCGGTTTCCCCACCGGCCCTCCCGCAGCCTGACCATCCGCCACCGGGCATAGGAGTCGCGGCGCCGCCCGTGCAGGGCGCGCCGTGCGACGCATGTCCGGTTCATGCGTGTCGATGCGATCCCGCTACGGGACTTGGGGAATATGACAGTGTCACAGGATTCATCTCATTCGTGGCTCACGCCGCGCCGCGCCGCCGCGCCGCTCGCCGTGCTTGCCGTCGCCGCCGGTGCGGCAAGCGTCTACTACGCCACAGGTGGCTGGCATGACGCCGTCACGCAACACGAGAGCAAGCAGACCCGGATCGAGTTCTCGAGCCAGTCCAAGGTCCGGCGCTACGTGCCGACGCCGGAGCAGTGGCGCATGCTGACCGTCGAGCCGGTCAGGTCGCGCAAGTTCCGCGCCGAGCATCTCACCGAAGGCAAGATTTCGATCAACGAGGATACCGCGACGCCGGTGTACTCGCCGTATCCCGGCCGGGTCACGCGGCTGATGGCGAAGCCCGGCGACACGGTGATGCAGGGCCAGCCGCTGTTCTTCATCGAAGCCGCCGACATGGTTCAGGCGCAGAACGATTTCCTCGCCGCGGCGGCCAACCTCAACAAGGCGAAATCCCGGCTCGACCTCGCCGGGATCGTGGAGAAGCAGAACAAGGCGCTGTTCGACAGCCGGGCCGGGTCGCTGCGCGACTATCAGCAGTCGCAGAGCGAACATGTGCAGGCCCGCAGCGAACTGACCTCGATGGAGGCCGCGCTGGAGGCTGCGCGCAACCGGCTGGTGATCCTCGGCAAGACCGAAGGCGAGATCAAGGCGTTCCGCGAGATGGGCAGGATCGGTCCGGAGACGCCGATCTTCGCGCCGATCGCGGGGACGGTGGTGCAGCGCCGCGTCGGTCCCGGTCAGTACGTCAGCTACACCAGCATCGGATCGGTCGATCCGGTGTTCACGATTGGCAATCTCGACACGGTCTGGCTGGTGGCGTTCGTCCGTGAATCCGAGGCGCCCAAGGTCAAGATCGGTCAGCAGCTCGAATTCAAGGTGATGGCCTATCCGGACGAGACGTTCCAGGCGACCGTCGACCACGTCGCCGCGTCGATCGACACCTCGACCCGGCGGCTCGCGGTTCGCGCCACCGTCGACAACGCCGCGGCCCGCTTCAAGCCGGAGATGTTCACCAGCGTCACCATCTTCACCGACATCCGTCCGGAGTCGATCGCGGTGCCGCGGGACGCGGTGATTTTCGAGATGTCGCGCGCCCGCGTCTGGGTCGCGGGCGATGACGGCTCGATCGAGGAGCGTCAGGTCACCACCGGTCTCGTCAGCGGGATGATGGTCGAGGTCCTGAAGGGCCTGAAGGCAGGCGAGAGAGTGGTGACGCAGGGCGGCATTTTCGTCGATCGCGCGGCCAGCAGCTAAAGCCCGGCATCGAGTATCCACCATGATGCGCAATCTGATCGCATTCTGCCTCGAGCGCCGGCCGCTCGTGCTGATCGTCTTTGCCGCCTTTCTGGGGCTTGGCTATGCGGCGTTCACGCAACTCAACATCGAGGCCTATCCCGACCCCGCGCCGCCGATCATCGAGATCATCGCGCAATATCCCGGGCAGTCGCCGGAGGAGGTCGAGCGCTACGTCACCGTCCCGATCGAGATCGCCGTGGCGAGCACGCCGGGACTGAAGTTCATCCGTTCCAACTCGGTGTTCGCGCTGGGCTTCATCCGCCTGCAGTTCGAGTACGGCCGCGACTACAATTTCGTGCGCCAGCAGGCGCTCAACCGGCTGAACGACGCGACCCTGCCGCCGGAGGTGAAGCCGGTGATCTCGCCGGCCGGCACGATCAGCGAGGTGTACCGCTACCAGCTCGTCGGTCCGCCCCACATGGACGTCATGCAGCTTCGCACCCTGCAGGACTGGGTGGTGGAACGCCGGCTGCGGCTCGTGCCCGGCGTTTCCGACGTGCTGGTGCTGGGCGGAAAGACCAAGGAGTACCACGCCGAGATCGATCTCGACCGGCTGCGCGCCTACGGATTGACGCTGCCGCAGGTGATGTCGGCCATGTCGGCCGGCAACGCGAA
>CAZGSW010000022.1:1497-27006 GCA_964528635.1 uncultured Rhodoplanes sp. | reverse complement strand
GTGCACGCGCTCAACACCGACGGAAGCCTGCCGCCCGGCGTGAGCGTCCAGCCGTTCTACGACCGCGGCGATCTGGTCGCGATCACCGTGAACACCGTGCTGCACAACATGCTGTTCGGGGTCGCGCTGATCTTCTTCATACAATGGCTCTTCCTGGGCAACCTGCGCTCGGCGATCGTCGTGGCGGCGACCATTCCGGTCGCGCTGTTCGTTGCCGTCATCATCACGGTGCTGCGCGGCGAGTCGGCCAACCTGCTTTCCATCGGCGCGATCGACCTCGGCATCATCGTCGATGCCACCGTCATCATGGTCGAGAACGTGTTCCGGCATCTGGCGCATGCGACGAAAACTGCATTTGCGGACAAGCGCGCCGCCACCGCCGACAAACTGCACCGCATCCTGCTTGCCGCCGTCGAGGTGAACCGGCCGATCTTCTTCTCGGTCGCGATCACCATCGCGGCGTTCCTGCCTCTGTTCACCATGCAGGGCGTGGAAGGGCAGATCTTCGGACCGATGGCGCGGACCTATGCCTACGCCCTGATCGGCGCCGTGGTGGCGACCTTCACCATCACTCCCGTGCTGTGCTCGGTCCTGCTGCCGGCGAAGGTCGAGGAGGTGGAGACCTTCCTGGTTCGCGGCATTCGCCGGGTCTACAACGTGCTGCTGCCGCGCGTCGTCCGCCGTGCCGGGATTACGGTGTCGTGCGCCGTCCTGTTCCTCGCGATCATTTCTGTTCTGGCGTCGAGGCTCGGCACCGAATTCCTGCCCAAGCTGGAAGAGGGCAACATGTGGATTCGCGCCGTGATGCCGCCGACCATCACGCTCGAAGCCGGCATGGAAACGGTGGCGCGGATCCGCAAGACGATCGGCAGCTTCGAGCCGGTCAGGACCGTCGCATCCGAACAGGGACGGGGCGACGAGGGCACCGATCCCGACGGTTCGTTCCTTGCCGAGTTCTTCGTGCCGCTCAAGCCGCGCGAGGAATGGCCGAAAGGCATGACCAAGGAGAAGCTGATCGAGGAGCTCAGCGCACGACTGAAGCGCGAGTTCATCGGGATCGATTTCAATTTCTCCCAGTACATCCAGGACAACATCGAGGAGGCCGTATCCGGCGTCAAAGGCGAGAACTCGGTCAAGATATTCGGCCGCGACCTGCACGAGTTGGAAAGGCTTTCGAACGAGGTGAAGTCGGAGCTCGGCAAGGTGCCGGGCGTCACCGATCCCGCCGCGTTCGATCTGCTCGGCCAGCCCAACCTGACGGTGCGCGTCGACCGCGCGAAGGCGGCGCGTTACGGGTTTTCGGTGAGCGACATCAATATGGTGGTGCAGGCCGCCGTCGGCGGACAGGAGATCACGCGTGTCTACGAGGGCGAGATGAACTTCGCTCTCACCGTGCGGCTGGCGCCGCGCCACCGCGGCGACATCGAGGCGATCCGCAGCGTGCCGGTCGCGTTGCCCGGTCCGGACAACCGCTCGCAGATCGCCTACGTCGCGCTGGGCGACATCGCCGAGGTCAGGCTCGAAAGCGGCGCCGCCTACATCTACCGGGAGAACAGCCAGCGCTTCATTCCACTCAAGTACAGCGTGCGGGGCCGCGATCTCGGTTCGACCGTTGCCGAGGCACAGGAGCGTGTGGAGCGCAACGTGAAGCTGCCGCCCGGCTACCACCTCGAATGGGCCGGCGAGTTCGGCGCGCTGCAGGAGGCGAAGAAGCGTCTGGCGATGATCGTGCCACTGGGGCTCGTCTTGATCCTGATGCTGCTCTACAGCCTGTTCAATTCCGTGCGGGACAGTCTGCTTGCGCTGTCGGGCATTCCTTTCGCGGTCTGTGGTGGAATCCTCGGGCTTTACGTTGCCGGGCTCAACGCCAGCGTGTCGGCGGCGGTCGGTTTCATATCGTTGTTCGGCGTCTCCGCGATGGACGGCATCCTGCTGATCTCGTACATCCGCCGCAATCTCGACGAGGGCTTCGCGATCGAGCCGGCGATCGTCGATGCCGCGCAGACCCGCATGCGGCAGATCTTCATGACGGGATTTTCCGCAAGCATCGGTCTCGTGCCGGCGGCCTTTTCGACCGGCATCGGTTCGCAGGTGCAGCAGCCGCTCGCCTGCGTGATCGTCGGCGGCATGCTGCTGTCACCGATCTGCAGCCTGCTGGTGATCCCGGCGTTTGCGCGGCTGGCGATGCGCAGGCGCGTTCCGGTCGCAGAGGGGGAACCGGCAACGGCAACGTGACCGTTACTTCTCTTCCAGCGCGTTGATGGCTTCCCAGTCCGGGCCGGGCGGATGGGCTGCGAGCTCCTTCGCCCGTTCGCGGATCAGGGCTGCCGGCCGGTCTTCGGCGGCGAATTCGGCGAATCTCTTCGCTGCGCCGTCGAAATCGCGTGCGCGGAACAGGGCGAGGCCTTCGGTGTAGGCTTTGGCGTGCGCGGCGCGTTCCGCGGATATCTGGCCTGCCAGTCCGAGCGGTTCGTAGATATTGACCGGTTGTACGCGGCCCTTGACGCGGATCGCGTCGAGCTCGCGCCAGACGATGCCGCCGCCTGCCTGCTCGACCGTCGATTCGGAGGCGATGACGGTGGTGCCGAAGAACCTGTTGGCGCCCTCAAGACGGGAGGTGAGGTTCACCATGTCGCCCATCACGGTGTAGTTGAAGCGCCGCCGCGATCCGATGTTGCCGACCAGCGCCTCGCCGGTGTTGAGGCCGATCCGTTGGCGGACTTCGCTGCCGAATGCGGTACGGACGCCATCGAGCCGGGGCAGCATGGCGGCGCATTCCAGCGCGGCAAGAACGGCGCTCCTGGCATGACCGGGGTCGTCGACCGGGGCGCCGAACACCGCGACGATGGCGTCGCCGATGTACTTGTCGACGAAGCCGCCATGCGACTCGATGATGTCGGTCATGGCGGACAGGTAATCGTTCATCGCGGTCACGAGTTCGGCGGGCGCCAGATTCTCGGACAGTCCCGAGAAATTGGCGACATCCGAGAAATAAACGGTGACGTTGCGCATCTCGCCGCCCAGCGCGGGCGGCTTGTTGGATTCCACCATCTTCTCGATCACGGCGGGAGCGAGATAGAGCGAGAAGCTCTGGCGCAGCAGCCGCTTGCTGCGGTCTGAAACGACGAAGCGGTAGCCGATCGTCATCGCCAGCGCGGCGACGGCCGCGACCGCGGGCTCGATCAGCGGGATCAGGATCGCGTTCCGGAATGCGAGCAGCGCCGACAGCGTCCACGCCGCTATCAACCCGACCGTGGCGACGGCCGCCAGCAGCGGGCCCAGCACCAGCGTTGTTGCTGCGGTCAGGCCGGCCAGGACGAAGGCGGCGACGCCAGTGAATACCCGGCCGAATTCGGCGAGCGCGTCGCCGCGCAGCAGGTTGTTGACGGCCGTGGCATGGATGTAGACGCCCGAGATGGAGTCGCGGGCAAACTTCTGTCCCGATTTCGGGACCGGCACGGCGCACCGCGGCGCGCGTGCGCCTTCCGCCGCGGTGGCAAAGCGCTTCGACGTGATCTTGCGGTCCTCGACGTCGAGCAGCGTGCCGATCAGGACGATCTTGCCGTCGAACTGCTTGCGGAAATACTCCGTGTCGCCCTTCTCGATGCAGGCACGCAGATCGGCCAGCGAATAGGTCGGGATGTCGTCGGCGCCGCCCTCGAAATTGAGCGCGACCGTATTGGGGACCGCGGTCGAGGCCGGTACCTTCGGCGGCCCGCCGCTGGCGCGCATCGCCAGCTCCGCCGACATCGACGGCACCTCCGCGCCATCGACGATGAAGCTCAGCGGCATGCGGCGGATCACGTCATCCGGATCGCTGTGCACGTTCAGCGCGCGGATGTTGCGTCCCTGGCCGACCGCGACGCGCTGGCCGGGGGAGGGCATGACCGGATGGTCCTGATGCTGCGCCTGGCCGAGCAGCAGCTTGCCGGCGCGGGCGCTGCGCGCCAGCGCGCGCAGGTAGTCGCGATCGAAGCCGCGCACGCGTGCACCGAGCGTCTCCTCGCCGAACGGCACGGCGGATTGCTCTATCGATGTCGGGAACACGATGTCGAACCCGATGACCTTGGCGCCGCCATCGACGAGGGCGGTCAGCACCTGTCCGATCTCGCGGGTCCAGGTGACGCTCGGCGTGCCCTCGAACGGCGGGGTGCGGAACGTCTCCTCGTCGAGCGCGACGACGACGGTCGGCGATGCCGCCGGATCGTGGACGTTGCCGAACGCGCTCCAGCGCAGCGCGGTGAGAAAATCGATCGACAGCCCGCGCGCGGCGTTGAGTGCCGGCGATACCGAGACGACGGCGGCGATCAGTGCGATGACAAGGCCGGCAAGGGCGGCGCGCAACCGGACGGGGTCCATGATTGCGCGATGATGGGATCAACCCTGCGGGAAGCGCAACAGGCGGCCGAGCACCGGCAGATTCTGCGATTTGGCGGTCTTCCCGGCCTTGCCGCCGGATTTGGCCACCTTGGCCTTGGCGTCCACCCTGAACATGATCGTGGAGCCGCCGACGCTGGCGCGATACACCCCGCCGCGGGTCAGCGGCTTCATGGTGGTCTTGGCCAGATCGAAATAGCTGTTGCCGGCAACGTCGCCCGGAACCGCGACTTCGACGCGCGAGCCGGGCTTGTCGAGACGCTCGAAGGTCAGGATCCGGTTGGCGCCGTCCGCGAGCTTCGGAAGCTGGATCATGGGCTGCGCCGCAAAGATCACGGGCTCGACCGGTGCGCTCTGCAGGCGGAACGAGGACGCCCCGCTGGCGTTCGCGGTCTGCGAGGCGAGCCGCATCTTGCCGCCGTCGCAGGTGACCCTGGTGCGGACGACCTTGCCGCCCTCGACGTCGCTTTTCTCGGCGCCGACGCGGACCGTGCCGCCGGTGATGGTCTCGTGCGCACAGGATTTGAGATAGCTCAGGACGAGCACGTCCTTCGGCGCGAGCTTGATGACCTGGCCGGTGCCCACATAGTCCATGAACTCGACGTCGGCGGTGGTGCCGGACACGTCCTCGACGAGAGCGATGGGAATGAGCGGGGGGCGGGCCTTGGCATCGGCATCGGTCGCGGCCACGAGGCCGACGGCCAGCGCGGTCCCCCAGACAACTCCCCGAAGCATCGACTTCCCTCCGACAGCGGACAGCCGCTCCCTGCGCATTTGTAGCGCGGAGCGACAAAAGGTTCATCCGCTTCGTGGCATTCTGGACGCAAACGTGGAGGCTGTAAGGCAGATTAAAAGAATAGGAAAATCAATATCTTATGCGGCGGGCCGGGCGGCCTGCGCCATTTTGACATCATCCAGGATCATGTCGGCGCCCTTCTCGGCGATCATGATGGTGGCGGCGTTGGTGTTGCCGGACACCACCGTCGGCATGATCGAGGCGTCGATGACGCGCAGCCGCTCGAAGCCGCGGACCCTGAGCCGCTCGTCCACCACGGCCTGGTCGTCCGGTCCCATCCGGCATGTGCCGACCGGGTGATAGACGGTAGAGCCGCGGTGGCGGACGAAATCGAGCAGCGCTTCGTCGTCCGCGCAACCCGGCCCGGGATCCACCTCCGCTTCGACGTAACGCTTGAGCGCCGGCGCCGCCGCGATCCGCCGCAGCGCCTTCATCGCCTCGACCATGGTGTCGCGGTCTTTCGGCATGGCGAGGTAGTTGGGATGGATCGCCGGCGGCTGCCGCGGGTCGGCCGACTTGATGCGGACGTGGCCACGGCTTTCCGGCCGCAGGATGCAGGCGTGAATGACGAAGCCCGAGAAGGGATCGAGCGTGGTGCCGATGGTCTGCGCAGAGTACAGCGCGATCGAGCACTGCACGTCCGGCGTTGCCGATGAAGACAGCGCCCGGATGAAGCAGCCGGCCGACACCGCCGGCGTGGCGAGCACGCCGCGCCGGGTCAGCGCGTAGCGAAACGCCGCCTCTGCGCTCATCCGCCAGCTTCGCACCGTATCGTTGACCGTGATCGGCTCGGTGCAGCGCAGGATCAGCCGCGCGAAGTAATGGTCGTGCAGATTGTCACCGACGCCCGGCAGGTCGGCGATGACCGGAATGTTGTGCGAGCCGAGCAGATCGGCCGGGCCCAGCCCCGACAGTTGCAGAAGCTGCGGCGAATTGAACGCGCCGCCCGCCACCAGCACTTCGACACCGGCATGCGCCGTTCGCTTTTCGCCGCCGACGAAATACTCCACGCCGGTGGCGCGACGCCCGTCGAACAGGATACGCGAGGCGAGCGCATCCGAAACGATGTTGAGATTGCCGCGCCGCCGCGCCGGCTTCAGGTACGCCGCGGCAGCCGATGAGCGCACACCGTTGCGCATGGTGTTCTGGTAGAAGCCGGCGCCCTCCTGTGTCGCGCCGTTGAAATCGTCGTTGCGCGGATAGCCGCACTGCACGGCGGCGTCGATGAACGCCTGCGCCAGCGGATGGCGGTCGCGCACGTCCGACACGCAGAGCGGGCCGCCGGCGCCGTGGTGGTCGTCGGAGCCGCGCTCGTTGTTCTCGGCCTTGCGGAAATACGGCAGCACGTCCCGATGGCTCCAGCCCGTGTTGCCGAGCTGGCGCCAGTGGTCGAAGTCCTCGGCCTGGCCGCGGATGTAGATCAGTCCGTTGATCGAGCTTGAGCCGCCCAGCGTCTTGCCGCGCGGCGCGATCACGTTGCGGCCGTGGCATTCCGGCTGCGGCTCGGTCTGGTAACACCAGTTGTAACGCGTGTCGGTGAACAGCTTGCCGTAGCCCAGCGGAATGTGCAGCCACGGATTGCGGTTCGGCGGTCCCGCTTCGAGCAGCAGCACGCGATGCTGCCCCGATGCGGTGAGCCGGTTGGCCAGCACGCAGCCGGCGCTGCCTGCGCCGACGATGACGAAGTCGTAGGATTGATCCGTCATCCTGGTTCCCGTCATCCTGAGGCGCCCGGCGTAGCCGGGCCTCGAAGGATGAATCGGCCCGGTTGCAGCAACATCGTGGCCGTACATCCTTCGAGGCTCGCTTCGCTCGCACCTCAGGATGACGGTGATAGAGCTATTGGAGGCTCACAGCTTCTTGTTGAACGCGTCCTGGATGAAGTCGTCGAGCATCCGGTAGGTCTGGTGCGCCGCGCCGGCATGGTACTCGGCGACGCCGGCCATCATCGTCTCCTCCTCGCTGAAGGAATGCAGCCGCCCGCCGAAGTCGAGCAACTGCCAGTTGGCGCCGACGCCGTCCATCTCCGCTTCGAGCGCGTCGCGCTCGGCCTTCGGTGCGACCGGATCCTTGGAGCCGTGGATCACGAACACAGCGGCTTTGATGTCGCCCTTGCCGGCCGGCATCGTGGTGCCGAGATCGCCGTGCAGGCAGACCACGGCGTCGACGTCGGCGCCCGAGCGCGCCAGCTCCAGCACGTTGCCGCCGCCGAAGCAGAAGCCGACCGCCGCCTTCTTCGAGGCATCGCCGATGCCGCGCTTGGTGGCCTCCGCCACCAGCGTGTCGAGCGCGGCGCGCACGCGCTTGCGCCCTTCCACGCGATCGGAGCGCACCGCCATCATCAGCTCGCCCGACTCCGGCGGCCCGGCCGAGGTCCGCCCCTGGCCGTACATGTCGGCCACGAAGGCGACGTACCTGTCGCCGGCCATCTTCTCGGCGCGCTTGATGGCGATCTCGGTCACGCCCAGCCAGTTCGGCATCACCAGCATGAGCGGGCGCTTGGCGCTGACCTTGTCGTTCCACACCAGCGCGCCGTGGCCCGTGACGTTGCCGGCCTGATATTGAATGCGTTCGACTGCCACTCTCTGTCCTCCCTTGAAAATCGTCGCCGCGCCGTTGCTCAGCGCGGGATCACTTCGCCGATCATGCCGGCGTCCCACTGGGTGAAGTACATCCGCCCGTTCTTCATGGCGGTGATGCAGCGCGCGCCGCTCGCAGGCGTCGGAATATCGTATTCGCCGAGCATGGTGCCGTCCGGCGCCATGCGGGCGATCTTGTTGGCGAAATTCTCGGTGGTCCAGAGGTCGCCGTCCGGTCCGACGCAAACGCCGCGCAGCGAGGCGTTCGGCGTCCACACCGGATGCTCGGTGATGCGGCCCTGCCGGTCGATGCGGCCGAGCGCGTTGGTCGAGGTCTCGACGAACCAGATGCTGCCGTCCGGATGCGGGATGGTGGCGCGCGGCTGACTGTCGTGGCTCGGGATCGGGTACTCGGTGATGGTGCCGTCCATGGCGATGCGGCCGATCCGGTTGCCGGACGCCTCACTGAACCACAGCGCACCGTCGCGTTGCGACAGCGACAGCGGTCTCGCGCCGGGCGACAGCCCGTCGCTGAACTCGGTGATGACGCCGTCGGGCGTGATGCGGCCGATCTTGTTGCCGTCGGTCTCCGAGAACCAGACGTTGCCGTCGGGACCGTTCAGGATGCCGTCGGGACCGGCGTCCGGCGTCGGCACCGCAAACTCGGTCACCTTGCCGTCCGGCGTGATGCGGCCGACCTTGTTCGCGGTCTTCTCGCAGAACCAGTAGTTGCCGTCGCCGCCGATCGTGATGCCGATCGGCGTGGCGTTCGGGGTCGGCAGGTCGAACTCCCGAAACGAGGCGTCGCGCGGATCGAACCGGCCGATCTTCGCGGTGCCGCTCTCGCAGAACCACAGGCAGCCGTCGAATCCCTCGATCGCGATGTAGGGCTTGCTGCCCGGTGTCGGAATCCGGTGCTCGCGGAACTCGGGCGGCGCGACCGGTCGGGCGCGCGGACGTGTAGCGGCATCGGACATGCGGCGATGCTATCGAACGGCCGCTGCCTGCGAAAGTCCCGCCTTCAGTGCGATCGCCGCCGTGGTGTAGCCACCGGCCGCGCCGTCAATGAAATGGACGTGGCCGGGGTCGACGGGATTGGGCGTGAAGCACGTCATCACCGCCTTGTCCTGGCGATGCAGCCCGTAACGGACGGTGCCCGCTGCCGCCGCCTCCGACAGCATCGCCTCGACCTCGTCGGCCAGCGCAGGGGTGCAGTCGATCACCATGCGGAGCATGCCGTCGAATTTGCGGAAGTCGGAATTCTCGACAAGCTCTCTGCTGTATTTCTCCGGCGAGAAGCCGCCCACCGAAACGCCGAAGCGGAAGATCAGATAACCGAGCAGCGTCCACACCAGCAGCCGCGCCTTGCGCAGTGCCAGCGGTTCGCCGCTGCGGCGTTGCGCCCGGGCTTCGAGATCGAGGCCCTGCGGCGGCCAGCCCATCCGCGGCGGCTTGTGCGGCACCGGCCCGGAGGCGTCCGGGTCGCGCTCGGTGAGATGGATCGTCCGCTCCAGCACGGCGCGCACGTCGTCCGGCGATGCGCCCGGCACCGGCATGACAAGCAGCGACAGGATCAGCCCGCGCGACGCAGGAATCTCGTCGAACCGGCACGACAGCCCCGACAGATCGGGGCGTGCGTCAGCGGCGGCTGCGTCCACGGCGAACTCGCCGGCCTTCACCGCGGCATCAGCCATGGCAAGTCCGTCGCCGTGGAACATCGCCAGCGCCACGTTGTCCGATGCCGCAAAGCGGGCGAGCCGGACGTCGGCGCCTCTGGCGCGCAGCGCTGCGGCGGGAACCATCCCGACCCGCAGCCGCAGGCCAAGCTCCTCGCCGACCCATGCGGCGGTTGCCGCCATCGCGGCCCGCGCCGCCTGCTCGTGCTCGGGCGGCACCGCGAAGCTCGCGCCGTCGCCGCCGAACACGAATGGGAAATTCTGGTGCCTGAGCGCGTTCGTCACTGCGACGATGACCGCCGCGCCGGCCATGTTGACCTGCTTGTAGCGGTGCGCCCGTACCGCGGCCGTGGAATCGGCTACGTCGGCCACGCCGATCATCCAGCCGTCGGGCAGTGGCCGGTAGTGGGCGGGATCCGTGACGTTGGCGAAGCCGCGGAAGACCGGAAGGGTGGAATAGAAGGTGTCGGCGGGGGCGCCCATGCCGCCAATGTGGCGGCAACGGCGGGCGGCATCAAATCACAAGCGGGTGCCGGGAGTTGGCAGGCCCGAAGCGCGCAATCAGATCTGCTGCGCGACCGTTTCCAGCCCCATGATGCGGGCAAGCTGGCGGACCTCGCGCTTCTGCTCTTCGGACAGCCGCATGATCAGCGGCACCGCCGCGGAAATGAGCTGCTGCACCTCGGCGCTGTTGACGTCGATCCTGGGTGCGGCGCGGGCGCCGTGGCCGTTGCGGGCATGAGCGCGCACCACGTCGCGCAGCGTGACCTCCACCGCCGGCCAGAACTCCTGCTGGGTCGGTGTGAGTTTCAGCCGTGTCTTGAGTGCCGCGATCTGCGCGTCGTCGAGCAGGAGCTTCTGCTTTTCGGCGCGCTTCGCCTTTTCCCGCGCCGCCTGCTGCTTCTCGCGTGCGATTTCCGCGGCGGTGGACTTGCGCGGCTCAAGCCGCGGCTTCGGAAGCTCGACGTCGGTCGACGTCAGCGCGGCGACCGCATAGGTCGCGGTTTCGGAATTGCCTTGCGGCGCGGCGGCGATTTGAGGAACCGCTTCAGAGGGCGCCAGGATCGGCTCGACGGCGACGGTCCTGGTCTGCGCAACCACGAGCCGGTCGCTCTTGGTTCCAGCGTTCGACGCCTGTCCGGCGGATGCGGCTTGTTCAGCGGCTTTTACGGCGTGCAGCTGGGCGGTTTCGTAGGAGTACGAATACGCCTTCCAGGTTCCTGCGGATGTCGCTGCGATGAAGAGCCCGCCAAAGACGGCGCCGGCCAGCTTGCCGATCAACAAATCGCATACTCCCCTGACGCTTACCGGTCGCGTAGCCCTCACTTCCTCGCAAAGCGAGCTTAATTATGGATTAACCATAAGGAGCCGACGCGGCCGGCTCGCCATTCACGCCCTTGCATGGCGGCCGTCGCAAAATAGTTCTCACGGAAAGCGGGCAAAAACATGCCGAAACTCGGCGGAATTTTGGAAACTGCGCTTTATACCGACGATATCGTCCGGGCCCGGCGGTTCTATGAGCACGTCATGGAACTCGAGCCGATCTTCGCCGACGACCGGCTGTGCGCCTATGCGGTGGCGGATCGCGACGTGTTGCTGCTGTTCAAGCGCGGCACCACCGAGGAAACCGTGACCATGACCGAAGGTCAGATTCCCGGCCACGACGGCGACGGCCGGCTGCACACCGCGTTCGCGATCGCGGCGGACGAACTGGAGGCGTGGGAGAAGCGCCTGGCGGCGCACGGCGTCGAAATCGAAGGGCGTACCGACTGGAAGCGTGGCGGCCATAGCATCTATTTCCGCGACCCGGACGATCACCTGCTCGAGCTCGCGACGCCCGGATTGTGGACGATCTACTGATCGAAACCTACGGCATCGCGATCCGGCGGCCCGCCGCTTCGGGGCTGGGCAGCCGGCCGTGAGCGGCCTTCATGCGTGCGATGCGCGTTTCGACCTGCGGAGGGAACGGCGCCACCTTCTTCTTCGTCATGTCGACATGCAGCGACATGTTTTCGGAGGTGGCCGACACCCAGCCCTCCTCGGCATGGAAGAGCTGCTCGAAATAATGCATCCGCTTGGAGTCGTAGGCCAGCAGCTGGAAGGTCACCCGCACCGGGTCGCCTTCATGAAGTTCGCGCAGGTAGCGGACGTGGACCTCGGCGGTGAAGGTGGAGAAGCCGGACTTCACGTAGTCGGCCCCGCAGCCGAGCAGTTCGAACACCTCGTCGACGGCGCGGTCGAACAGCACGTTGTAGTAGGCCATGTTGAGATGGCCGTTGTAGTCGATCCAGGCCGGCTCGACCTTCATTACCGAGGATACGAAAGGGGCGAAGAACACCGGTTCGAAGTCGATGCGGTCGAGCATGCAGGAATGCTGCCAGAGCGTCGGTTACAATGGTGTGAATATTGTTGCCGCAAGGCGACAAAAGTTTGATCGTCGGCGCCTGTCGGCCTCTCCATTAGGTGCGGACGAAGCGGCGCACCTCTTCGAGTATCCGGTGCCAGCCCGGGTCGCCTTCCAGAATGATGTGGTTGTGGCCTTCCAGCGCGACGAACTCCGCACCCGGGATTCCGGCCGCGAGCAGGCGGCCCTGCTCGAACGGCTGAACAGCGTCGTCGCGCAGGTGAAGCACCAGGGTCGGGGTCCGCACCTGCGGCAGCAGCGCGGTGACATCGAGTTCGTCCGAGACGGCGCGAAGACGCACCGCGTTGTCGCCCGACGTGGTCCGGCGCTGCAGCTCGTTGTACCACTGCATCTGTTCGAGGCTGGCGCCCGGCACGAACAGCGACGTGAATATCTGCCGGAACGCCGGGTTGTCGCGGCCCCAGCCCTCCCGCATCAGCGTCAGCATGGCCTCCGAGCTGGCCACGTCCTGCGCCGACCGCAGCCGCCGGCCAAGCACAAAGCCACCGTACAGCACAAGGTGACTGACGCGCTCGGGGTGGCGCACCGCGTAGGCGATCGAGACCGCGCAGCCTTGCGACATGCCCAACAGCGGAAATCGCTCGAGACCGGCTGCGTCGACCACCGTTTCCAGATCGCTCAGCATGGCCTCGAACGAGACCTCCGGCACCTCCCAGTCGGAAAGTCCGTTGGCGCGCGCATCGTAGCGGACCAGCAGATGGTCGGCGGCGAGTGCGGTCAGGAACGGGCGCCAGACCGGGCTTTCCCAGTCGTACTCGAGATGCGTGAGCCAGTGACCGGTTCGCACCAGCGGCGGTCCGTGCCCGACCGCGGCGTAGGCAAGCCGCACGCCGTCCGGCGCGGTGCAGAAGCTGATCGTCTGCCGGAGTGCCGGCGCCTCGCTTGCTCCGGCCGCGGGCGGCGGCGCGGCATCGTTCACGGCTCCGATGAAGCGGATGCCCTTGCGGGAAATGGTCCGGATCAGCCGCTGTGCCTCGCCGCTGTCGCCGACAGCCTTGCGCGCGGCGTTGATGCGGCTGGTCAGCGTCGAGTCGGAGACCACCCGTCCGTTCCAGACGCTCGCGATCAGATCGTCTTTGGTGACGATGCGGTCGCGGTTCTCGATCAGATAGCAGAGCAGGTCGAACACCTGCGGCTCGACGGCGAGCGGCTCGCCGTTCCTCCGGAGCTCCCGCAGATCTACGTCAAGTATATGATTGTCAAAGAAGAATTTCACCGAGAGGCCCCTCCGGCGGCTCCATAATCAAGGCAATCTCAAGAACAAATCAAGCGCTCCTGAAAGTCTTCCGGCCGGTCGCCGCGCATGGTCGCCGCCAACGCGCCGCTGCTGCGGCCGGACGCTGGAGAGCGAGCAATGCTGCCCCCGGAGCATCCCTGGTACCGCCATTCCGACGGGACCTTCCAGATTGACCGCTATCGCGAGAACGCCCACGCGATGCGGCGCCAGGCCCTGCAAGAGACGCACATGACGCGGTCGCTCATCAAGTTCCTGGTCACGGTCGGTGCGTTGTTCGCCGTCATGGCGCTGATCGCGCCGAAGCACGGTGAAGACGGCACCGCTTCGCCCGGGCGCTCGTCCGGCCCTCTGGAATCGCATCGGGTGTCGCCGCCGTCTCCACCGTTCTGATCGGGCTTTGGCAGCGGCGCCTGCGTTCTGCTAGCGTGCCTCCATGGTACAGAATGCAGCGGCGCAGCGCCGCGATCCACAGTCGTCCGGCGCCGCTATCGCGGCGCTCCAGGCCAAATTCGGCAACCTCGTTGTGACCTCGCAGGCGGTGCGGGAGCAGCACGCCAACACGGTGACCTGGATCGAGAACCAGCCGCCCGACGCAGTGGTCTATCCGCAATCCACCGCGGACGTGCAGGACGTGGTTCGCATCTGCGCCGCGCACCGGCTGCCGGTGATTCCGTTCGGGCAGGGGTCGTCGCTGGAGGGCCACGTCAACGCCCCGTTCGGCGGCGTCTCGATTGATTTCCGCGACATGAGTCAGGTGCTGGCTGTGCACGCCGAGGACCTCGACTGCGTGATCCAGCCGGGCATCACCCGCAAGGCGCTCAACGAATACCTGCGCGATCAGGGCGTGTTTTTCCCGATCGACCCCGGCGCCAACGCCTCGCTCGGCGGCATGGCGTCGACTCGCTGCTCCGGAACCAACGCGGTGCGCTACGGCACCATGAAGGACAATGTCCTGGCACTGAAGGTGGTCAAGGCCGACGGCGAATTGATGCAGACCGCACGGCGGGCGAAGAAGTCGTCGTCGGGTTACGATCTCACACGGTTGATCGTCGGCGCCGAGGGTACGCTCGGCGTCATCACCGAGCTGACGCTCAAGCTCGCCGGTATCCCCGAGGCCATTTCCGGAGGCATCTGTCCGTTTCCTTCGGTCGATGCCTGCTGCAAGGCCGCAATCCTGACCATCCAGTCCGGCATCCCGGTGGCCCGTATCGAACTGCTCGATGCGCTGCAGGTGAGGGCGGTCAATCTCTACTCCAAGCTCACCCTCGCCGAGACGCCGATGCTGTTCCTGGAGTTCCACGGCACCGCGGCCGGCGTCGCCGAGCAGTCGGAGCGGTTCGGCGAGATCGCGAAGGAGCTTGGCGGCGGGCCATTCCAGTGGACCACGCATCCGGAGGAGCGCACCCGGCTCTGGGAGGCGCGCCACAACGCAGCGTTCTCCACGTTCACGCTGCGGCCGGGCGCCAAGATGATTCCGACCGACGTCTGCGTTCCGATCTCCCGGCTTGCCGAATGCGTTGCTGAGACACAGGAGGACATTGCCGCCAGCAAGCTGGTCGCCCCGATCGTGGGCCATGTCGGCGACGGCAACTTCCACCTCACGCTGCTGATCGACACCGACAACCCGGACGAGGTCGCCACGGCCAAGGCGTTCAACGAGCGCCTGGTGCGGCGGGCGCTGGCTATGGACGGCACCTGCACGGGGGAACACGGTGTCGGCCAGGGCAAGGTCAAATACCTCGAAGCGGAACACGGTCTGCCGGCTCTTGAAGCGATGCGCGCGGTGAAGCGCTCGCTCGACCCGGACAACATCATGAACCCGGGGAAAATGCTTCCGCCGGTCTAGACGGGCAGCCGATGCGGACACAGATTTGCCTCTAAAGACAGGCATTTCGGGCGGGAGCCGGGTCGCCGGTGTGCCGCGCCCGGTGGATTCTGAAGCGTTCGATCTCGCCGGTCCGTGCCCGCGTGCGGCCGAGACGGAAAAGCCGGCACTGGAGCAGGCGTGCAGACGACGCTATTGGGATTGGCGATCGCGTTGATCCTGGCGCTGCTTGCGGCGCTGATCGGACCGTACTTCGTCAACTGGAACGACCATCGCACGTTCTTCGAGGCCGAGGCGAGCCGTCTCGTCGGCCTCGGCGTGCGCGTCTCCGGCCCCATCAAGGTCACGCTGCTGCCGACGCCGTCGATGACGCTCGGCGATATCGAAATGGGACCGGCGGGCCAGTCGGGTCGCCTGCGGGCGCGGGCACTATCGATCGAACTGGGACTCGGGCCGCTGATGCGCGGCGAGATCCGCGCCGTGGAAGCGAAGCTGACCGGACCGGAGTTCGGCATCGGGGTGAACAGCCTGGGCCGGATCGACTGGCCGGAGATGGCCCTGCAAACCGAAACGGTCGCGATCGAGCGGCTCAACGTCGAGGACGGTCGCGTGGTCCTCACCGACGCGCTGAGCGGTTCGCGCGTGGTGCTCGACAAGCTGTGGTTTCGCGGCCAGGTGCGCTCGCTGGTCGGTCCGTTTCGCGGCGAGGGCGCCTTCGTCAGCGGCGGCGAGATCCATGGATACAAGGTCAGCGCGGGCCGGCTCTCCGACGACGGAATGCGCGTCAAGCTGAACATCGAACTCGCCGAGCGTCCGCTTGCGCTCGAGATCGACGGGCTGGTGGGCGCGGACCGCAACGCTCCGCGTTTCGAAGGCAGCTTTGCCATGTCGCGTCCAGCCGGCTCGGTGAAGGCGAGCGGCAAGGCAGTCGCGCACGAACCGTGGCGGCTGACCGGAAAGGCGAAGGCAAACGCGCAGTCCGCGCTGCTGGAGCAGATCGAGTTCCAGTACGGTCCTGACGAGCGTGCGGCCAAGCTCGACGGCGCCGCCGAGATCAAGTTCGGCGAACGGCCGCGATTGCAGGGCGCGCTGTCGGCAAGGCAGATCGACCTCGACCGGCTGGTCGCGACGGCCGACGAGCCGCGCCGGCTGCCGGTTGCGGCCACCCGGGCATTCGCCGAACTGTTCAGCGGCATGATGCGCCCGTCAATTCCGGTCAGTCTCACGGTCAGCATCGACACGGTGACGCTTGGCGGTGCGATGCTGCAGGCGTTCGGCAGCGACCTGCGCTCCGACGGCGCGGCGTGGCGGATCGACAAGCTTGAATTCCGTGCGCCGGGATTCACAAAGGCCAGCGCAAGCGGCCGTCTCGAGCCTGCTGAGAAAGGCTTGGGATTCGACGGGACCGCATCGGTCGACGCCGGCGATCCGAAGGCGCTGCTGGCTTGGCTTGGCGGGGAGCCGATCGCGGCGGGTCAGGTGCTGGTCAGGCCATGGCAATTGCGCGGCGACGTCGCGTTCGGGACCGAGCGGATCGCGGTGGAAGGTCTGCACGCCGAGTTCGACCGCGGTGTGGTGCAGGGCAGGCTGGTCTACCGGTGGCCGGACGCGGGCCACCCCGCCAGGCTTGATGCCGCGCTCAAGGCTACCGACCTCGATCTCGACGCGCTGTCGGAGTTCGCCGGTGGCGCGTTCGCAGGCGTCGGCATCGAAATGCCGCGCGAGATCGCGGTTGAGCTCGAAGCCGGCCGCGCCCGCTTCGCGGGCTTCGAGGCGCGCGACAGCACCGCGAAGCTGAAGTTCGATCCGTCCGGAATTCAGGTTGAACGGCTGTCCATCGTCGACTTCGGCAACGCTTCGATTGACGCGAGCGGACGCATCGAGACCGCGCCTGCGCCCGGCGGCAGCATTGCGCTCGACCTCGATGCCCGCCAGCTCGACGCGGTGATGGCGGTGGCCGACAGGTTCGCGCCGCTGCTGGCGCGGCCGCTGCGACGGATGACGGAGCGCGACCGGACCGCGAAGCTCCGTGCGACCGTCAGCCTCGCACGCGGCGGCGGAGCCACCGGCAGCCTCGCGGTGGACGGGCGTATCGGCGCCGTGACGATGAACGTGAAATCGGAGGCTTCGGGCAAGGCGGAGCATTTTACCGTCACCGATCTCGGCGCGCTGACAGGGACCGATGTGCGGTTCGACGGCCGGTTCGAATCCGCCGACGCAGTCACGCTGCTTGCTCTCGCCGGACTGGACCGGATTGCCGAGGCCGAACGTCTTGGCGGAGGCGGTGGTCCCGCGAAGCTGGACGTGACGGCCAGCGGGCCGATGAACGGCGACCTGCGCTTTGATGGAAGCCTGGCGGTCGGAGTTATCGATGGCAAAGGCCGCGGGACCTTGCGGCTTGCGGGCGACAAGCCCGCGCTGGCGCTTGATCAGGTCTCTGGCACCGTCGGCGGCAGCAAAGCCAGCGGACGGTTGACGCTCCGGTTCGGCGATGAGCCGCGTCTCGACGGGACCATCGAGACCGAAGCGCTCGACGTGCCGGCGATCTCCGCCGCGGCGATCGGCATGCGGCCTCGCTCCGGCCGGGCATGGCCGAGCGATCCGTTTGCAGGCAGCACATCCGGCCTTGCCGGCCGTATCGAAGTCCGGGCGGCGCAGGCGAGACTCTCCGATACCTGGCGGGCGCGCGCACTGCAGGGTGTGGTGCAATTCGGCCCGTTGCAGGTCGTGTTCGACGAGCTCAAGGGTGAACTGGCCGGCGGGCGGCTTGGCGGACGCGTTGCGTTCGTCACCGAGCCGGACGGTGTGTCGTTGCGCGGCCGTATCGATCTAAGCGGGGCTCAGGCAGGCGCGTTGCTCGGTCCGGAGTCCTCGCGTGTGACCGGACTGGTCACGTTGCATGCCGACGTGGAGGGTTCGGGCCGCAGCCCTGCGGCGTTCATGGGTTCGCTCGCCGGCAAGGGGTCGATCGTGCTGGAGAACGCCCGCTTCACGGGGCTGAGCCCGCACGTGTTCGACGCGGTGGCGCGTGCCGCCGATATCGGCGTTTCGACCGAGGGCGTCCGTATCCGCGATTTCGTGGCCACCGCGCTCGACAACGGCACGCTGTCCGTTGCGCGCGCCGAAGGCACGATCGCGATCGCGGCGGGGCAGGCGAAAATCAGCAACGCGACGGCGCGCGCCGACGGCGCCGATCTGACGATGTCCGCCAACATCGATCTTTCCGACGCAGGCCTCGACGGGGTGCTCAGGCTGACCGGCGCCACGGCGCTCGGAAACGGTGCGCGGCCGACCCTGACCATCGGACTGCGCGGTCCGTGGAATGCCGCCGCCCGCACGATCGACGTGGCCGCGCTTTCCAACTGGTTGTCGCTCCGCGAGATCGAGCGGCAGTCGAAAGAGATCGAGGAGATGGAGCACAAGCGCCGCGAGGAAGAGGCGTTGCGCAAGCGGCTGGAAGAGGAAGCCCGGCGCAAGCGCGAGGAAGCGGAGCGCAAGCGCAAGGAGGAATTGGCCGAACGCCAGCGCCTCGAACAGAAAAAGGAAGAGGCGGCGCGCAACGCGTTGGTGCCTGCGTCTGTGCCGGCTGCAGCCGAACAGTCTCCACCGCCGGCGGAAGCCGATGCCACGCCGGCGCCTCCACTGCCGCCGGCGATCGACGTGCTGCCGGTGCCGAGGCCCCGTGCAGTCGCGCAACCGGCCAGGCCTGCAGCCCCGAAACCGGCCGCCCGGACGCCGGCACCGCCAGCCAATGCGCCGTTGGATCTACTCGGCGCGCAGCGCTGAAGATCCGGTGTGCAGGGCCATCGGCTCGCGCGCCGTCTTCTCCACGCCTGGCAAGCCGCATCTGTTGCGATAGTGGTCGAGCACGAACAGGCGGATCGCGGACGAGAGATTGCCCTGCAGCCGTTCGGTGTCGATGGTTGCGATCAGCTCCGACAGCGTCAGACCGCGATCGCTGGCGATGTCCTTCAGCCCCTTCCAGAACGCGTCTTCGAGGCTGACGCTGGTCTTGTGATTGGCGATCACGATGGATCGTTTGACAACCGGTGACTTCATCGGCGGTCTCCTGGTTCAATCCGATGGCCGTCGAGAGCTCTATCGATCCGGTCGCGTTCTGACGACGCTTGCGCCCGTTTCTTCCTGGAGATGCCGTGGGCTTGCCGGTTCTCGGCGGCAGCCTGTTCCGCCTGCCGGCGGACGGCCCGCTTGCGTGCGGTCCGTAAATTCAAGATGTCGCCCATGTCTGCTCGGCCGTTATCCGGATTCGCTGAAGCGATGCTTCAGCCTAAATTGCGCCGATACGGTGGCCACCGAAGCGTGAGCCGGAATTAGAATGTGCATTTGTCGAAAAGATGCGACTGTGGTGTCGCCGCGTCCACGCATGCTGCCCCGGAACAAGGCAGTTTGCTCCCCGTGCTGTTCCTTGTTCATATTCGTTTCAAATAGACAGGAACTGTATGCGGTGCTCAGCGAGAGCGTGTCATCCGCTCCGGCCGGACCAGGCGATCGAACTCGCCGGTATCCAGATGCCCGAGACGGACCGCTTCCTCGCGAAGCGTTGTCCCGTTTCGGTGCGCCGCCTTCGCGATCTCGGCAGCCTTGTCATAGCCGATGCGCGGCGCGAGCGCCGTCACCAGCATCAGCGAGCGCTCCATCATCTCGCGGATGCGCGCCTCGTTCGGTTCGATGCCGCTGATGCAATTGTCCGCGAATGAGCGCGCGGCGTCGGCGACGAGCCGGATCGACTGCAGCATGCAATGCGCCAGCACCGGCTTGAAGACGTTGAGTTCCAGGTGGCCCTGGCTTGCCGCCGCGGTGATTGCGGACTGATTGCCGAACACCTGGCAGCACACCATGGTCACGGCCTCGCACTGGGTCGGATTGACCTTGCCCGGCATGATCGACGAGCCCGGCTCGTTTTCCGGCAGTGTCAGTTCGCCGAGCCCGGAGCGAGGGCCCGATCCGAGCAGGCGAATGTCGCTGGCGACCTTGAACAGATCGGTGGCAAGCGCGTTCAGCGCGCCGTGCGCGAATGCATAGGCGCCGTGCGAGGCCAGCGCCTCGAATTTGTTCGGCGCCGAGGTGAACGGCAGCCGCGTGATCGCGGCGACGCGCCGCGCGAACGCCTTGGCGAACTGCGGGCTGGCGTTGAGGCCGGTGCCGACCGCAGTGCCACCTTGCGCCAGCGGATAGAGTTGCTTGAGCGCGAGCCGCATCCGCACGATGCCGCTTTTCATCTGCGCCGCGTAGCCGGAGAATTCCTGGCCTAGCGTCAGCGGCGTTGCATCCATCAGATGGGTGCGGCCGATCTTCACGATGCGGTCGAACGCTTTGGCCTTGCGCTGCAGCGCCTCCTGCAGATGTGCGAGCGCCGGGTCGAGCCGGCGCGCGATCTCGTCGGCCGCCGCGATATGCATCGCGGTCGGGAAGCTGTCGTTCGACGACTGGCTCAGGTTGACGTGGTCGTTTGGATGCACGGGCGACTTCGCGCCGAGCTTGCCGCCCAGCAGTTCGTTGGCGCGATTGGCGATCACCTCGTTGACGTTCATGTTGGTCTGCGTGCCGGACCCGGTCTGCCAGACCACCAGCGGGAAGTTCTCGTCGAGTTCGCCGTCGATCACCTCCTGTGCCGCGCGCACGATGGCGCGCGCCTTGCGGGCATCGATGAGGCCCAATTCCAGGTTCACCTCGGCCGCCGCGCGTTTCACGACGCCGAGTGCCCGGATCAGCGGCACCGGCATGCGGTCGGTGCCGATGCGGAAGTTCTCCAGCGAGCGCTGGGTCTGCGCGCCCCAGTACCGGTCGGCGGGGACGTCGATCGGGCCGAACGTATCGGTTTCGGTGCGGATTCTGGCCGGGCGCTCGGTCTTCGCCATGGTGCTCCTCGGCAGGAAAGGCCGCCGCAGGCCGCTGGCTATTTCTTGCGGAAGCGGTCGAGCTGGACCACTTCGGCACTGCCAGTGGAGGCTGCGTCGTCCGGCTTGGCTGCGGGTTGCGGTTCCGCCGGCTCGGGGGCTGCGGGCGACGGTTCGGCGGCGTCGGACCTGGTGCGCGCCGGCTGCCGCGGCTTCGCCGCAGGTTTTTCGTCCCGCTTCTCGATTCTGGGCGATGCGGTTTGCCCTTCGCCCTCTCCGACGGTCTCGAACTGCAGGCCGAACTGCACCGAAGGATCGAAGAAGCTCTTGATGGCATCGAACGGGATCACGAGCGTTTCGGGGATGCCGCCGAACGACAGACCGACCTCGAAGTGATCTTCGGTGATCTTCAGATCCCAGAACTGGTGCTGGAGGACGATCGTCATCTCCTCCGGATACTGCTCGCGCATGCGCGGCGACAGCTTCACGCCCGGTTCGGGCGTCGAGAATGTGATGAAGAAGTGGTGCTCGCCCGGCAGCCCCTTTTTGGCGACGTCGATCAGTACGCGTCGCACCACACCGCGCAGGGCCTCCTGCGCCAGCATGTCGTAACGGATGTGGTCCACTGCCATGCCAATTCTGGTCAAACGGGCCCGGTTCCGGGCGCCGCGAGCCGCGATCGTGGCCCGCCACCGTTCTATTTGGCAGCGCAGGAGAAGCCGGGCAAGGGGCGGGGAGACGTGTCGGGACAGGCCGAACCGCGCTGGTTGCGGTGCCGTCCGAGGGCGCAGCCCCCGGGGCGACCCGACTGTGCAGGAAGTCTTTTTTCGTTAGCGCCCAGGGCCTATATTGGGGGTGCCGGCGCAAGCCGGCTATGGCGATAAACGCGCGTCAGAATAAACCTTTCGGACCCGGGGGCAGTACCCGGCGCCTCCACCAAAACCCTTGAAGAATCAGGGTTTTGGCGGGGGCGAAACAGGATCGACGAGGGCGTAAAAGGCGAGCTTTTGCCCGGACTGGGTCGGACGTTATCGACCATCTCATAGTTGCCAACGACAACTATGCTCCGGTTGCTCAGGCCGCTTAAGCGGTTTGAAAGACCAAGCCTAAAGCCCTGACGGGTTAAGCTCCGTCAGGCGGGGTTCGGAGGCACCTGGCAACAGAAGCCTCCACTTACCTTCCTTTCACCGTTTTGTTTCCCCGGATGCGGTGCTCGCGCCGCCGCTGGCGATCCGTCTTGCCGGCCATCCGCCGCCCGCGCCGGCCGGTTTGACTCTGGCTCGTTTGACATGGGGCCTTTGCGATAATCCCGATGGTGCCGGGCGGATCGACCGGATAAATCTCGGCGCCATGCCGCAGTCCTCCGTCGCGGCGCAGCCGCCCGCCGCGCCACAGGTCCCGACCCATTTCGAGCTGTTTCGGGCCTTCGTCAAAATCACTGTGATGGGATTTGGCGGCACCCTGCCGTGGACGCGGCGCATGTTCGTCGAAGAGAAGCGCTGGATGACGGCGGATGAGTTCAACGACGTCTATGCGCTCTGCCAGTTCCTGCCCGGCCCCAACATCGTCAATCTGGCCGCCGTGTTCGGCTCGCGGGTGCTCGGCTGGACCGGTGCGGTTGCGGCCTGGCTCGGTTTCCTGATCCTGCCGTTCACGCTCATGCTCACGGTCGGCATCCTGTACGCCCAGTATGGCGACGTGGACGCCTTGCGCCGCATCCTGGTCGGAGTCGCGGCGGCCGCCGCCGGGCTGCTGATCGCGACCGCAGCCAAGATGGCCGTGCCGCTGTTCAAGGCCGGGATCGGCCCGGCTCCGTTCGTGCTGGTCGGCACCGCGGCGGCGATCGGCCTGATGCGGTGGCCGCTGGTGTGGGTGCTGCTGGTGATGGCCCCGCTCAGCTTTGCTGCCGCCTGGTGGGTGCGCCGGTGAAGTCCGATGGCGACGTGCTGGTTGTCCTGGCGGTTCAGTTCGCCATCATGTCGCTGCTGGCGCTCGGTGGCGCCAACGCCGTGGTGCCGGAAATCCACCGTCAGGCGGTCGAACTGCGCGGCTGGATGGACGAGCGGCAATTCGCGGACATGTTCGCGATCTCCCAAGCCGCGCCCGGCCCGAATGTTATGATCGTCACCCTCGTCGGTTATCACGTCGCCGGTGTCACCGGTGCGCTGATCACCACTCTGGCGATGTGCGGCCCCACTGCTGTGCTTGCTGCGTGGCTGAGCCGAACCTGGGACCGTTTCAGGAACAGGCCGTGGCGGGTCGCGGTTCAGGCGGGACTTGTGCCGATTTCGGTGGGGCTGGTTTCGGCCAGTGCGATTCTGCTTACGGGAATCGCCGTGCATAATCGGATGGCAGCGTTGGTCGCAGCGGCAACCGCCGCGGTAACGTACTGGACCCGGTGGAATCCATTGTTGCTAATCGGCATCGGTGCGGCCTTGGGTTTCTTCGGCGTCATCTGATACAGAGATCGCGCTCGCAGTTTGGGTTGCTTTTCGATCCCAAAACCTGTCTTCTACTGCGGGGCTGCGATTAACAGTAGGCGTGAAGGGGGGTTCGTACATGTCCGACTCGCGAGGAGCTTTGGCGCGTACGCCTGAAGAGCAACGACAATACGACTTCCAGGGCGGAATCGTGCTTGCGGTGCTGGGCGGCATTCTGCTGCTCACATCGTTCCTCCTCAGAAATCCTGTACCGTTCACGGTGCGCGGCGCGATCGTTCTGTTCATCGCTACGGGCATCGCTGTGGCGATGCGGTTTCTGGCGGTCAGAAACCCGCAGGATTTCTACGGCGGCATGGCGCTCGTACTGGTCGCGCTCGTTGCGTTCGTCGCATCCAACGACCTGCCGGGCATGCGTGGCTTCGCGTTCGGTCCGGGCACGGCGCCGCGATTGTTCGCGTTGGTTCTCATGCTGCTGAGCATCGCCGTTGTGATATCGGGCGTGCTGAGCACGGGACCCATGGTGTCGCGCTACAAGCTCAGCGGCATATTCTTCATTCTCGGCTCGATTCTGGCATTCGCCGCCACGATCCGGCCGCTCGGTCTCATCATCGCGACGTTCTCGACCATCGTCATCTGTGCGGCGGCTGCGGACGACGTGAGGTGGCGGGAGAGCTTGATCTGGGCGGTGCTCCTTACGATTTTCTGCGCGCTCCTGTTCCCGTACGGCTTGAATTTGCCGTTCCAGCTTTGGCCCCGGTTTTATTGAGCGACGAGCACCACAATGTACGATCTTCTCGGCAATCTCTGGTTGGGTTTCGGTGTGGCGATTTCGCCCACCAACGTCATGCTCGTCATGATTGGTGCACTGGTCGGTACGCTGATCGGCGTTCTGCCCGGCATCGGTTCGCTCGCCACCATCGCGATGCTGCTGCCGATCACGTTCGGCCTGCCTCCGGTCGGCGCGCTCATCATGCTCGCCGGCATCTACTACGGCGCGCAGTATGGCGGATCGACCACGTCGATCCTTGTCAACATACCGGGTGAATCGTCATCCGTTGTGACGACACTGGACGGCCATCAGATGGCGCTGCAGGGCCGTGCCGGCCCGGCGCTGGCGATCGCGGCGATCGGTTCGTTCTTCGCCGGCTGTGTCGCCACGGTTCTGGTGGCCGCGCTGGGCGCTCCGCTCACCGCGGTGGCCCTGCTGTTCGGCCCGGCAGAATATTTCTCTCTGATGGTGCTCGGTCTGATCTTTGCGGTCGTGCTCGCCAAGGGCTCGATTCTCAAGGCGCTGTGCATGATCCTGCTCGGCCTCCTGCTGTCCATGATCGGTTCGGACCTTGAGACCGGTGCGGAGCGCATGACCTGGGGCGTGCCCGAACTGTCCGACGGCATTGGCTTCGTCGTGGTCGGCATGGGCATGTTCGGCTTCGGCGAAATCCTTCGCAATATGGAAGTCAGCGGCAGCCGTGACGTGATCGACAGCAAGATCACCAACCTGATGCCGACCTTGCCGGATCTGAAGGCATCGGCGGGAGCGATCGGCCGCGGCACGATCCTCGGCTCCTGCCTTGGCATTCTGCCCGGCGGCGGGTCCATCATCGCGGCGTTCGCCGCCTACACGTTCGAGAAGCGTGTCTCGAAGGACCCGAGCCGGTTCGGCCGCGGCGCCATCGAAGGCGTGGCGGCTCCCGAGTCGGCGAACAACGCCGCGGCGCAGACCGCGTTCGTCCCCTTGCTGACCCTGGGCATCCCGCCGAACCCGGTGATGGCGCTGATGGTCGGTGCCATGACCATTCACGGCATCGTGCCCGGTCCGCAGGTCATGACCAAGCAGCCTGAGCTGTTCTGGGGGATGATCGCCTCGATGTGGATCGGCAACCTCGCGCTGATCATCATCAACCTGCCGATGGTCGGCGTCTGGGTGCGGCTGCTGCGCGTGCCGTATCGTCATCTGTTCCCGATGATCGTCATCTTCTGCGCCATCGGCATCTACTCGGTGAACAACGCACCGTGGGACGTCGTCATGACCGCAGTGTTTGGCATCGTCGGCTACTGGCTGGGCAAGCACGACTTCGAGCCGGCTCCGATGATCCTCGGCTTCGTGCTCGGCCCGCTGATGGAAGAGAACCTGCGGCGTGCCATGCTGATCGCCCGCGGCGATGCCAGCGTGTTCGTGACGCGGCCGATCTCTGCCGTGCTGCTTGCCATCGCGGTGATCATGCTGGTGCTGGCGGTTCTGCCATCGCTCCGCGCCAAGCGCGAAGAGGTGTTCACCGAATCCGACTGACGCGG